>NZ_JBDPLY010000004.1:0-460173 GCF_039871695.1 Actinomadura sp. B10D3
CATGGAGGTCCGTGACGTCCACCCGTCGCACTACGGCCGGATGTGCCCGATCGAGACCCCGGAAGGGCCGAACATCGGCCTGATCGGGTCGCTGGCCGCGTTCGGGCGGGTCAACCCGTTCGGGTTCATCGAGACGCCTTACCGCAAGGTGGAGAACGGTGTTGTCACGGACCAGATCGACTACCTGACCGCCGACGAGGAGGACCGCTACGTCATCGCGCAGGCCAACTCCCTGCTGAACGAGGACGGGTCGTTCGCGGAGGACCGGGTCATGATCCGCAAGAAGGGCGGCGAGGTCGAGCTCGTGCGGCCGGCGGAGATCCACTACATGGACGTCTCGGCGCGGCAGATGACCTCGGTCGCCACGGCGATGATCCCGTTCCTGGAGCACGACGACGCCAACCGGGCGCTGATGGGCTCCAACATGCAACGGCAGGCCGTTCCGCTGCTGCGCAGCGAGGCGCCGCTGGTGGGCACGGGGATGGAGTACCGGGCGGCGACCGATGCCGGCGACGTCATCACGGCCGAGAAGGCCGGCGTCGTCGAGGAGGTCTCGGCCGACTACGTGACCGTCATGAACGACGACGGCACGCGGACGACATATCGCGTCATGAAGTTCAGGCGGTCGAACCAGGGCACGTCCTACAACCAGAAGCCGATCGTGGACGAGGGCGCCCGGGTCGAGGTCGGGCAGGTCATCGCCGACGGGCCGTGCACCGACAACGGTGAGATGGCGCTGGGCAAGAACCTGCTGGTGGCGTTCATGCCGTGGGAGGGCCACAACTACGAGGACGCGATCATCCTGTCCCAGCGGCTGGTGCAGGACGACGTCCTGTCCTCGATCCACATCGAGGAGCACGAGGTCGACGCCCGCGACACCAAGCTGGGCCCCGAGGAGATCACCCGGGACATCCCGAACGTCTCCGAAGAGGTCCTGGCCGACCTCGACGAGCGCGGGATCGTCCGTATCGGTGCGGACGTGGTCAATGGCGACATCCTGGTCGGGAAGGTCACGCCGAAGGGTGAGACGGAGCTGACGCCGGAGGAGCGGCTGCTGCGCGCGATCTTCGGTGAGAAGGCGCGGGAGGTCCGCGACACCTCGCTGAAGGTGCCGCACGGCGAGCAGGGCAAGGTCATCGGCGTGCGGGTGTTCTCCCGCGACGACGGCGACGAGCTCCCGCCCGGGGTGAACGAGCTGGTCCGGGTGTACGTGGCGCAGAAGCGCAAGATCACCGATGGGGACAAGCTCGCGGGCCGGCACGGCAACAAGGGCGTCATCTCCAAGGTGCTGCCGGTGGAGGACATGCCGTTCCTGGAGGACGGCACCCCCGTCGACATCGTCCTGAACCCCCTCGGCGTCCCCGGGCGCATGAACGTCGGCCAGGTCCTGGAGACCCACCTGGGGTGGATCGCCGCCCAGGGCTGGGACCTCAGCGGCGTGCAGGAGAAGTGGGCGGAGCGGCTGCGCGACAAGGGCTTCGACCGCATCGAGCCGCGCACCGGCGTCGCCACCCCCGTGTTCGACGGCGCCGGCGAGGAGGAGATCATCGGTCTGCTGGGCAGCACCATCGGCAACCAGGACGGCGACCGGATGGTGATGCCGAGCGGCAAGGCCCGGCTGTTCGACGGCCGGTCCGGGGAGCCGTTCAAGGACCCGATCTCGGTCGGCTACATCTACATCCTCAAGCTGCACCACCTGGTGGACGACAAGATCCACGCGCGGTCGACGGGGCCGTACTCCATGATCACCCAGCAGCCGCTCGGCGGTAAGGCCCAGTTCGGCGGCCAGCGCTTCGGTGAGATGGAGGTGTGGGCCCTGGAGGCCTACGGCGCCGCCTACGCGCTGCAGGAGCTGCTGACCATCAAGTCCGACGACGTCCTCGGCCGCGTGAAGGTGTACGAGGCCATCGTCAAGGGCGAGAACATCCCCGAGCCCGGCATTCCCGAGTCCTTCAAGGTGCTCATCAAGGAGATGCAGTCGCTGTGCCTCAACGTCGAGGTGCTCTCCAGCGACGGCATGTCCATCGAGATGCGCGACACCGACGAGGACGTCTTCCGCGCCGCGGAGGAGCTCGGCATCGACCTGTCCCGCCGTCCTAACGAGGGCGCGATGAACATCGACGAGGTCTGAGCAAGGAACGCCCCGTACAGGGAGCCCCGCCGCTGCGCGGCGGGGCTCCCTGCGTGAGGACCATACGGCGGCGGCCACCGCATGCACGGCCGCGCCGCCGGCGGCCGCAACAGCTCCGCCGGCCGCGTCCCCGACCTCACGGGGCAGTACAGCTAGTCGTTGCCTCGGTGTCCGTCGCGGACCACCGCCAGCCCGCCGACCTGGGTCGTGATGCCCGCCGGCCCTCGTCGGGCCGAAGCGAGTACGCTGGCCGGTCGACCGAGGGTGTCGCCCTGTTCCACCTCGATCGCGATCGCCTGCTCCCCTGTCGTGTCGAGCAGGTGAGCGGCCAGGCAGCCGGTGCTGTTGGCGTTGGCGACATCCTCGTCGACACCGATCGCCGGCGCGAACATCCGCGCCGCACCCGGTCGCTCGCCCGGCGGCGGTACGTACACGAAACAGCCGAGCAGCCCGTACCGCCGGCACGCCGCTGTCAGCCTGCCGAGGTGTGGGCGGACTCGGAGTAGCGCCGACCGGTCGTGGACCGGTACGAGCATGCGTGGTGCGCCGGGTGTGGCGATCCGTGGCACGTCGGTCGGATGCGGATCGTCCGCGGTGAGTCCGAGCGCGGCGATGATCGCGGCGCGCTCGTCAGGTGCGGGGTGACGCAGTTCGACGAGGCCTTGGTCGAACCACACCTCGATGCCGGCGGGGCGGCGGATCGCGACGGTGTCGAACGTGCGCCCGCCGGTGTGTTGGCGGTCGTTCAGCTCGGCCCGCGCGGTGCGGGCCAGCCGGACGGCCTGCGCGGCAATGGTGCCGTGGCCGCAGCCGGACAGTTCGGCGGTGGCGGTGAAGAACCGGACCGGCCGGCCACCGTCCGGCGTCCGCCCCGGGCCGAGGAACGCCGCGTGCGAGGTGCCGGCCGCGGCGGCGACCGCACGCCGGTCCGCGTCCGTCGCCGCCGGGTCGTCGTCGGTGACGGCCGTGAGGCTGCCGCCCCGGCCGTCTCGCCGCACGCAGGCATCGACCACCGTGACATCCGGCCAGGACATCGGCCCACCTCTGACACTCAACGAACCGGCAGTAGCGAGCGGCGTCCGCCGACGGCCGGGCCTGGCCGCTACGGACGACCGGACGCGTCCGCGAGCGTACCGGCCCGCCCATCCCGCTGGGGCCACCGCCTGGTTCGGCAGCTCATGCGAGTGTTCGGCGTGTTCGCGCCCGCCAATGCGGGAGCGTCGTCTCCCTCGCTCCTGCACAGTCAGGGGGTGGGCGGCCCGGGCCCTGGCGGGGTTCTAGGGCCCGGTGGGTGGGACGAATTCGGGCTGGTCGATGATGCGGAGCCAGCAGCCGTCGGGCTGGCGGCGGACGACCTGGGCGCGGGCACCGGCGCCGTCCCGGGGCGGTGTGGAGGTCAGGGCGATGTCGCCGTTGACCAGGGTCGGCAGCGGCTCCTCGGGCTCGAAGCGGGGGCGGCCGGCCAGGACCTTCTCCCACAGTTCGCGAATGGCGTCGCGTCCCACGGTCTGGGAGCCGGGCGGGTAGGCCAGGACCGCGTTCTCCTCGTAGAGCGCGGCGACGCCGGCGGCGTCGCCGGCGTTGGAGCGCTCGACGAACAGGCGGGTGATGTCCTCGGGCCGCATGGCCTTTTCGTAGTCCGTCATGGCTTTCTCCCCGTTGTGTGCGGCTGACGTCCCCCATCGTGGTCGGCGCTGGTCCAGAAGTCCAAGAGATGGTTCTTCTGCGAGCCAGAAGCGAGGGTTATGGAGAGAGGGCTCGGGGGGTGTGCGGGCGCGGGGTGGTTGCGGGGATGGTGCAGGATGCCCGGTATGGGTGAGGTGTTCACGCATCGGCTGCGGGTGCGGTACAGCGAGTGCGATCAGCAGGGCGTGGTGTTCAACGGCCACTACCTGTTCTTCTATGACGTGGCGCTGACGGAGATGTGGCGGGAGCTGTTCGGCGACTACGCCGACATGGTGGCGCAGGGGTACGACCTGGTGGTGGCGGAGGCGCGGATCCGCTACCGGGAGGGTGCGCGGTTCGACGAGCTGGTGGACGTGTCGATGCCGCTGGCGCATCTGGGGACGACGAGCATGGTCGTGCGTCCGGTGTTCCGGGTGGGTGGGCGCCTTGAAGCGGGTGCCGCGTCCCCGGGGCAACCCCTTTTCCGCGGGGCCGCCCCAGGGGGTCAGCAGGCGAACAGGGACGCGTAGATGGTGCAGTCGCCGTCGGTGACGATCTGCCCGGCCAGGCGGGGTGCGGTGACGGTGGACAGCCGCAGGTTCAGGTAGGGGGTTGAGGAACATCCGAACGAAAACCGGCGCTAAGGATCAGTCGGCCCTGGTGGGCGGCTGACGGAGCGTCGGCGGGCGGACCCGTCTGAAGTCTTCCCACAGATAACACCCCAATATCTGCGGTAGCTTGATCCGTTACCTGCGGTGACATTCTCCGGGTCGTGCAGGAAGCGTCCCAGTACACGGTCTCCAGCACGAAGTCCTCGCGCGCCTGGCCCCCGCGGCGGGCCTTGCTCCGCGCGCCCTTGGCCTTGACCAGGCAGCGACGCCCAGCGAAGTCCAAGTCCTCGATGTTCAGGCCGAGGATCTCCTCCGCACGACCGGCGGTTTCGTACAGCATCCGCCAGAGGGTCTTCTCCCGCAGATGAACCTCGCGCCGCGTGACCAGTCGGTCGATCGCCATCTTCGAGCGTGCCGGGGTCTCGGAGTCCGGCACCGCCAGCCGTTTCGCCCAGGCCGGGACCGTCGGCCCCTCGTAGCCGCGCCGGCACTGCCCGGCTCCTGCCCCGGCTGCTGAAGGGCCGCATCCGCGGGCCGGTGTTCGTCACCCACCGCCGACCGGGGCCGGGATGCGGCTCGAAGAACTTTGATGTGACGGTGACGGCATGCCACGGCACGACGGCCTCGCTGAGGATTGACGCCGCGGATGACCAACAGTGGGCGACAGCGGCCGAAGACTTCGCGATCAGGCTCCTTGAGGAGGCCGCCCGCGAAATCCCCGAACGCGGAGGCGCTCTCGCGAAGGAAGTGTCGTTCGACGACACCATGGACGAAGAGTGGCAGCACAAGTTCGCCCGCGGCTTCATCAGGTCAATTCGGGTAACCGACGAGACCGCCGGACGCCACCCGTCCGGAATGCTGCACATCGAGGTGACCCACCCGGCGTGGCTGGAGCATATCCGCGAAGGCGACGAATGGGAGAGCTACGCGTACGACGAACCGATGGAGTTCGCTGAGTGCGCACCGATCGCACCCGGCGAACCCGATGTAACGATCGACCCCCGGCGACTCCTTCATGCACATGCCACGCGCCGCGTGGGTCGAACATCTCACGACCGGCCCGGACATGCTGGAAATTGCCGCATACGCACCGACCGCCTATACGACCGGGGACACAATCGACGACCCGAAGCACATCCCGGTAGACTGGATCGGCCGGGCAGTGCGCGTCACATCGATTTACGGCAGCATCAAGGACGGCACTCTCATCGACCGGAACACGTACGCGACAATGGACGCATTCGGCAGCTACAGCGTCAGCGGTGGCAGCATCAAGTCGGTCGCGCGCCTCGTCCCGAAGGCCGGGCGACGCGGCGGCAGAGTCAGATACGCGAAAACGTTCGACCACATCGAGGCCGAACTCGTCGCCGCCCGACAGAGTGGCCGGGAGATCGAACTCGTGTTCCGCATCCCGCCCGACCGGCGGAAGTTGGCTTTGTACGAGCCGTACCATGTGCTCGACCTGCTCGCCCAGGATTGGCAGGCCCGATACGACGCCGGCGAGCAGGACGAACGGACCGAACTCGCCAAGGCGGTCGCGGATGACGACGAACGCCTCGGCATGGCGCCCCACGATCAATTCCGCATGCTGGAACACATCGCCGACACCTACATCGCGGGTTACACGATCACCTATGAACCCGGTAAGGACCTGGACAATCTCCCGCAGCGTGAGGTGTACGCGATCCTTACCGCGGAATGGCCGAAGGCCACACTCACCATCACCATGACCGACGAGCGGTGGGCCACGCTTCCGGCGAACGACGGCTGGCCACGAAACCTCCAAACCCGCGCCATCGCCGATTGGACCTAGCGACCGACTGTGCTGGGGTCGTGGACTGGCAGGAGTCGGTGATCGAGTGATCTGAATTCTTCCAGAACCCCGCTACTCGTCGCGACGCCGGAGGGGGCGGCGTTGGTGAGCTCGACCTGCCCGTATCCGCGGACTCGGTCAGTTTGAGGCCGGTGCGGGGCGGCGCGAAGCCGGGGTGGACGGGCCCGGTGATCGGGATCATGGTGAGGGTGCCGGCCTGCTGGGGGGTGCCCAGGCGGTGCCCGGCGAGGCTGAGCGGGCCGGGGAGGAGGGTGTCGAGCGCCGTCATCTGGGTCATGCGGTGCTCCCTTCGGTCGGTGCGGGCCGGCGCGGACGGTGCGGTCCGCGCGGGCCCGGGGGTGTTTGGGGGTGTTCAGGCGGCGGGGCGGGCGGCGAGGGCGTCGGCCTGCCGCTCCAGGTCGTCCAGGCGGGCGTGCAGGGCGGCGCGCAGCCAGGGCGCGCCGGCGTCGCAGTGCCCGAACATCCAGGGCAGGAGCTCGGCGAAGTCGTCCTGGTGCGAGAACCCGCGCTGCGGCAGGGACGGGGCGGGGCGCCGCAGGGTGAGATCGTCGCTGCCGGTGAACATGGCATGGCAGAACACCACGGGGGTGGTGATGCCGGCGCGGGGCATGCCGGCCACGACGCGGGCCAGGTCGCCGGGGTAGACGTTCTCGTATCCGTCGGAGACGACGGCGACCAGGTCGGGGTCGGTGCCGAGGGCGTCAAGGAGGCCGGTGGCCAGGTCGGTGGCGCCGCGGGGGGAGCGTTCGTCGCCGCCGGTCTCGATGACCTCCAGCCGGTCGCACACCTGCGACAGCACCATCCGCAGCGCGGCGGCCTGCGACAGCACGGCCCATTCGCGGTCGCCGTAGCCGCGCATGGACGCCGAGGCGTCCAGGACCAGCGCGAGCGTGCCGGCGAAGCGGGGGAAGGCGCGGGCGGCCTGGTCGACCTGGCGGCCGAGGGCGGCGTACAGGTCCTCGGCGGGGCCGCCCCGGTAGCGGCGGGCGCAGCCGCGGGCGGTGTCGGTGCCGAGGGCGTGCTCGAAGCAGTCCAGGAGGGCGGGGCGGCGCGCGGCGATGAGCGCGTCGGCGCCGGGGTGCTCCAGGACGAACCGCAGCGCGGTGCGGGTGGTGTGCTTGTGGTTGGCGCGCAGCCGCCGCAGCGTGAGCAGGACGGTGATGACGTGGCCGGGCGGCAGCCCGAGGGTCAGGACGCGGGCGGTGCGGGCCTGGACGGCGCGGGCCCGGTCGCCGAGCCCGGTCTGGGAGGCGGCCAGGATCTGCAGGAGCACGCGGGCGCGCTGCCAGGTCCGCACGCCGGGCGCGAGGCCGAGCAGCGCGTAGCCTTCGGCGTCGTCGGTGTGGGCGGCGCGGTGCAGGTCGGCGTCGTCCCAGCGCGGGCCGGCGCCCCGGGGCAGGGTGAGCGCGGTGTCGTGGCGCTGCAGGTGGGCGAGAAGTGTGGGGATGTCCATGATTGTCGGCCTCCGCAATCATGGAGTGTAGGAACGACCGGGAGCGGTCCGACACTCATTTTCCGGGCGCCGGCGGTGCTCCGTCGCTTTCCCCCGTCCCGTCGGCGGGGGGTGCGGCGGCGTAGCCGCCGAGGCCGTGCTCCAGCAGGTCGAAGGCGCGCGCGGTGGCGGCGTAGACGTCCTCGCGCATCTCCTCCAGGGTCTCCCCGGCGCTCTTGCGGTCGGCGATGTGCTCGACGAGGGAGGTCTGCACGGCGAGGATCATCGCGGCGGCGGCGCGGGGGGCGATGTCGCCGGGGGCGGCGCCGGTGTCCGCGGCGAGCAGGCCGGCAAGGTGGTCCTCGGCGCGGCGGATCATCTCGCGGCTGCGGGCGGTGAGCGCGGGGCTGTCGCGGACGGTGCGGGTCCAGGCCTCCGATCCCTCGTGGAAGGCGGTCTGGTAGGAGCGGGCGTCCAGGTTCTCGAAGAACCGGCGGCGGAACACCGCGGCGGCGCTCTCGCCGGGGCGGCGGTCGCGGAAGTCGCGCCCGGCGGCCTCGATCATCTCGTCCTGCCGGTCGAAGAACAGGTCCTCCTTGGTCCCGAAGTAGTTGAAGACGGTGTTGACCGACACGTCGGCGGCGCGGGCGACGTCGGCGATGGTGACGGCGTCGAACCCGCGCGTCATGAACAGGCCGGTGGCGATGTCGGAGATGCGGCGCCGCGTCTCGCGCTTCTTGCGTTCGCGCAGCCCCGGTTCCGGTCCGGTCCCGGCGTCCGGCAGGTGGTGCTCGCCCATGCCGGCGAATATACCTTCACTGGGGTCACTCAAAATTTGGTGTGACTGCAAAATTGGGGTTACTGTATCGGGCATCGCTCTGAAGGAGGACATCGTGATCGAGGCGCGCGGGCTGGCCCGCACCTTCACCGCCGGGCACGGGACGGTCGAGGCCGTCCGCGGCGTGGACCTGTCGGTCGCGGCCGGCGAGATCGTGGGGTTCCTCGGCCCGAACGGGGCCGGGAAGACCACGACGCTGCGGATGCTGACGACGCTGCTGGCGCCGACCGGGGGGACCGCGCGGGTCGCGGGACGCGACCTGCGCGCCGACCCGGCGGGGGTGCGGCGCCGCATCGGCTACGTCGCCCAGGGCGGCGGCACCGACCCGGCCGTCCCGGTGGCCGAGGAGCTGGACCTGCAGGCGCGGCTGCACGGCGTCACCGGCCGCCGGGAGCAGATCGCGCGGCTGTGCGCGCGGCTGGACCTGGACGGCCTCGCGGCGCGCCCGGCGGGGTCGCTGTCGGGCGGGCAGCGGCGCCGCCTGGACATCGCGCTCGGTCTGGTGCACCGGCCGCCGCTGCTGTTCCTGGACGAGCCGACCGCCGGGCTGGACCCGCAGAGCCGCGGCAACCTGTGGGAGCACGTCCGCTCGCTGCGCGACCGGGACGGCACGACGGTGTTCCTGACAACCCACTACCTGGACGAGCGCGCTGTGCGACCGGCTGCTGATCATCGACCGGGGCCGGATCGTCGCCGAGGGGACGCCCGCCGCCCTCAAGCGCCGCGTCGCCGGCGACGTGGTCACGCTGGCGCTGGCCGACGCGTCCGCCGCCGGAGCGGCGCGCACCGCCCTGTCGGCGCTGCCGGGGGTCCGCGAGGTCGCGGTCGGCGACGGCACGGTGCGGCTCACCGTCGAGGACGGCGAGAAGGCGCTGGTGCCGCTGATGCGGGCGCTGGACGGCGCCGGAGTGGACCTGGCGTCGCTGAGCCTGGCCCGTCCCACCCTCGACGACGTCTTCCTCGCCGTCACCGGCCGCTCCCTGCGCGACGCCGCCTGACCAGCCCCCGCCCCCCAATTCAAGGAGTGTTCGATGTCCTCTGTCGCGCGGACCGTGTCCGACACCCGGCTGATCTTCCTGCGGTACATGCGCCAGACGCTGCGCAGCAAGGTCGCGGTACTGTTCGGCCTGATGCAGCCGCTGCTGTACCTGGTGCTGTTCGGGCCGCTGCTGTCGGAGCTGGTGGACGTGCGCGGGTTCGGCGCGGGCAGCGCCTGGCAGGTGTTCGTGCCCGGCGTGCTGATCCAGCTGGCCCTGTTCGGTGCCGGGTTCGCCGGGTTCGGGCTGATCGCCGACCTACGGTCGGGGGTGGTGGAGCGGCTGCGCGTCACCCCGGCCAGCCGGACCGCGCTGCTGCTGGGACGCGTCCTGCGCGACACCGCCGTCATCGCCGTGCAGGGCGTGCTGCTGGTCGCGACCGGGTTCGCGCTGGGGCTGCGCGCCCCCGCCGGCGGGGTCGCCGCCGGGCTGCTGTTGGTGGTGTCGCTGGCGGTCAGCGTCGCCTCGCTGTCCTACGTCCTGGCGATGCGGACGCGCACCGAGGACGCGTTCGCGCCGCTGCTGTCGACGGTGACGCTGCCGCTGATGCTGCTGTCGGGGATCCTGCTGCCGATGAGCCTGGCGCCGGGATGGCTGGACGCGCTGTCGCGCCTCACCCCGTTCCGGTACGTGGTGGACGCGGCGCGGGCGGCGTTCCTCGGCGACTACGCCTCGGCGGCCGTCGCCGAGGGCGCGCTGGTCGCGGGGGTGCTGCTGGCGGTGTCGGTGGTCCTGGGCGTGCGCCGTTTCCGTGGCGAGGACGCCTGACGGCCCGGCGGCACCGCGGCGCGCTGGGCGATGTAGGCGCCGGTCAGCACGACCGCGCCGCCGAGCATCTGCACGGCGGTGAGCCGCTCGCCGAGCGCGGCCCAGGCGATGAGCGCGGCGGCGACGGCCTCGGTGTAGCAGATCGCGCCGCCGACCTGCGCCGACAGCCGCTGCAGGCCCGCGACCCCGGTGAGGTAGGCGACGACGGTGCTGACGATCCCGATCCAGGCCACCAGCGTCCAGCCGGGCGCGGTGTGCCCACCGACCGGCACGGCCGCGCCCAGTACGTCCCACGGCAGCGCCCACGGCGCCGCGAGCCCGGCGAGGGCGGCCGCGGCGACGACGCTGCCGGCGGTGGTGATGACCAGGGGGTCGACCTTGCCGGTGAGCCGGTCGACGATGAGGAAGTAGCTGGCCTGGCAGGCGGCGGCGCCGAGTCCGGCGGCCAGGCCGACCGGGTCCAGCGACAGGCCCGTCCAGACCTGCACGACCAGGGCCAGGCCGGCCATCGCGATCGCGACCCCGGCCGCGGCGGTGCGGTGCACCGGGGCGCGGCGCACCAGCCGCAGCCATCCCAGCACGATGACCGGGCCGCTGAACTCCAGCAGGATCGCCACCCCGACCGGCAGCCGGGACGCCGCGACGAAGTAGCACGCCTGGCAGCCCGCGACGCCGGTCAGCCCGTAGACGGCGAGGGCGCGCAGGTGGGGGCGCAGGCCGCGGGCCGCGGCCCGGCCCCGCCAGACCGCCGCGACCGGGACCAGCACCAGCGCCGCCACCGCGATCCGCATCCAGACGGCCTGCAGCGGGCTGAGCCCGGCCTCGATCAGGGCCTTGCCGAACGGCCCGGACGCGCCGAAGCACACCGAGGACAGCACCGCCAGGAAAAGGCCCCACGCGCGGGTCCGCGCGGCCCCGTCGCTGCCGGCCCCACCACGTGCGGCGGCGTCCATCCTCACCCCCGGGTCGCGTGGTCCGCCATTGCGCCCACCCCCGGCGGGCTAATGAGCATCTTGCCATAACGGTCCTTACAGGTCGACGGCACGGTCCCTTTCCCCGGGGGTGTGGGGGGCACGTCCCCCACAGAGACACGGAACTACTGGCCGGTCACGTGCGCGATGCCGGACGAACCGCCCGCTGCGACTACTATTCGCCGGATGAGCTGGCAGGCGGCCGGGGCGGCGCCCGGCGGAACCGGAGGGGGCCCGAGCGGCGACCTGTTCGCCTCGGTCGAGGGCAACGTGCGCGAGCTGGTGGCCTCACCGTGGTGGCAGACCGCCCAGCCGGCCGACCGCGCGGCACAGGTCGCCGCGCGGATGCTGTGGGGCGCCGGCGAGTGGTGGCTGTACGGCGCGTGGGGCCGCTGGTACCGGTGCGGCCTGGACGGAACCTGGCACCCGTGCCCGCCGCCGGCGCAGCCGGAGGACCGCCGTGTCGCGGTCCCCGCGCCGAGCGGCGCCGGGACGCCGCCCGTCCCGCCGCAGCTGTTCCCGACTGGCCCCGACCTGGCCGCCGGGCGCGTCGCGCCGCTGGGGTTCCTCGGCCCCGTCCCCGAAACCGCCGTAGTCGCCCGCATCTCCCAGGCCCTCACCACGGCGCTGGCGGTCAACCCGCAGCAGTTCGCCCAGCGCGACCCGATGTTCCAGCCCGGGACGCCCAGCACCGTCGCCGCCGCGTGGGGCGCGCTGCTGTGGTGCGCCGGGTCCCCGGTCGTGCTGACCGAGCACCCGCTGATCGAGTCGTTCATCCCGTTCCTGACGACCTCGGCCGAGCAGCTGCACTGGATGATGCCGCCCGACTTCGGCACCCTCGCCGGCTACTACGTCCACCGGCTCGGCGCCGGCGACGGCGGAGGCGCCGCCCACATCGCCCGCGTCATGTACGAGGTCGCCGCCGGGCTGCAGGCCGACCCGCGGTTCCGTCCCGGCGCCGACGCCCTGGCCGCGGTGACGGCGGCGTCGCTGCGGATGGTCAACCAGGACCTGGCGACCGTCCGGTACGGGCCCGAGGCGATCCTGCAGGAGTGGCGGCGCCGCTGCCCCGCCGAGTACGCCACCCCGATGGTCCGCGACACCGCCCCCGGCGAGTACCTGCGGCTGGCCCTGTACGACCTGCAGGAGATCGTCGCGGGCCTGACCGGGCCGCGCCCGGCAGCGCCCGGCCGCGGCCACGACGAGGTCCGCCGCGCCGGGATCGCTGTGCTGGCGGCCGACCTGCAGGCGGCGCCGGGCGCGCTGCCGGCGCTGCAGCGCTGGCTGGACACCGACAGCGCCCGGACGCTGCAGGCGGTGCTGTCGGACCCGGCGAACCCGCTGCGGTCGCTGTGGCCGCGCGACGGCCGCCTCCCCGAGAGCCTGCGCAGCGACGACCCCGACGCCCTGGCCGCGCTGCTGTCCACCACCTACACCCTCGGGCTGACGTGGTGCCGGCTGGCGCAGGTGCCGCCGCCGGCGACGGGGTTCGCGGTGCCGCAGGCGGTCGCGGCGGAACTGACGTCCCCCGCGATGCACACGCCGCCGTCCACCGACGAGCTGTCGGCGTGGGACATCATCAAGGCCGCCCGCGCCCACATGGCCGCCGAGCGCGCCTCCTCCGGCGCCGACCAGCCGGTCGCACCGGTGCCCGAGCCCGCGCAGGACGCCCCGGGCCCGCCTCCCGCGGTCGCCCCCGCCCCGCCTCCCGCCGCGCCGGTCCCGCCGCCGTCGGCCCCGGAGCCGCCCGCCCCGCAGGAGGCCCAGCCCGCGCCCCCGCCGCAGTCGCCGCCGCCGTTCCCGAGCCCGCAGCCGCCGCCCCCTCCCCCGCAGGACGCGCAGGGCCCGCGCACCGACCCGCCGGCGGACCCGTTCGCCTCCGACATGCCGCCGCCGCGGATCCCCCCGCCGCCCGCTCCCCCGGCCGCCCCCTCGGCGGCTCCCCCCGCGGCGCCTCACGCGGCGGACCCGTCCCCCGAACCGGACCCCGCCGGTTCCGCGGACCTGCTGTTCGAGGAGGCGCCGCCGACGCGGCGAACGCCCGCCCCCGGCAGCCAGTCCGCTCCGCCCGCCCCGCCGCCTCCTCCTCCGCCACCTCCGCCTCCGGCGCCGCCCGCGGCCGAGTCCGCCGCTCCGGCGTGGCCGCAGGCCGGTCCCGAGCCGGCGTGGCCTTCGGAGCCGCAGCAGACGCAGATGGACGACGCGTTCCGGACCCAGCTCGACCCGGGGCCGGCGTGGCCGGGCGCGGACGCCCCGGCGGCACCCGCCCCCGGACCCGCCCCGGCCCCGGCGCCGGCGCCGCTCGCGGACCTTCCGCCGCCGCCCGCGCCGGTGCCCGAGCCGCCGCCCCCGGTGCCGCCGGCGCCCGTCCCAGAGCAGAGCCCGCAGGTCGCCGAGGCGTACGGGATCCGGTTCCTGTGCGGCGCCGACGACATCGAGCGCGTGGTGACCGAGGTGCGGCGGCGCGGCAAGTGGGCGCGGCGGCTGCGCGGGCAGGAGGTGTCGAGCGCGTCGGCGCCGGCGCTGCTGCTGATCGGCGCGCCGTCCAGCGGCCAGCGGCGCCTGGCCAGAATGGTGGCGCGGGCGCTGGCGGAGGTGGAGGCCTCCAGCGGCGAGGTCCACGCCGTCCACGCCGAGGACCTGCGCGAGCAGGGCCCCGACGGGCTGCGCGCCGCGCTGGAGGAGCACGCCGGGCACGTGCTGCTGCTGGACGGCCTCGACGGCCTGATCCTGGACGAGGCGCAGGGCGCGGCGTACGCGTCGGTGCTGTACCGGACGCGGCTGGAGGGCGTGAACGACACCGCGCTGCTTGCCACGTGCGAGCCGGACCGGGTCGGGGAGCTGTCGGCGGCGTCACCGGAGCTGGTCACCGACCTGCGGGCGGTGCGGCTGCCGGACCTGGCGGCCCCGGAGGCCCGCTCGGCGCTGGTGCGGCTGCTGGCCGAGGAGCGCAGCCTGCGGCTCGGGTCGGACGCCTGGGCGGTGGTGAACCGCGAGGTCGGTTCGCTGCGCCCGCGCGGCCGGCTGACAGGCGCGCGGCTGGTGGAGGCCTACCTGGACCGGGCGGCGACGCGGCATCTGGGCAGCGCGGAGGCGACGCAGGCGATCGGCAGCGCGCTGTCGCTGACGGCGGCCGACTTCGAGGGGCTGGCGGCCGAGCTGTCCGGCCGCTGACCCCGCGGGGCCCGTGACCGTGCGGGCCCGATTCCCCTTGCCCGCGGGGGAATTGGGCCCCTTCCCGGCGGCGGAATGTCGGTGGGCGGGGTCACGATGGGTGACGTGGACCGTGTAGACCGGCTGCTGGAGCTCGTCGCGGAGCTGCGGGCGGCCTCCCCCGAGCCGCTCGACCCGGCCGTGCTGGCGGCGCGGCTGCGGGTCAGCGAGCGGACCGTCCGCCGCGACCTGGAGATGCTGACGCACGGCGGGCTGCCGGTGCGGGCGGAGAAGGGCCGCGGGTACGTGCTGCCCGACCCCGGCCCGCCGGCGCCGCTGACCGAGGCGGGGTCGCTGACGGGCCCGGTGCGCGACACGCTGGCCGAGGCCGTCCGGACCCGCCGGGTCGTCCGGCTCGCCTACACCGACCGGTCGGGGGCGCGCAGCTCGCGGGACGTGGAGGCGCACGGCCTGGTCATCGCCCCGTACGGGGAGTACCTGGTGGGGTGGTGCCGGATGCGGGACGGGCCGCGGATGTTCCGCCTGGACCGGATCGGCGCGGCGTTCCTGTCGGGGCGGGGGGCGGAGGTCCGCGACCTGGACGAGCTGCTGGCGGCGCTGCGGGTGCCGATGCCGCGTCCCCCGGCCGAGCCGGGCCCGCGCGGCCCGGCGGGGGCCGCGCGGGCGCGGGCGTGGACGCTGGACCGGCTGGAGCTGGTGCGGTCGCGGCTGCGCGACGCGGCGGCCGAGGTCCGCGGCGGTGAGGGGGCGGCGGCGCTGCGCGGGGTGCTGGGGCATCTGGCGGAGTGGACGCGGTGGCAGGCGGCGGCGATCCGGTCGGCGGCGACCGGCGAGGACCCTGTGCTGGCGGGCCGCCCGCCCGCGTTCCCGCCCGATTTCGGGCGGGAGATGCCCTATGACGCGCGGGAGCGGATGATCCAGGACGCGATGGCGCTGCGGTCGCTGGGCGATCTGGCCCGCGACCTGCAGGAGGTGCTGGAGGCGGTGGGGCACTGGGCGGCCTCCTGCGACGACGCGCTGTGGGAGGACGAGCTGCCCGATCCCCGCCCCTACGGGCCGCCAGGCCCGCCGCGTTTTCTGGCCGACCTGCTGGCGGGCTGGCGCGGCCCGCTGGCGCACATCGAGTGGCATCTGGACCGGCTGGCCGACGGGCCGCCGGTCCCGCCGGGCGACGACGAGGAGGCGTGGGTGGTGGACCGCTGCCCCTTGCAGGCCTGACCCGCTCCGGCCGGTCAGTTCCGCCCGGCGCCAGTGGCGGCGCCGTTGGCCGTGCCGTTCGCCGTGCCGCCGCCGTTGGAGTGGCCGGGCGGGCGCGAGAGGCGGCGGGTGAACCAGACCGTCTTGCCGGACGGGCCGGGGCGGGCGCCGAACTCGGTGGCGAGGGCGGCGACCAGGAGCAGTCCGCGGCCGGCCTCGGACCAGTCCAGGACGCGGGGCGGCTCGGCGGGCACGCGGGGCACGGCGGTGGCGGCGTCGGTGACCTCCCCGACCAGCCGCACCGGGTACCGGGCGCCCTCGGCGCCCGGTTCACTGCCCGCCGTGCCGGCCGGTTCGCCGGGGTCGGTGTCCAGGCGGAGGGTGAGGCGGACGGGCCCGGATCCGTGCACGACGGCGTTGGTGACGAGCTCGTCCACGATGAGGACGACATCGTCGAGGGCGGCGGGGTCGGTGACGTGCCAGCGGCGCAGGGCCTCGCCGGTGAGGGCGCGGGCCCGGGACGCGGCGCGGGGGCCGGGGTCCAGGTCCCAGCCCGCGGCGGTGCCGCCGGGCCGCTCGTTCACGGTGTCGTGGGCGCCCCCGAATGCGCCGGTGGTCGTGTCGTCGCCTGCTGCGGTGTCTGCGGGTCGTGTGGTGCCGGTCCCCGTGGTGTGCACTGCCCCGTCTCCTCGCCCTCTGCCGGTCCCCCGTGGTTCGGCGGCCTCGGTGCGCGGCCGCGTCCGTCGCGGCCGCGTCCGGGGACGCCGGGGCGTGGCGGCCGGGCCGGTGGTCCCCGTACCGCCGGCCGGTGGCTCCCGGGCGTTCCCCGCACTGGTTCATAGGAAGTGACGCATCCGCGGGCGGGACGGTGCACGGCCGTAGGGGAACCCTCACCCGGAGGTGAGGTGAACTTCACATGCGGGGTGCCGGTGGCGGAGGCACCCGCGCGGAACCGTTACAGTGGGTGCGTCGGTGTGGCATGTGTCCCCCGGGCTCTACTTGATGCCTTCGGGGAATACCGCCGGTCCCATGCGGTCCGGGCTGGAGCTTCGTTGTGCCTTTCGCCGTGAGGCGACCACCACACCGGCGTGAACGCCGAGGCCCCGGCGAGTCCGTCTCGCCGGGGTTTCGGCGTTTCGCGCGTGCGGGGTTCACGGCAGCAGCAGCCACCGTCCCCGCTGCCCGCCGCCGGCGACCTTGCCGTAGGCGGTGGCGCCGTCGGCCAGCGGGACCCGTCCGGCCACCCGCGGTTCGAGGACGCCGGAGGCGGCGAGGGCGAGCAGCTCGCCGAGCCTGGCGCCGTCGGGCTCGACGCCGACGATGGAGACCTCGATGCCGCGTTCGGGGGCCGCGGGGGACGCGGCGGGGACGCCGGCGAACGCGCCGCCGTCGCGGACGGCGCCGAGGGCCTCGGCGTGCAGGACCGCGCCGTCCAGGACGGCGTCGAACGAGCGCTCCGGCATCCGGGTGACCAGCTCGCGGGCACCGGCCCGCAGCACGAAGTCGCGGTCGGTGGCGCGCGCCAGCCCGGTGACGGTCCAGCCGGCGTGGGCGGCCAGGGCGACGGCGTAGCCGCCGACGGCGCCGGCGGCCCCGGTGACCAGCAGGGTCCGCCCGCGGGCGGGGCCGAGCCGGTCCAGCAGCTGCGCGGCGGTCAGGCCGTTGACCGGGAGGGACGCGGCGGCGACCGGGTCGAGGCCGGCCGGCAGCCGCGCGGCGGCGGCCGCGGGCACGAGGGTCTCCTCGGCGTGCGCGCGGACGGGGGCGGTGAAGTCGGCGTGCACGGCGGCGACGGTGTCCCCGGCCGAGAGGCCGGTGACGGCGGCGCCGGTCGCGGTGACGACGCCGGTGAGGGACAGGCCGAGGCCGACGGTGCCGGTGAGCCCGAAGATCTGCCGGGCGGGCCCGGCGGCGACGAAGACGTCGACGGGGTCGACCGATGCCGCCGTGACGCGGACGCGCAGGTCGCCGTCCGCGGGCGGCGGCAGCGTCACCTGTTCCAGGGCGGGCGCGGCGGTGCCGGGCTTGGACACGAGTGCGAACGTCATGGTGGGCTCCTTGCCGTCGATGGACGACACCACCATCGGTGACTTACTCTCTTTTGGGAAGTAGGCACTTTGAGGTGGCGTACGCACCCGGAGGTGGGCCATGGACGTGACCTCGGACGTGACCTCGGACGTGACTCCGGGGGTGGCTTCGGACGCTTCCGCCGGGGTTCCGGCGGGGCGTTTCGACGCGTTCGCCGCGTCGTGCCCGAGCAGGCGCCTGCTGGACACGATCGGCAACAAGTGGGCGAGCCTGGTGATCGCGGCGCTGGGGCTGGACGGCCGGTCGCGCTACAGCGACCTGTCCGCGCGGATCGCGGGGGTGAGCCAGAAGATGCTGACCCAGACCCTGCGGAACCTGGAGCGGGACGGGCTGGTGACCCGGACGGTGACCCCGTCGGTGCCCGTCCGCGTCGACTACGAGCTCACGCCGCTGGGCCGGTCGCTGCTGGACACCGTCTGCCGGCTGAAGATGTGGGCGGAGGAGCACATGCCCGAGGTGGACCGGGCGCGCGAGGAGTACGACCGCAGGAACGCCTGACCGCGCGCCGCGGCGCCCCCCGGCGGGAGCTCCGGGGGCGCCGGCATGCGGCCGGTCTCCCGGCGCGCTGTCTCGGTGCCTGCGCTGCTGGGTGTCTACAGGACGGCGGCCGCGACGCCGGCGGCGATCGCGGCGACGAGGGCGATGGCGGTCACGATGAGGACGACGGTGCGGCGGCGGCCGCGCGGGGCGCCGAGCCGTGCCAGGCGCTGGGCCAGCCGCGGGTCGTCCTCGCTCAGGCGGACCTCGATCTGCGTGAGGATCCGCTGCTCCTCCATCGACAGCGCCATGCTCATACCTCCGGGGGGCGATCAGGTGTCTGATTCCTCCCCACGGACCATGATCATTATCCCTCGGGTGCGGTGACCGTCGCGCCACGCCCGGGCGGGCTCTGGTGGTGGAGCCGGTCCTGGGCGGTGACGTAGTAGGTGTAGACGCGGCCCTTCTTGGCGCCGGGGTCGATGATGCCGCCGCCGCGGACGTCGGCGATGAGCCGCCCGGTGTCGGCGGGGGCGCAGCCGGGCCGTTCGCCGTCGGCCCGGTAGACGGCGTAGGACGTGGCGCCCTTGGACGGCCGCCAGGTGACCTTGACGCCCTTGCCGTCGCCGGCGGGCGCGGCCGTGGTGCCCTGGACGGCCGGCGGCGCGGCGCCGCCGCGGCGGGCGGGGACGGGGCGCAGGGCGGGGCGGCTGTAGTGGTCGTCGCGGAGCCGGGCGGCGAAGCCGCGGCGGTTGGCGGCGACGTCGCGGGCGCTGAAGAACACGTCGCCGTTGATCTGGGGGTGCTTGGCGTTCAGGGCGAGGTGGCGCGACAGCTCGGCGGGGTCCTTCCAGGCGGCGTCCGCGCCGACGCGGTAGGCGGCCTGCCCGATGGTGAGCTGGACGCCGGTGCCCTTGACCTGCCCGGCCCACCAGGCGGCGAGCTTGGCGTAGTCGGCGCGGGGGTCGCCGATCGGCCAGTACAGCTGGGGGGTGACGTAGTCGAGCCAGCCCCTCTTGATCCAGGTGCGGGTGTCGGCGTAGATGTCGTCGTAGCTCTGCAGGGCGCTGGTGGGCGATCCGGCGGGGTCGGTGCTCTTGTTGCGCCACACGCCGAACGGGCTGATGCCGAACTGCACCCACGGCTTGGCCTCGTGGATCTTGCCCGAGAGGGACTCGACGAGGGTGTCGACGTTCTTGCGGCGCCAGTCGCCCTTGTCCATCCCCTTGCCGTGGGTCTTGTAGGTGGCGGCGTCGGGGAACTCGCCGTCCTCGGGGTAGGGGTAGAAGTAGTCGTCGAAGTGGACGGCGTCGATGTCGTACTTGTTGACGACGTCCATGACGGCCTTGGTGGCCAGGTCGCGGACCTGCGGCAGGCCCGGGTCGTACCACAGGCCCTTGTTGTACTTGCGGACCCAGTCGGGGTGCTGGCGGGCGGGGCTCTTGGGCGACAGCTTCTTCAGGTCGTCCTGGCGGGAGATGCGGTAGGGGTTGAACCAGGCGTGGAACTCCAGGTTGCGGGCGTGGGCCTCCTTGAGCATGAACGCCAGGACGTCGTAGCCGGGGTCCTTGCCCTGCGTGCCGGTGATCCACTGCGACCACGGCTCGTACGGTGACTCGTAGAACGCGTCGGAGTTCGGGCGGATCTGGACGAACACGGCGTTCATGTTCATCGACGCGGCGGTGTCGAGGAGCTCGGTGTAGCGCTTCTTCTGCTGGGCGGCCGAGCCCTGGGGCCAGTCGGTGTTGCCGACGGTGGTGATCCACATGGCGCGCAGCTGCCGGCCGCGGGTGTCGCCGGGGGCGGCGATGTCCGGGCATTCGGCCTTGGCCCCGGGCGGGACGGGCCCGCCGCCGCGCCCCTCCTCGTCTCTGGAGCCTCCGAAGGCGGGGATGCCGCAGGCGGCGAGCGCGCTCATCGCCGCTCCCGCCGTCATCGCCGCCGCCACTGCGCGGGTCCTGGTTCGCCATGCCATAGCGGCCCATTGTTACGCACCCGTTGCGATGCTCGGACCGAAACGCCGATGCCCGTGTGATCCCTTTCCGTCCCATTTACCCTGGTCCACACATTGCGATCTTCGAACACGCGTTCCATACTGGCCGGACGATCGATCGCTCACCTGTTCGAGGAGGCGGGGTGCGCTGGGACCATCTGCGACTCGACGGCGACGGCGGGCCCGAGCCGCCGCTGATCGAGCGGCGCGCGGTGGCGCGCACCTTCGACACCCCGGAGTTCCGCGGCATGACCTTCTACGAGGTGCACGCCAAAACGATCGTGAACAAGGTCCCCGAGGCGTCCCGCCTCCCGTTCCGCTGGACGATCAACCCCTACAGGGGCTGCTCCCACGCATGCCCCTACTGCTACGCCCGCAGGACCCACGAGTACCTCGACCTGGACTCCGGCGCCGACTTCGACTCGCGGATCGTGGTGAAGGTGAACGCGGCCGAGCGGGTCCGGGCGGAGCTGGCGGCGCCGCGGTGGCGGGGCGAGCACATCGCGATGGGCACCAACGTCGACTGCTACCAGCGCGCCGAGGGCCGCTACCGGCTGATGCCGGGGATCCTGGCGGCGCTGACCGAGGCCGCCAACCCGTTCTCCATCCTGACCAAGGGGTCGCTGATCCTGCGCGACCTGCCGCTGCTCGAAGAGGCCGCCGCCCGCACGCGGGTGAGCGCCGCGGTGTCGGTCGGGTCGGTCGACCGGGACCTGGGGCGGCTGGTGGAGCCGGGCGCGCCCCCGCCGCAGCGGCGGCTGGAGGTGTGCGCGGCGCTGAACGATGCGGGCATCGGCTGCGGTGTGCTGATGGGCCCGGTCATCCCCTACCTGTCGGACTCCCCCGCCCAGCTTGAGGCCGCCGTCCGGCAGATCGCCGAGGCGGGCGCCACGTCGGTGTCGGCGATCGTCCTGCACCTGCGTCCGGGCGCCCGCGAATGGTTCCTGTCGTGGCTGCGCGAGCACCATCCGGAGCTGGTGGCGCCCTACGCGCGCCTGTACCGCGGCGGCGCCTACGCCCCCCGCGAGTACCAGGAGCGGATCACCGCGCGGGTCCGCGAGCTGGCCGCCGCGTACGGGGTCGGCGGCCGGGCGTCCCACCGCCCCGCCGCCCCTCCCCCGCCGCCGGCGCGCCCGGAACAGCTCACCCTCCTGTGACCCGCCGCCCCCGCGCCCCGCCTCACCCGCCCTGCGATGTCAGGCGGCGTCGGTGGTGGTGGTGGTGTCGGTGGTGGTGTGGGGGGCGGGGTGGTGGTGGATGTGCAGGCCGGTGCGGCCGGGGGCCAGGTGGGGGCGCAGGACGAGGTCGTCGTCGTAGTCGCCGCCGTGCTCGGTCCGATACGGGATGGGCGCGGCGGTGGGCAGCGCGCGCAGGCGTTCGTCGAGGGCGGCGGTGTGCGCGGCGTGGTCGGCGGGGGTGGCGCGGTCGGCGCCGGTGATGACCAGGGGCGGCAGGACGTCCATGCCGGTGTAGAACAGGGTGCCGTGCAGGAGGGGGAACAGCACGTCCTCGGCGGCGCCGTGGACGCCGCGGGGGCCGAGGCCGGTGGCGCGGGCGCCGGCGGTGGTGACGACCAGGGCGCGGCGCCCGGCCAGGCCGCCGTCGCCGTAGCGCAGGGTGCGGCCGCGGTCGTCGGTGACGCCGAAGGCGAAGCCCTGGACGAAGACGCGGTCGAACCAGCCCTTGAGGATCGCGGGCATCCCGTACCACCACAGGGGGAACTGCAGGACCAGCGCGTCCGCCCAGGCGATCTTGTCCTGTTCGGCGCGGATGTCGGGGGCCAGGGCGCCGGCAGCGTGGGCGCGCTGCGACTCGGCGCCGACGATGAGGCGGGCGGCGGGGTCGTGGCCGAAGTCGGCGGGTCCGACGACCGGGTTCCAGCCCATCGCGTACAGGTCGGAGTGGCGGACGCGGTGGCCGTGGCGGTGCAGGGTGGCGGCGCCGTGGTCGCGCAGGGCGCCGTTGAGGGAGCGGGCCTCGGGGTGGGCGAAGATCCACAGGACGTTCATGGCGTGTCTCCTTTTCCGTTGACCCGATGCTGCCGGGCGTCCGCCGCGACCCGTAAGTGGCCGGTAGGCCAAGATGTGCAAGGATCGGGCCATGAGCGGTGACGGGCTGCCGCGGGTGGCGGTGCTGGTGCGCGAGGGCGTGCTGCCGATGGAGCTGGGGATCGTCCACCAGCTGTTCGGGCAGGCCAGGTCGCCGGGCAGGGCGCCGCTGTACGAGGTGGTGTCGTGCGCGGTCGAGCCGGGGACGGTCCGGGCGGACGCCGATTTCGGTGTGGCGGTCGGGCACGGGCTGGAGGCGCTGGAGGCGGCGGACACGGTGCTGGTCCCCGCCTCGCACCTGCTGGACGAGGACCATCCCGGGGACGGGCCGGTCCCGGCGGCGCTGGCCGCGGCGCACCGGCGCGGCACGCGAGTGGCGTCGGTGTGCACGGGCGCGTTCGTGCTGGCGGCGGCGGGGCTGCTGGAGGGGCGGCGCGCGACGACGCACTGGCTGTCGTGCGGCCGGTTCGCGGCGATGTTCCCGAAGGTGAAGGTCGACGCGGCGGTGCTGTTCGTCGACGAGGGCGACGTACTGACCTCGGCAGGGGAGGCGGCGGGCATCGACCTGTGCCTGCACATGATCCGCCGCGACCACGGCGCGGCGGTCGCGGGGGACGTGGCGCGCCGCACGGTGGTGCCGCCGCACCGCGAGGGCGGGCAGGCTCAGTTCATCGCGCTGCCGGTGCCCGAGCCGCGGGCGTCCTCCACCGGCACGGCGCGGGAGTGGGCGCTGCAACGGCTGGACCGGCCGGTGACGCTGGCGGGGATGGCGGCGCGGGCGTCGATGAGCGTGCGGACGTTCACCCGCCGGTTCCGGCAGGAGACGGGCGTGTCGCCGCAGGTGTGGCTGGCGGCGCAGCGGGTGGAGCGGGCGCGGCGGCTGCTGGAGGAGACCGACCTGCCGGTGGACCGGGTCGCCGAGCGGGCCGGGTTCGGAACGGCGGCCTCGCTGCGGCAGCATCTGGCGGCGGCGGTCGGAGTGTCGCCGTCGGCGTACCGCGCCACGTTCCGCGGCCGCTGACACCGCCACCGTCCGGCGCGGGGTCAGGCGTGTTCGGTGTCGAGTTCGACGGGTTCGGCGATGACGTCGACCATGGCGCCGTTGCGCAGCACCGTGATCGGCAGCGGCTTGCCGATGGCGTCGGCGAACATCAGCTTCTGCAGCGACTGGGCGTGGGAGACCGGCACGCCGCCGGCGGTCAGGACCAGGTCACCGCGGCGCAGCCCGGCCCGGTCGGCGGGGCTGCGGGGCACGACCTCGGCGACCCGCAGCGCCTCGTCCTGCCCGATCCGCTCCCGCAGCGCCGCGGGCACCGGGACGGGCGCGGCGGCCAGGCCGAGGAACGCGCGGCGGACACGGCCGTCGCGCATGAGCGCGCCGATGATGCGGCGGGTGGTGGCGTTGACCGGGACGGCCAGGCCGAGCCCGATCCCGGCGACGGCGGTGTTGACGCCGACGACGCGGCCGCGGGCGTCGGCGAGCGCGCCGCCGGAGTTGCCGGGGTTGAGGGCGGCGTCGGTCTGGATGACGTCTTCGATGACCCGCACGCCGGTGCCCGAGCGGGTGCGCGCGGTCGGCAGGGACCGGCCGAGCGCCGACACCACCCCGGCGGTGACCGACCCGGCCAGACCGAGGGGGTTGCCGACGGCCACGACGAGCTGCCCGACGACCAGGTCGTCGGCGTCGCCGAGGGTGACCGGGCCGGGGGTGGGGCCGTCGGCGCGGACGACCGCCAGGTCCGACAGCGGGTCGGTGCCGACGACCGTGAACGCGCCGGTGTCGCCGTCGGCGAACGCGGCCTGCCCGCCGGACGCCGACCCGACGACGTGGGCGTTGGTGAGCAGGAACCCGTCGCCGGTGAACGCCACGGCCGACCCCGAGCCCTCCCCGCGGCCGTGCCGGACGCGCAGCGCCGCCACGCGCGGGGTCAGCTCGCGGGCCACGGCGGACACGACCCGGGAGTAGGCGTCCAGCGGCTCGCCCTCCCGGGGCTCGCTCTCGTGGGGGACCATCGCACCTCCCGATGATTACATCGTTACACGGCAACGCCGGGAGGTGAAGAGGTGTTCCCGCTACGGCCGCCCGACCCCCGGGCCGCCGTCCGGGCCGCCGTCCGAGCCGCCGTCCGGTCCGGGGTTCCGGTCGGTGCGCAGGACGCTGTAGAGGACCTCGTCGCGGTACTCGCCGCCGCGGAACCCGACGCCCCGCATGACGCCCTCGCGGGTGAAACCGGCCTTCTCCAGTGCCCGCTGCTCGGCGATGTTGTCCACCTCGACCTCGGCCTGGATCCGGTGCACCGCGGTGTGCGCGAACAGGTACTCCACCAGCAGCCGCTGGGCGCGGCTCCCGGCGCCGTGCCCGCGCGCGTCCGGCAGCAGCGAGATCCCGATGCTCCAGAACCACGACTGCTCCATGTAGGCGATCTTGCGGTAGGACACGATGCCGAGCAGCCGGCCGCCGCGCGCGACGGCCAGGTTCCCGAGGTCAGCGCCGAGCATCCGGTTGTCCTCCCACCGCCGCCGGTAGCGGCGCGGGTCGTGCCACCCCTGCCACAGGAACTCCCCGGCCAGCCGCGGCTCGGTCCGCAGCCGCTCGATCACGGCCAGGTCGTCCTCGGCGACCGGCCGCAGCTCCACCTCGTCGGTCATCGGCCCTCCCAGGGGGTCAGCGCAGCGTGGACAGGCCGCCGTCGACGTGCAGGACCTGCCCGGTGACGTAGGACGCGCGGTCCGACAGCAGGAACACCGCGGCGTCGGCGACCTCCCACGCCGTCCCCTGCCGGTGCATCGGGATCAGGCGGGCGACCTGGTCGCGGGAGGCGTTCCCGGCCGAGGCGGCACGCCCCATCACGGTGTCGATGAGGCCGGGCGCCACCACGTTCGCGCGCACCCCGCGGGGCGCGCCCTCGGCCGCGATGTGCCGCACCAGCCCGGTCAGGCCCGCCTTGGACGCGTCGTAGGACGGCGACCGCGACCCCGGCTTGGTCCCGGCCAGCGACCCGATGAACACCAGCGCGCCGCCGTCCTCCAGCGCCGGCATCGCGGCCTTGCCGACCAGGAACGGCGCCCGCAGGTTCACCTGCAGCACCCGGTCCCAGTCGGCCAGCGCCGTGCCCGCCAGCCCGTACCCGATGCCGATCCCGGCGTTGAACACCACCCCGTCCAGCCCGCCGAGCCCCTCGACCGCCCGCGTCACCACCCGGTCGCACGACTCGGGATCGGTGACGTCGGCGACCACCACGCACGCCCGCCCGCCCTCGGCGGTGATCATCGCGGCGGTCTCCCCCGCGGCGTGCTCGTCCATGTCGCCGCACGCCACCATCGCGCCCTCCCGCGCGGCCGTGACGGCGATGGCGCGGCCGTTGCCGACCGGGGCTGCGGGGTCGTCGCTGCGCCGCGTCCCCGCGCCGACGACCAGGACCCGGCGTCCCGCGAGCAGCCCGCCGGGGGGTGGAGTCTCGGGCATGATCGGCACCGTAGCCGAGATCGCCCGCCCCGCCCAGCCCCCCGCTAGGGTGCTGGGCATGGTGCACGGCACGGGACGCGCGGCGGGGACGGCCGCAGAGCCGGCGGTGGTCGAGCGCGCCGCCGGGGTGGGCGGGGAGCTGGTGCTGCGCCGCGACGGCGGCCACTACGAGATCATCAGCAACGGCGTGTTCCTCATGGACACCCGCAACGGCGAGTCCGAGCGGCTGCTGGTCCGCGCCGCCGCCGAAGGGCTGGACGGGCCGCTCCGCATCCTCATCGGCGGGCTCGGCGTCGGGTTCTCCCTCGCCGAGGCCCTCACCCTGCCCGGCGTGGAGCACGTCACCGTCGTCGAACGCGAGCCCGCCGTCATCGGCTGGCACGCCACCGCGCTGCGGCCCTGGTCGGACGGCGCCCTGGACGACCCCCGCGTCGCGGTCGAATGCGCCGACCTGCTCGCCTTCGTCGCCGCCCCCGGCGGCCGGCGCTTCGACGCGCTCTGCCTGGACATCGACAACGGCCCCGACTGGACCGTCACCCCCGGCAACGCCCGCCTCTACGCGGGCGGCGGCCTGGACGCCCTCACCCGGCTGCTGACCCCGCGCGGCCGCCTGGCGGTGTGGAGCGCCAACGCCGCGCCGGCGTTCGAGGCGCTGCTGCGCGACCGGTTCGCCCGCGTCGAGGCCCGCCCGGTGCCGGTGCCGCGCGGCGAACCCGACGTGGTCTACCTCGCCGCCGGACCCGACTCCGCCGACTGAACCCTCGCCGGGGCCCCCGGCCGGTGAGGGGCCCGACAAAGCGGGGCGGCCCGTTTCTGTAGGCCGCACCGTCCATCCCGGAAGACCAGTTCGCTAGGTTTCGGACTGAACAAACCTTTTGGGAGGATCTGTGGCCAACGCCCACGCAGCCCAGCGGCACCCCGCCGTCCTGGGCGACCTGCTGCCCGGTTCCCTGGCCCGCGACGCCGCGCTCATCGCCGGCGCCGCCGCCCTCGTCGGCGCCGCCGCGCAACTCGCCGTCCCGCTGCCCGGCACCCCCGTCCCGGTCACCGGGCAGACCTTCGCCGTCCTCCTCGCCGGCGCCGCCCTCGGCCCCGGCCGCGGCGCCCTGGGCATGCTGGTCTACCTGCTGGCCGGCATGGCGGGCGTCCCCTGGTTCACCGACGGCACCTCCGGCACCGGATCCCCCACCCTCGGCTACGTCATCGGCTTCGTCGGCGCCGCCGCCCTCGTCGGACGCCTCGCGCAGCTCGGCGCCGACCGCACCCCCCTGCGCACCGCCGCCACAATGCTCAGCGGAACCCTCGTCATGTACGCCGCCGGCGTCCCCTACCTGACGGCCGCCCTGAACATCGACCTCACCAAGGCCCTGGACCTCGGCGTCACCCCGTTCCTGGCAGGCGACGCCCTGAAGGTCCTGCTGGCCGCCGCCCTGCTGCCCGCCGCATGGAAGGTCACCGGCGCCGGACACCGCCGCTGACCCGCCCGCCCGTCCGGTCCCCGCGCCCGTCCGGTCCCCCGCGCCCGCGCATGGACACCGGACGGGCGGGAACACACGCCACCGCGCCGACCGCAACCGCCCTGCGCCGATGTGGCGCACACCTCACCGCACACCGCCACCCCGCCCGTTTGAACAGGTTCAAATCTGTCGTACAGTGGCTTGCGTGAAGCTCGCCGTGACAGCACCGGACCGACTCACCGTCCGCACCGTCCCGGTCCCCGACCCGGGCGACCTCATCGCGCGGCTCCCGCACCCCTCCGCCCTGGCCTGGATCCGCCACGGCGACGGCATCGTCGGCTGGGGCGAAGCCGCCCGCCTCACCCTCCCCGGCGGCCACGACCGCTTCGCCGCCGCCGCCCGCATGCTCGGCGACCTGTTCGGCGCCGCCGCCGTCGACGACCCCATCGCCGTCCCCGGCTCCGGCCCCGTCGCCTTCGGCACCTTCGGCTTCGACCCCAAATCCCCCGACTCCACCCTCATCGTCCCCCGCCGCGTCCTCGGCCGCCGCGACGGCCGCGCCTGGCTCACCACCATCGGCGACGACACCGACCCCCTCACCCTCACCACCCCGCCCCAGCCCCCCACCGGCCTGCACTGGAGCGACGGAGCCCTCCCCGAACACGCCTGGAAGGACGCCGTCGCCGCCGCCGTCGACCGCATCCGCGCCGGCCACCTCGCCGCCGGCCCCCCGCACCACCGCACCGGCCTCGGCAAGGTCGTCCTCGCCCGCGACCTCACCGTCCGCGCCGACGCCCCCATCGACGCCCGCGTCCTCCTCCAGCGCCTCGCCGCCCGCTTCCCCGCCTGCTACACCTTCTCCTGCGCCGGCATGGTCGGCGCCACCCCCGAACTCCTCATCCGCCGCACCGGCGGCGACATCGAATCCCTCGTCCTGGCCGGCACCACCGCCCGCGGCCACACCTCCGCCGACGACCGCGCCCGCGCCGCCCGCCTCTTCGCCTCCCCCAAAGACCGCGAAGAACACCGCTACGCCGCCGAGATGGTCCGCGACGCCCTCACCCCCCTGTGCGCCGACCTCACCATCCCCGACGAACCCGAACTCCTCACCCTCCCCAATGTCACCCACCTCGCCTCACCCCTCCGCGGCCGCCTCACCGCCGACCGCTCCGTCCTGGACGTCGTCGCCGCCCTCCACCCCACCCCCGCCGTCTGCGGCACCCCCACCGGCACCGCCATGGACCTCATCCGCGAACTCGAAGGCATGGACCGCGGCCGCTACGCCGGCCCCGTCGGCTGGGTCGACGCCCGCGGCGACGGCGAATGGGGCATCGCCCTGCGCTGCGCCGAGATCGACGGCACCCGCGCCCGCCTCTTCGCCGGCTGCGGCATCGTCGCCGACTCCGACCCCGACGCCGAACTCGCCGAGGCCCGCACCAAGTTCCGCCCCATGCAGTACGCCCTCCACGGCTGACCGACCGCACCGGGCCCCAACTGCACCGACACCCCCGCACACCCGGTACGGTCATCCACGGAAAACCCCACCCCGAGACGGAGAACAGCCACCGTGGACGTCGAACGGACCGCCCTGCCCGGAATCGGCCTGCAGCACGTCATGACCACCGGCCGAGGCCGCCAGATCGGCGTCATCTCCCACCGCAGCGGCCGCCGCGACCTCGTCATCTACGACAAAGAAGACCCCGACAGCTGCATCGCCACGGTCGCCCTCAACCCCGAGGAGGCCAACGCCATCGCCGAACTCCTCGGCACCGGCCGCATCATCGAACACCTCGCCGAACTCCACCGCCAGGTCGAAGGCCTCGTCACCGAGCAGATCCCCATCGCCCCCGGCTCCCCCTACGACGGGCGCCCCCTCGGCGACACCCGCTCCCGCACCCGCACCGGCGCCTCCATCGTCGCCGTCGTCCGCGAAGGCCAGGTCATCGCCAGCCCCCGCCCCGACTTCGTCTTCCACGCCGGAGACATCATCGTCGTCGTCGGCACCGGCGAAGGCACCGCCGCCGTGGCCCAAATCCTCTCCGACGGCTGACCCGCATGCACACAGCCGTACAACTCATCGAACTCGGCGCCATCATCCTCGCCCTCGGCCTCCTCGGCGCCATCTCCGTCCGCTTCTCCATCTCCCCCATCCCCCTCTACCTCATCGCCGGCCTCGCCTTCGGATCCGGCGGCATCCTCCCCCTCACCACCAGCGAGGACTTCGTCGCCACCGGCGCCGAAGTCGGCGTCATCCTCCTGCTGTTCACCCTCGGCCTCGAATACACCGCCGACGAACTCGTCGGCACCCTGCGCACCTCCGCACCCGTCGGCCTCGCCGACATCGCCCTCAACGCCACCCCCGGCGTCCTCGCCGCCCTCCTCCTCGGCTGGGGCCCCGTCGCCGCCGTCGCCATGGGCGGCATCACCTACGTCACCTCATCCGGCATCACCGCCAAGGTCATCGGCGACCTCGGCTGGCTCGGCAACCGCGAAACCCCCGCCGTGCTGTCGGTCCTCGTCTTCGAGGACCTCGCCATGGCCGCCTACCTCCCGATCCTCACCGCCCTCCTCGCCGGCGCCGGACTCCTCGGCGGCGCCGCCGCCCTCGCCATCGCCGCCGCCACCATCAGCGTCATCCTCTACATCGCCCTCCGCCACGGCAGCCTCGTCGAACGCTTCGTCGCCAGCCCCAGCGAAGAGGTCCTCCTCCTCAAAGTCCTCGGCCTCACCCTCCTCGTCGCCGGCGTCGCCCAGCAACTCCAGGTCTCCGCCGCCGTCGGCGCCTTCCTCGTCGGCATCGCCCTGTCCGGCAGCCTCGCCCACACCGCCCAGAAACTCCTCGCACCCCTGCGCGACCTCTTCGCCGCCGTCTTCTTCGTCTTCTTCGGCCTGCACACCGACCCCAGCGACCTGCCGCCCGTCCTCGGCATCGCCGCCGCCCTCGCCGCCGCCGGCATCCTCACCAAGCTCGGCACCGGCTGGATCGCCGCACGCCGCGCCGGCGTCGCCGCCACCGGACGCCTGCGCGCCGGCGCCGCCCTCATGCCCCGCGGCGAGTTCAACATCGTCATCGCCGGCCTCGCCGTCAGCGCCGGCGCCAACTCCCGCCTCGGCCCCCTCGCCGCCGCCTACGTCCTCATCCTCGCCGTCGCCGGCCCCATCATCGCCCGCAGCGCCGAACCCCTCGCCGGACGCCTGCGCGCCCGCCGCGCCCACCGCCGCACCGCCCAGACCGACGCCGACGTCCCCGCACCCGCCATGCGCGTCAGCGAAGAGGACACCGCCGGAACCCACTGACCCCTGCGCGGGCCTCACACCGCGGGCGGCTGGCACCCCGGACACCAGAACAGGTTCCGCCCCGCCAGCTCGGCCACCGCCACCGCCGTCCCGCACACCAGGCACGGCTGCCCCGCCCGCCGGTACACGTACACCTCGCCCCCGTGACCGTCCACCCGCGGCGGCCGCCCCATCGCCTCCGGCGTGTGCTCCGGGCGCACCGTGTCGATCCGCCCCGCCCGCACACCCTCCGCCATCAGCAGCACCAGATCGTCCCAGATCGCCGCCCACCGCTCCGCCGACAGCGACCGCCCCGGCAACCGCGGATCCACCCCCTGCCGGAACAGCACCTCCGCCCGGTAGATGTTCCCCGGACCCGCCACCACCGACTGATCCATCAGCAGCACCGCCACCGGCGTCCGCGACCGGCTGATCCGCCGCCACGCAACCCCCGGATCCGCATCACCCCGCAGCGGATCCGGCCCCAGCCGATCACGCAGCAGCTTCACATCCCCCGGCTCCAGCAGCGCACACGCGTTCGGCCCCCGCAGATCCGCATAACACCCGCCGCCCACCAGCCGCAACCGCACCGCCCCGACCGGCGCCGGCACCGGCCCCTCCCCGAACACGTACTTCCCGTAAATCCCCAGATGCACATGCAGAGTCCGCTCATCATCGAACCCCAGCAGCAGATGCTTGCCATGCGCGTCCGCCGCCGTCAGCACCCGCCCGTCCAGCCACCGCGCCCCCTCCGCGAACCGCCCCTGCGGGCTCGACGCGGAAACGGCGAGGCCGCCGAACATCCTCTGATGCTCGGCGGCCAGACGGTGAATCGTGTGTCCCTCGGGCATGGCCCGGAGCATAGCCCCGCCGCTACCGCAGCGGCTCCCCGATCTCCCGCATGTGACCAAGCGCCTCCCGGTACGACGCCACCAGCCCCGTCTCGGTGTAAGGGACGCCCGCCGCCGCGCAGTGCTCACGCACCATCGGCTGCATCTTCCGCAGATTGCAGCGGGGAACCCCAGGGAACAGGTGGTGCTCGATCTGGTAGTTCAGGCCGCCCATCATCCAGTCCGTCACCGGGCCGCCGCGCACGTTGCGGGAGGTCAGCACCTGGCGGCGCAGATGCCCCCACCGCTGCCCCGGCTCGGGCATCGCCATCCCCTTGTGGTTGGGCGCGAACACCGCACCCAGATGCACCCCGAACAGCGCATGCTGCACCACCATCAACGCCACCGCCTTCTCCACCGGCAGCAGCGACAACGCCAGCGCCAGATACCCGACGGCATGCGCGACCAGCAGACCACCCTCGATGACCTGGTCACGGCGTGATCGCCCCCGCAGGAACAGCACACTGCCGATCTTGAGATTCACGCCCTCCAGCGTCAGCAACGGGAAGAACAGCACCGCCTGATGCCGCGCCACCCACCGCAGCACACCCCGCTGCCGCCCCGCCTGCTCCGCCGTCCACGCCAGCACGCCCTCCCCCACATCAGGGTCCTTCCCGACATGGTTCGGGTTCGCGTGATGACGGTTGTGCTTGTCGCTCCACCACCCGTGCCCCATCCCCAGCAGCAGATTCCCCAGCACCAACCCCAGCCACCGGTTCGCCCGCGCACTCCGCGCGATCTGCCGGTGCCCCGCGTCATGGCCCAGGAACCCCGTCCGCGCCGCCACGACCGCCAGCGGAACACCCAGCAAAACCGTCCACCAGCTGTCCCCCGTCCACGCCACCGCCCCCCACAAGGCGGCGGTCGCGGCCAGATTCAGCCCGACCGCCCGCGCGTAGTAGCCGCGACGCCGATCGAGCAGCCCGCTCTCGCGGACACGCCGCGCCAGCGGCGCGAACTCACTGCCGGCCTCTTTCTGCCGGGACGGTCGGGAGGGAGCGTGCAGGGTCGCGGGCATGAAGTCTCCAACGGGAGCGGGGAACACGATCCCCTGAAGCTACGGAGGGTCAACCCCAGGGGTCACCCCGCCAGAGAGCCATCCCCGGTCTGGCTCGCAGGTCCCGGTTCCCCAAGCGACCCGTCGCTCCCCTGAATGATCATCAGCCGGAACCCGCACCCTGCGCGAAAGCGCCTGCTACGCCCCGATATAAGGTCACAAGTCATGGACGACGACTCTCGGTGGATCGAACTGGACGGTGCGGTCAACGCCCGCGACCTCGGCGGACTCCCCACGACCGACGGCCGCACCACCCGCCGCGGACGCGTCCTGCGCTCCGACAACCTCCAGGACCTCACCGTCGCCGACGTCCGGCTCCTCCTGGACGGCTACGCCCTCAAGAACGTCATCGACCTGCGCAGCGACGCCGAAGCACGCCTCGAAGGCCCCGGCCCCCTGACCCGCGTACCGTCCGTCACCATCCACCAGCTGTCGCTGTTCTCCGAAGGCGGCCGCCACACCGACGTCGCCGCCGACGTGGACGTCGACAAGGTGCTGCCCTGGCAGGAACGCGACGCGGACGGCGCCGAACAGGACCGTTCCATCGGCCACTACCTCGGCTACCTCGCCGACCGCGGCGACTCCGTCGTCGCCGCCCTGCGCGTCATGACCCGCACCGACGGGTCCGCGCTCGTGCACTGCGCCGCGGGCAAGGACCGCACCGGCGTCGTCTGCGCCCTCGCCCTCGACGTCGCCGGCGTCACCCGCGAGGCCATCGTCGCCGACTACGCCCGGACCGGCGAACGCCTCGACGCGATCCTGCGGCGCCTGCGCGGCAGCGACACCTACGCCGCCGACCTCGACTCCCGCCCGGCCGACTCCCACCAGCCCCACGCCGCCATCATGGACAAGTTCCTCGCCCGCATCGACGAGGAGCACGGCGGCATCCTCGGCTGGCTGGCCGGCCACGGCTGGACCGACGACGACACCCGGGCGCTCCGCGACCGCCTCCTCGGCTGACCCCCGCGCCCCCACCACACCTCCTCACTACCGGCACGCTGGGCATCCCCGCCGATGCTGCTATTACCTAGGTGAGGGGTGTTTTTAGCTCTTTGGTTGTGGGTGGAGGCGACTCAGCCCGACGCCTTTACGTTGTAAGTTTCAAGGGGAGACTATTGGCACCGCGACGGCTTCCCGTTCGGAGTCGGTCAGGTGAGGACGGCGCGGACGGCGGCCTGGGCCGCCTGGCGGAGGTCGGCGTGCAGCGCCGCGTTCGCCTCCCGGTCGGTGCGGGCCTCGACGATCCGCAGCCCCTCCCCCGCCATCGCCTTCGGCAGGTCCGCCGCCGCGTCCAGGCGCCGGTACGGGACGCCGTGCGCGGCGGCGACCGCCTCGAGGTCCACCTGGTGCGGGGTGCCGAAGACCCGCTCGAACGGGCCGTGCAGCGCCGCCTGCGGCAGCAGCGAGAAGATCCCCCCGCCCCGGTTGTTCACCACGATGATCGCCAGGTCGGGCCGGCGGTCGTGCGGCCCCACGATCAGCCCGTTCTGGTCGTGCAGGAACGCCAGATCGCCCAGCAGCGCGTAGGAGCGGCCGCTGTGCGCCAGCGCCGCGCCCATCGCCGTCGACACCAGCCCGTCGATGCCGCTGGCGCCCCGGTTCGCCATGATCCGGATACCCCGCCGCGGCCGCATCACCTGGTCCAGATCGCGGATCGGCATGCTCGCGGCCGTGAACAGCAGCGACCCGCCCGGCAGCCCCGCGACCAGGTCCCGCGCCAGCCGCGGCTCGCTGACCTCAGGAACCGCGTCCAGCACCGCGTCCACCGCCGCCGCGGCGGCCCGGTCCGCCGTCCGCCACGACTTCAGCCACGCGTCGTCGCCCGACACCACCGGGATCTCCACCTCCGGGGCCACCTGCGTCGCCGACCGGACCGGGTCGGGCCAGTGCGCGAGATCCGGCGCCAGCACGATGTGCTCCTCGGCCCGGCGCAGCAGCGACAGCAGCGGGCGCGACAGCCCCGGCTTGCCCAGCGTCACCACCACCTCGGGACGGTGCCGCTCCACGAACTCCGGGACGCCCAGCAGGAAATGGTGCGACGACAGCGCGTGGTCGCCGTAGCGGGCGTTGCCGTTCGGCTCGGCCAGCACGGGCCAGCCGGCCATCGACGCGGCCGCCACGTACCGCTTGACGTTCATCGCGCCGTCCCCGACCACCAGGACGCCGCGCCGCGTCGGCGGGACGTGCAGCACCGACCCCGGCGTCGCCGGCCGCACCTTCGTCCACGCGCCCGTCGCGTCGCCGTCGAGCGGCTCGCACCACGTCTCGTCGCCGTCCGGGATCAGCGGCTCCCGGAACGAGGCGTTCACATGCACCGGCCCCGGCACCGGCGCCTGCGCCAGCCCCCACGCGCGGCTCATCAGCGACCGCCAGTACGCCACCATGCCCGGACGGTTCTCCGGGACGCCGATCTCGGTGCTCCACCGCACCGCCGTCCCGTACAGCTTCACCTGGTCGATCGTCTGGTTCGCGCCGGTGTCGCGCAGCTCCGGCGGACGGTCCGCCGTCAAGACCAGCAGCGGAACGCCCGACTCGTGCGCCTCCACCACCGCCGGATGGAAGTTCGCCGCCGCCGTACCCGACGTGCACACCAGCGCCACCGGACGGCCCGACCGCTTGGCCAGGCCGAGCCCGAGGAACGACCCCGACCGCTCGTCGATCCGCACATGCATGCGGATCCGGCCCGCCTCCTCGGCGGCGTGCAGCGCCAGCGCCAGCGGCGCCGACCGCGACCCCGGCGCCAGCACCACGTCGGTCATCCCGCACCGCAGCAGCTCGTCGACCAGGACGGTCGCCAGCGCGGTCGCCGGGTTCACGGCCCCTCCTCGATCACCGCGGGGCCCTCCAGGTGCGCCTGGGCCTCCAGCGCCCGGCCGCGCCACGGCCCGCCGGGGACCTCCCAGCGGCGCAGCGCCTCCTCGTCCACCACCGGCCGCCGCACCTCGATCTCACCCGCCACGGGCCACAGCGGATCGCGCACGACGTCGCCCTCCAGCAGCGCCAGCGTCCCCAGCCCGCACGCGTACGGCAGCTCCGGCAGCGCGGCCGCGAGGGCGAGCCCCGCCGCCAGCCCCACCGACGTCTCCACCGCGCTCGACACCACCACCGGCAGCCCGCAGGCCTCCGCCACCCGCAGCGCCGCCGCGACCCCGCCGAGCGGCTGCACCTTCAGCACCGCGATGTCGGCGGCGCCCGCCGCCCGGACCTTCAGCGGATCCTCGGCCCGGCGGATCGACTCGTCCGCCGCGACCGGGACGTCCACCAGCCGCCGCAGCCGCGCCAGCTCCTCCAGCGTCGCGCAGGGCTGCTCGGCGTACTCCAGCTCCCACCGGTCCAGCGCCCGGATCATCCGCGCCGCGCGGTCGACGTCCCAGCCGCCGTTCACATCGATCCGGACCCGGCCCTGCGGGCCGAGCGCCGCGCGGACCGCCTCGACGCGCGCCAGGTCGTCGGCCTCGCCCTGCCCGCGCTCGGCGACCTTCACCTTCGCGGTCCGGCAGCCGGACTCCTTCACCATCTCGAACGCCCGCTCCGGGCCGACCGCCGGAACCGTCACGTTCACCGGGATCCGGTCGCGGACGGGCGCCGGCCAGCCCTCGCACGCGGCCTCGCGGGCCGCGGCCAGCCACCGCGCGCACTCGGCCGGGCCGTACTCGGCGAACGGCGAGAACTCTCCCCAGCCGGCGGGGCCCTGGATCAGGGCGCCCTCCCGCCGCGTCACACCGCGGAACCGCGTCCGCATCGGGATGGAGAACACCCGCACGCGCCGACCCCCTGACCTGCCCGCTGAATCAACGTATTCCGGATCACACCGTCCGTACGAACAATTAGTAGTACCACGGGAAACGCGACCAATCGGGGTCGCGCTTCTCCAGGAACGCGTCGCGTCCCTCGGCCGCCTCGTCGGTGGCGTAGGCGAGCCGGGTCGCCTCTCCGGCGAACACCTGCTGGCCCACCAGACCGTCGTCGACCATGTTGAACGCGTACTTCAGCATCCGCTGCGCCGTCGGGCTCTTGCCGTTGATCTTCCGCGCCCACTCCAGCGCCACGGCCTCGAGCTCGGCGTGCGGGACGACCGCGTTGACCATGCCCATCCGGTGCGCCGCGTCGGCGTCGTAGGTCTCGCCCAGGAAGAAGATCTCGCGGGCGAACTTCTGCCCCACCTGCCGCGCCAGGTACGCCGACCCGAACCCACCGTCGAAGCTCGCCACGTCCGCGTCGGTCTGCTTGAACCGCGCGTGCTCCCGGCTGGCGAGCGTGAGGTCGCACACCACGTGCAGGCTGTGCCCGCCGCCCGCGGCCCAGCCCGGCACCACGCAGATGACGACCTTGCCCATGAACCGGATCAGCCGCTGCACCTCCAGGATGTGCAGCCGCCCGGCCCGCGCCGGGTCGATCGTCTCCGACGTCTCCCCCTCGGCGTACCTGTAGCCGTCCTTGCCCCGGATGCGCTGGTCGCCGCCGGAGCAGAACGCCCACCCGCCGTCCTTGGGCGACGGCCCGTTCCCCGTGATCAGCACGCACCCGACGTCGCTGGACATCCGCGCGTGGTCGAGCGCCCGGTACAGCTCGTCCACCGTGTGCGGGCGGAACGCGTTGCGCACCTCCGGGCGGTTGAACGCCACCCGCACCGTCCCGTGGTCCACGGCCCGGTGGTAGGTGATGTCGGTGAACCCGAACCCCTCCACCTCTTTCCACGCGTCCGCGTCGAACAGCTCCGAGACCATGTCATCCTCCCGTCGGCGACCGCGCCGCGGCCGGGTCCGCGGCGCGCGTGACCCATTCAACCGGTCCCGCGTTTGAACGCGTTCAGCGGGGTCGTCTACCCTGATCAGATCATGGATCGCCCTCTGCACGCCGCCGTTCTGCCTCCCGGCCCCGCCTTGTTCCGGGCCCTGGCCGACGCCCTCGACGGCGGTCCCGCGATCTGCCCGCTCTCCCCCGACCTGCCCGAGCCCGCGCTCCGCGACCTGCTGGACGCCCTGGCCCCGGACGCCGTCCGCACGCCGGACGGCCTCGCCCCCTACCGCCCGCGCGGCGGCCGGGTCCCCGCCGACGCCGAGACGGCGGTGCTGATCGCCACGTCCGGCTCCACCGGCCCGCCGAAGTTCGTCGAGCTGCCGGCCGGCGCGCTGCGCCACTCCGCCGCGGGGACGCTCGCGCGCATCGAGGCCGCGCCCGGCGACCGGTGGCTGTGCTGCGTGCCCACCAGCCACATCTCCGGCGTCCAGGTCCTCGTCCGCGCCCTCGTCGCCGGCACCGACCCGGTCATCATGCCGCGCTTCGACGCCGCCGCCGTCGCGGCCACCGAGGGCGCGCACGTCTCGCTCGTCCCGACCCAGCTGCGCCGGATCCTCGACACCGGCGCCGACCTGTCCCGGCTCGGCGCGATCGTCCTCGGCGGCGCCGCCGCCACGCCCGGCCTGCTCGCCGCGGCCCGCGCCCGCGGCGCCCGCGTGTTCACCACCTACGGCATGAGCGAGACGTGCGGCGGCTGCGTCTACGACGGCGTCCCGCTGGACGGCATGCGCGTCGCGCTCGGCGCGGGCGGCCGGATTTGCCTCGCCGGGCCGTCCCTGTTCACCGGCTACCGGCTGCGGCCCGAGGAGTCCGCCGAGGTCAGGGACGGCGAGTGGTTCGTCACCCAGGACCTCGGGGCGATCGAGGACGGCCGGCTCCGCGTCCGCGGCCGCCTCGACGACGTGATCAACACCGGCGGGGAGAAGGTCGTCGCCGGCGAGATCGCGACCGTGCTGTCCCGGCACCCGAAGGTCCGCGACGTGGTCGTGGTCGGCCGGCCCGACCCCGAGTGGGGCGAACGGGTCACCGCCGTCGTCGTGCCCGCCGCGGCCCGCCCGCCCGACCTGGCCGAGCTGCGGGCGTTCGTCCGGGAGACGATGCCCGCGCACGCCGCGCCCCGCGAGCTCGAGCTGGTGGACGCCATCCCGCTGCTGGCGTCCGGCAAGCCCGACCGTGCCCGGCTGCGCGCCGCCGCGCCCTGATCCGTGGTCTTCGTCACGCTGTCGGCGACCAGTGCCCTTTACACAGTAAGGTAAGGCAGGATCGGACAGGGCCGTGTGAAACCGCCGGTCAGGGGCACCACGACCTCCTGGATCGGTCCTCCCCGATCCCGTGCGGAGCGCCGCAGCCCACGGCGCCGGGAACAAGAACCCGGTCGTGCGACGTTCCGTTAAGTGCGTGCGCCACGAGCGAACACAATCCGCGCCGCACTCACACACCGAAGGGAGGGGGGTGTCCCCATGCCGCGAAGCGCCGTCGAGACCCCGCTCACGGAGTCGGCGGGCCCCGCGCTCAACGACCTCCTGAAGCGTGGCCGTGCCCAAGGGCACCTCTCGCTCGACGAGGTGAGGGGGGCCTTCGAGTCCGCCGGGCTCAGTCCGGCCCAGGGCCGTTCGATCCTGCGCGAGCTGTCCGAGGCCGGCATCAGCCTGGCCGGCGAGTCCGACACCGCCCGCAAGCGGGCGGCCGCCGCCGCCGACCACGCCACCGGGGAGACCGCCCAGAAGACGCCCGGCACCGCGAGGAGCACCGGGAAGCGCGCCCCCCGCAAGGCCGCCGCGAAGACCGACTCCCCCAAGGACGCCGGGGCCGGCGAGCCGGCCGCCAGGGCGGCGCGGGCCGCCCGGCCCGACGCCCCCGCCGACGAGGGGTTCGAGGTCACCGAGGTCGAGGCCGACGAGCCCGCCGCCGACCTGGACGACCAGACCACCGGGATGGGCGACTCCGTCCACACCTACCTCAAGGCGATCGGCCGCCGCCAGCTGCTCACCGCCGAGCAGGAGGTCGACCTCGCCAAGCGCATCGAGGCCGGCCTGTACGCCGAGCACAAGCTGGAGGACGAGGACCTCTCCCCCGACCTGCGCGCCGACCTGGAGTGGGTCGCCGCCGACGGGCGCCGCGCCAAGGCCCACATGCTGGAGGCCAACCTCCGCCTCGTGGTGTCGGTCGCCAAGAAGTACTCCGACCGCGGCCTGTCGCTGCTGGACGTCGTCCAGGAGGGCAACCTCGGCCTGATCCGCGCCGTGGAGAAGTTCGACTACTCCAAGGGCTACAAGTTCTCCACCTACGCGATGTGGTGGATCCGGCAGGCCATCCAGCGCGGGTTCGCCGACTCTGCCCGCACGATCCGGCTGCCCGTGCACGTGCTGGAGATGCTCAGCAAGCTGAGCCGCGTCGAGCGCGACATGCACCAGCGCCTCGGCCGCGAGCCGACCCCGGAGGAGCTGGCCGCCGAGCTCGACAAGAGCCCCGAGCAGGTCCGCGAGCTGCTGCGCACCAGCCGGCAGCCGATCAGTCTGGACTCCACCATCGGCGAGGACGGTGAGACCCGCATCGGCGACCTCATCGAGGACACCGACAGCCCCGAGGCGTCCGAGCTGGTGGACCGCCAGCTCATGGCCGACCAGCTGCGCCGCACGCTGGACATCCTGTCCCCGCGCGAGGCCAAGATCATGGCGATGCGGTTCGGGCTGTACGACGGGACGCCCCGCACGCTGGACGAGATCGGCAAGGCCCTCGGCCTGACCCGGGAGCGGATCCGCCAGCTGGAGAAGGAGTCGCTGTCCAAGCTGCGGCACCCCAGCAACGCGCGCCCGCTGCTCGACTTCGCCGTCTGACGCGTCCCACGGGCACCCGAAGGGCCCGCCGAACCATCACGGTTCGGCGGGCCCTGCGAGTTTCCCGGGCGCGGGTCAGCAGCCCCGGACGGCAAACGCGAGGAACTGGGTGACCTCACGGCGGTCGAAGTTGTCGTCCGATCCGGCGACGAGGGTGCACTCCCCCGACCTCAGCCGCGGCCCCCATGCCAGCGCCTCCAAATTCTGCTCGGGGGCGGCGTAGCTGCCGAGGTCGGCGACGAGCCGCTTGCGCACCGGACGGAACCGCACCCCCTCGCCGAGGCGGTCGCGGTGCAGCACGTCCGTGGCGCCCCGCACGTCGAACTCGTACAGCCTGTTCCGGTAGCCGACGCCCTCCAGCCAGGTCCGCTCCAGCGCCAGGAACCGGTGGTCGTCCACGGCGAGGATCTCCGAGACCCCGCTGTCGGCGGTCCCCGAGAGCGGCCGCGGCGCGGCCGGGAGCCGGTCGACGGGGTAGGCGTACTGGGCGCGGACGCGGCCGGCGCGGCTCCACAGCGTGAGGCGGGTGAGGGCGCCGCGCGCGACGGTCGGCGGGGCGCCGTCCTCGTAGCGCGGCCCTTCGACCATCGCGGCGATGCCGTGGGGGGTGAACGCCAGCGCCTCGAACCCGGAGTTGCGGCGCGGGCCCCGGTTCTCCTCGGTGAGCCGCAGGCCCGGCGGCAGCGGCAGCCGCCCGGCGTACCGGCCGTCGCGGGCCGCCCAGCGCAGCGACATCTGCGACAGCGCGACGTCCCGGTGCCTCTCGTCGGGGCGGTCGCCCTCACTGCCCCAGAGCACCCGCCGCGACCGCGGGTCGTACCGGATCGTCTCCGGGTCGGCGGACCCGGGCCTGCCGAACCCCGGGTACGGCCCGCCGTCCGGCCGCCTCAACGTGGACGCGCCGCTGATCCGCACGCCGGTGAACGCGCCGGTCGCCGGGTCGATGTCGAGCCGCCCGGTGTAGAACCGCGCCGGGTCGTAGCGCCACCGGTCGTCAGAGATGAAGTACCAGGTCCCGGTGCGCGGATCGCGGTCGAGGCCCGACAGCCCTCCGAGCGTGGTGCCGGCGACCTTCGCCATGTGCGGGAGGCGCCGCTCGCCGAGGAACCGCGTGATCCGCAGCTCGGCCCGCGCAGCCCGCGGCCCGTCCGCCGCGTCCGCGGCCCGCGCGGCGGTCCGCGCGTCCACGACCGTCGCACCCGCCATCGCCGCGAGCACGGCCGCCGTCGCCGCCGCCCCGCGCCACATCGTCCTGCACCCGTCCACGTTGACCACCGTCACCCTCCGCATCCGATCGACCGCGCTGCGTCGCGCACGGTCAGTATGCGTCATCACGGCGGGTGACGGCGGCGGTTCCGTCAGTCGGCGCGGCGGAACTCCCAGATGGCCACGCCCATCAGGCCGGCGCCCATGGCGAGGACGATGAGGATCTCCAGCCAGATCGGCACCACCCAGCCGCCCCAGGTGACGCCCGGGTCGAACGTCCGCATCAGCTCCGGCGAGACGTCCAGCCGGGTGAACACCGCGTGCCGCAGCGGGTCGACCGCGTAGGTGAGCGGGTTGAAGCGGGTGAGGACGGTCAGCCAGGTCGGCAGCCCGCTCAGCGGGTACAGGGCGCCGGACAGGAACATCATCGGCATCATCGCCATCTGCATGAGGCCGAAGAACGACTGCATGCTGGTGATCCGCGCGGCCATCATGACGCCGAACCCGGTCAGCGCGAACGCCCCGAGGAACATGATGGCGAGCATTTCCAGCAGGAGCAGCGGGTCGTAGGGGACGCCGGCCAGGCCCGCCAGCAGCACGATCACCGCGCCCTGGAGGGTCGCCACGAGCGCGCCGCCGATGCACTTGCCGACCACGATCGCGCTGCGGCTGACGGGGGCGACGAGCATCTCGCGCAGGAACCCGAACTCGCGGTCCCACACGATCGACCCGGCGGAGAACATCGCGGTGAACATCACCGACATGGCGCACACGCCGGGGAAGATGAAGGTCTTCAGGTCGACGGTCCCGGCGGTGCCGCCGCCGCTGGCCATCAGGTTCGACAGGCCGGTGCCCATGACCAGCAGCCACAGCACCGGCTGGACCAGGCCCGACACCATCCGCAGCTTGTCGCGCCAGAACCGGATCAGTTCCCGGTGCAGGACGATCTTCACGGCGCGCAGGTCCTGCCGCAGGCCGCGCTCGGGCACCCGGACCCGGACGACCCCGGTCGCCGCCGGCTCGGCGGTGCGGGCCATCGTCACCTCCTCATCGCGCGCATCGCGGTGCGCATCCCGTCGCTCGCCGACGCCTCGGCGTCGCGGATCGTCGTGCCGGTGAACGACATGAACACATCGTCCAGCGACGGCCGCGCCACGTTCACCGACACGATCGGGACGCCCAGCTCGGCGAACAGCCGCGGCACGAACGCCTCCCCGGAGGCGACCGAGAACGCGACCGCGCCCTCCGACACGACCGCCTCCAGGTCGAAGCGGTCCTTGATCGCGGCGATCGCGGCCTCGTCGTCGGCGGTCTGGATCCGGATCCGGTCCTTGCCGACGCCGGCCTTGAGCGCCTCGGGGGTGTCGAGCGCGACGATCCGCCCCGAATCGATGATCGCGATGCGCTCGCAGAACTCGGCCTCGTCCATGTAGTGCGTCGTCATGAAGATCGTGATATCCTCGGCCGCCTGGAGCTGCCGGATGTACTCCCAGATCGACGCGCGGGTCTGCGGGTCGAGGCCGACGGTCGGCTCGTCCAGGAACAGCACCCGCGGCGAGTGCAGCAGGCCGCGGGCGATCTCCAGGCGGCGCTTCATGCCGCCGGAGAAGGTCTGCACCAGGTCGCCGCGCCGGTCCCACAGCCCGACCATCTCCAGGACCTGCCGGATGCGGCCGGCGGTCGCCGACCGCGGCACGCCGTACAACTCGGCGTGGAAGCGCAGGTTCTGCTCCCCCGACAGGTAGCCGTCGAGCGTCGGGTCCTGGAACACCAGGCCGATGTTGCGGCGCACGGCGTCGCGCTCGGCCACCACGTCGTGGCCCGCGACGCGCGCGCTTCCCCCGCTCGGGCGCAGCAGCGTGCAGAGCATGTTGATGGTCGTGGACTTGCCCGCGCCATTCGGGCCGAGGAAACCGAAGATCTCCCCCGGCCGCACGGAGAGCTCGATCCCCCGCACGGCCTCCACGTCGCCGAACCTCTTCGTCAGGCCGTCGACCTCGACGGCCGGTCCCCCGTCCGGCATGGGGCCTCCCTCCGCGTGGAGCAGCACCGCCCAGCTTTTGGGCCATCCAACGGTAGGTGTACCCTATCTCTCACGTCAAGAGAGATTAGAAGCCCCAACGAAGTCCGAGGAGCCGGACGTGCAGGACCGCCCCGATCCGCTGTACGACTCGCCGACCTACCTGATGTACGAGACGGTGCGGCTCGTCCGGCGCACCGCGTCGCGGATGTTCCCCGGCCAGCCCAGGCTGCCGCACCTGCTCGTCCTGTGGTGCGTGGCCCAGCACGGGCCGCTGTCGCAGCGCGAGGTCGCCGAGCGGCTGCGGATGGACGCCGGCGACCTCGTCGGCATCGTGGACGCCCTGGAGCTCGCCGGCCACGTCGAGCGCCGCCGCGACCCGGAGGACCGGCGGCGTTACGCGCTGGAGGCCACCGAGGACGGACGGCTCAAGCTCGGCGAGAGCATGAAGGCCCGCGTCCGCCTCAACGAGATGCTGTTCGAGCCGCTGTCACCGGAGGAGCGGCTCCTGTTCCGGGACATGCTGCTGCGGGTCCTCGCCCATCACGATGAGCGCTTCACCGGCGCTCCGGAACCGTCCGGTCAGCAGACCGGCACCGAGGTCTCCAGCCGCAGCCGCGCCTCGTCGTAGCGGCGCAGCACCAGCCGCGCCGCGGCGGGGTGCGCGCCGACGGGCCGCGCGACCGTGTCGGCGCCGCAGGCCGCCATGCGGTCGTGGAAGCGGCCGGGCGCCAGCAGGTAGGACGCCACCGCCACGCGCCGGGCGCCGCCGGAGCGCACGCCCGCGACGACCTCGTCGAGCGCCGGGCCGCCCGCCGCGACGAACCCGTACGGGACGGGCCGCCCCAGCCGACGCGCCAGCAGCCGGGCGGCCCGCCGCACGTCGGCGACGCCCGCCGGATCGGCGGACCCCGCCGCGCCCAGGACCACGGCGTCCAGGTGGCGCGACGGGGGCCGGTCTTCCCCTCCGCGGGGAGGCGGTCCCCCGCGCTCCCCGGCCGGGCGGGCCGGTGCCGCCAGCCGGTCGGCCAGCGCGCCCGCCAGTAGCGCGTCCGGGCCGAGCGGCCGGGTCGTCACCGATCCCGGGAGCAGCCGCCCCGCCCGGTCGGGGATGTCGATGAGCGCGTGGTAGCCGCGCGCCAGCAGCAGCGGGACGACGATCACCGGGCCGCCGCGCAGCCCGCGCGCCGCGTCCTCCAGCGACGGCCGCGACAGCTCGCCGTAGGCCTCGGCGACCCGCAGTCCCGGCCGCATCGCCCGCACCCGCGCCAGCAGCGCGCCGACGACGGCGGGGCCGGCCGGATCGCGGGTGCCGTGCGCGACGGCCAGCAGCGCGGGCTCAGCCACCGGCGCCCGCCGCGAGCCGGTCGGCCAGGCGCGGGTCGCACGCCAGCCGGTAGCCGCGCTTGACGACCGTCTCGACGATGCCGGGGCGGCCGAGGCCGCGCCGCAGCCGCGCCACCGCCATCTCCACCGCGTGCTCGTCGGCCTGCGGCCGGGCCTCCCGCGGCCGCCCGTCCCGCACCCAGGCGTCCCTGCCCGCGGGCGTGCCGACCAGCCGGCTCGGCAGCACCCCGCACAGCTCGGCCCGCGACACCACGTGCCCGGGGCGCCGCGCGAGCGCCCGCAGGATCGCCATCGGCGCGGGCGCGATCGGCCGCAGCTGGCCGTCGAGGACGACGGCGTGCCCGCGCAGCTCCAGCGAGAACCCGCGCACCGACAGCCGCCGGGACCGGCGCCTCGGCAGGTCCGAGACCAGCGCACGCACGAGCGCGCCCAGCCTGGCGCGCTCGGGCTGGACGGTGGGGACGTCGCGGCCGGTCAGCGCCTGCGCGGTCACCGGGCCGACGCACGCCGCGACGACCTGGGTGCGCATCGCCTCCAGCAGGGCCTCCTCCAGCCCGTCCTCGGCGGCGACGGCCAGCGTCGCGGCGACCGCGGGCGCGCTGGTGAACGTGATCGCGTCGACCGTGCCGGCGACCGCCTGCCCGACGAGCCGGCGCAGCGGCGTGGAGTCCTCCGAGCGCGACCAGCGGTACACGGGGATCTCGATCACCTCGGCGCCGGCGCCGCGCAGCGCGCCGGTGAGCTCGGGCTCCCGCTCCCCGTACAGCTGGACGGCGACCCGCGCTCCGGCCAGGTCCTTCTCCAGCAGATGGCGGATGACCTCGGCGCACTCCTCCGACTCCGGCGACCAGCGCTCCTGCAGGCCCTCCGAGCGGATCGCGCCGCGCGCCTTCGGCCCCCGCGCCACGATGTCGGTCTCGGCGAGCCGGGCGATCAGCGCGTCGCGCAGCCCGTGCCCGTCGGCGGCCTCCAGCCAGGCCCGGAACCCGATCCCGGTCGTGACGACGACATGGTCGAGGGGGGCGTCGACGCAGGCGCGGGTGGCCTCCATCAGCTCGGTGTCGTCGGCGAGCGGGACCAGCCGGATGGCGGGGGCGAGCACGACCCTGGCGCCGCGCCGCTCCAGCAGCGTCGCGAGCTCCTCGTGGCGGCGGGCCGCGGTCACGCCCACGGCGAACCCGGCCAGCGGCTCACTGCCGGTGCTCATCGGTGAGCGCCACCTCCACCCGGTCGCCGGCGCGGCGGACCGGGAAGGCCGGCACCGCCACCCGCGGATCGTCCAGGCAGGCCCCGGTGCGCAGGTCGAACACCTGCTTGTACATGGGGGACGCGACGGTCGGCGTCCCGCACCGGGTGCCGAGGATCCCCCGCGACAGCACGCAGGCGCCGCTGAACGGGTCGAGGTTCGACAGCGCGTACAGGGCGTCGTCGAAGGTCCGGAAGATCGCCACCTGCGTCCCCTCCACCATCGCGCAGGCGCCGCGCTCGGGGGTCAGCGCGGCGTAGGAGCAGATGTCGAACCACCGGACCGCGGGCCGGACCGCCCGCTCCCTGACGATCGTCGCATCGGGTGAAGTGGTCATCGCGCGGCAACCTCCTGGCGGGTATGTCGATGGTCCGATCCTCGGCAGAGGCCGTTTCGCGGTTGGGTCCCCTTTGTCACCGGCGTGTTAAAAGGGGCTCACGGCCGGCACGGAGAGCGCTCCGGCGGGACGCCGCCCGCCGCCCTCCCCATCCGTCCCGACGGGTTCCAACCGGACGGCGCAGACCTTGAACTCCGGCATCCGCGACACCGGGTCGAGCGCGGGATTGGTCAGCAGGTTCGCGCGCCCCTCCCCCGCCCAGTGGAACGGGATGAAGACGGTGTCGTCGCGGATCGCGTCGGTGAGCCGCGCCCGGACGGTCGCCGCGCCCCTGCGGCTGCTCACCCGCACCTCGGCGCCGTCCTCGATGCCGAGGCGCCCGGCCAGGTCGGGATGCAGCTCGACGAAGGCCCCCGGCGCCGCCTCCGCCAGCTGATGGACGCGCCTGGTCTGCGCGCCCGACTGGTACTGCGCGAGGACGCGCCCGGTGGTCAGGTACACGGGGTACTCGGCGTCCACGTCCTCCGCGGCGCCGTGGTGCTCGACCGGGACGAACCGGGCCCGCCCGTCCGGGGTGGCGAACCGGTCCAGGTAGGGGCGCGGCGTCCCCGGGTGGCCGGTGGACGGGCACGGCCAGAACACCCCGCCCTCGGCCTCGATCCGCTCGTAGGTGATGCCGGAGTAGTCGGCCGCGCCGCCGGCGCTGGCGCGGCGCAGCTCGCCGAACACCGCCTCGGGGTCGGTGCTCCACTCCCCCGGCGCCGCCAGCCTCCCGGCGAGCGCGCTCAGCACCTCCAGGTCGGTGCGCACGCCGTCCGGGGGGCGGACGGCGCGGCGCCGGCGCAGCACCCGGCCCTCCAGGTTCGTCATCGTCCCCGACTCCTCGGCCCACTGCGCGACCGGCAGGACGACGTCGGCGCGCCGCGCGGTCTCCGACGGCACGACGTCGGCGACCACCAGCAGGTCGAGCGCGCCGAGCCGCTCCTCCACGGCCGCGGCCCGCGGCGCCGACACCACCGGGTTGGACCCGAACAGCAGCAGCGCCTTCGGCCCGCCGGCGGTGCCGAGCGCCGACAGCAGCTCGTAGGCCGACCGGCCGGGACCCGGCAGGGAGCCGGGATCGACGCCCCAGACCTGCGCGACGTGCGCGCGGGCCACCGGGTCGTCGATCCTGCGGTAGCCGGGCAGCTGGTCGGCCTTCTGCCCGTGCTCGCGCCCGCCCTGCCCGTTGCCCTGCCCGGTGAGGCAGCCGTAGCCGGAGCCCTCGCGGCCCGGCAGCCCGAGCGCGAGGGCCAGGTTGATGAAGGCGCCGACCATGTCGGTGCCGCGCGCGTGCTGCTCGGAACCCCGCGCGGTGAGGACGTGGGCGCGGCCGGCGCGGGCCAGCAGCCGGACGGCCTCGCGCATCAGGGGGACGGGCACCCCGGTGATCCGCTCGGCCCGGTCCGGCCAGTAGGCGTTCACGACCGTCCGGACGGCGTCGAACCCGGTGGTGCGGGAGGCGATGTACTCCTCGTCGGCGAGGCTCTCGGCGAGCGCCAGGTGCAGCAGCCCGTTGGCGAGGGCGATGTCGGTGCCGGGCGTCGGCTGCAGGTGCAGGTCGGCCTGCCGGGCGGTGGCGGTGCGGCGCGGGTCGACGACGATGAGGGCGCCGCCGCCCTCGCGCATCTCGGTCAGATGCCGCATGAACGGCGGCATCGTCTCGGCGACGTTGCCGCCCGCGAGCAGGACCGCGCCGGACGCCGCCAGGTCGGTGACCGGGCCGGGGAGCCCCCGGTCCATCCCGAACGCCCGCGCGGACGCCGCCGCGGCCGACGACATGCAGAACCGGCCGTTGTAGTCGATCTGGGACGTACCGAGCGCGACGCGGGCGAACTTGCCGAGCTGGTAGGCCTTCTCGTTGGTCAGGCCGCCGCCGCCGAACACCGCGACGGCGTCGGGGCCGTGCCGGTCCCGCAGCCGCGTGATCCCGGCGGCGGTCCGGTCGAGCGCCTCGTCCCACGTGCAGGGCTCCAGCGGCGCGGTCCGGCTCCGGCGCATCATCGGCGTGGTCAGCCGGTCCGGGACGGTGAGCAGCTCCGCCGCCGTCCAGCCCTTCTGGCACAGCCCGCCCCGGTTGGCCGGCACGTCGTCGCGCGGCGCGACCCGCGGACCGCCCTCGCCCTTCTCGTCCCGCAGCGTCATGCCGCACTGCAGGGCGCAGTACGGGCAGTGCGTCGGAGTCCCGATCATGCGCCGAGACTCGGCGGGCGCCGTTTCGCCGGCGAGTCCCGGAGGTGACTCCGGCGTTAAATGCGCTTCACCCCCGCGCGTCCGCCGAGGTCAAAAGCCCAGGACGGCGACACCTCGCCGACCTTGACGAACGCGTGTCAAGCGTTGTCGAGCCCTGTCATGGCCCATTCGTCGCCATTTGCCCGCCTATCGAACGGATTTATGGTGGCCCGGCGCTCTCGCGGTGAATGCGGGCGCCGCCCCGGTATGCCCCGGATCATCGCACGGTGATCGCGCCTAACCTCGGTACATGCCCGACCTTGCCTACTACGCCTCCCTGCCGCGCGCCCGCGGCGCCGCGGCGGCCCTGCTCCTGGACGAACTCGGGCGGGTCCTGCTGGTCAAGCCCACCTACAGCGAGGGCTGGTACCTCCCGGGCGGGGTGATCGAGGCCGACGAGTCCCCGCTGTCGGCATGCGTGCGCGAATGCGAGGAGGAGCTCGGCCTCGTCCCCCGGCTCGACGGCCTGGCCTGCGTCGACTGGGGACCCCCGCGCGACGACGGCGTCGACGCCGTCAACGTCTTCGTCTTCCACGGCGCCATCACCGGCGAGCAGATCGCCGCGATCCGGCTGCCGCCCGACGAGCTGTCCGACCACATGCTCGTGGCGCCGGAGAAGGTCCCCGAGCTGGCGCCGCCGCACGTGGCCCGCCGGATGGACCCCAGCCTGCGGGCCATGTCCACCGGCCGCGCCGTCTACCTGGAGGACGGCCGCGAGCAGCCGTTCGGCGCGCCCGCGCCCGAACCCGGCGCCGCCTGAGCCTGGCGAACCGGACACCCGACCCCCGGCGCCCGAGCCCGGCGCCCGAGCCCGGCGCCCGAGCGCCCAGGCCGGTCCGCTACGCCGGGACCGCGTCCTGGATCGAACGGGCGCGCTCGGGCTCCTCGGCGCGGGCACAGTGGGCGCAGCAGTAGAAGTGCCCGCCCACGTCCACGCCGTGCCCCATGATGCGGCACTGGCAGTGCTCGCAGATCGGCGCCATCTTGGTGACCGCGCACTCGAACGAGTCGAACGTGTGCACCTCGCCCTGCGCGTGCACCTCGAACGCCATCGCGTAGTCGTTGCCGCAGACCTCGCAGGTCGCCATCGCTCCAGTCTCCGTTCCCCCGCCGCGCTCGCGGTCCGGTCCTACCCCGACCGGCCCTGACCTACCCCGCACCTCACAGCCCGGCGGGACACGCTGTGCAGCGGAGTTATCACTGCCGTACGACCGGACACACACGAGCGAAACTCCGGATTCCTACGGTCGGGCCGTCCGAGCGACCAAGGAGACCGCCTGATGACCGTCACCACCGAAACCGCGCGCCCCGGACGGGCCCCTACCCTGAAGGGGCGCTGGATCGACGACTGGCGGCCCGAGGACCCCGAGTTCTGGGCGGCCGGCGGCGCCCGGACCGCCCGCCGCAACCTCCTCTTCTCGATCTTCTCCGAGCACATCGGCTTCTCGGTATGGACGCTGTGGTCGGTGATCGTGCTGTTCCTCGGCCCCGCCTACGGCATCGACCCGGCCGGGAAGTTCACCCTCACCGCCGTGCCCGCGCTCATCGGATCGGCGCTGCGGATCCCCTACACCTTCGCCGTCGCCCGCTTCGGCGGGCGCAACTGGACGGTCTTCAGCGCGGCGCTGCTGCTCGTCCCGGCCGTCCTCGCCGCGTTCCTCATCGAGCCGGGCGTCTCGTTCACCACCCTGCTCGTCCTGTCCGCCGTCGCCGGCGTCGGCGGCGGCAACTTCGCGTCCTCGATGTCCAACATCAACGCGTTCTACCCGCAGCGCCTCAAGGGCTGGGCGCTCGGCATCAACGCGGGCGGCGGCAACCTCGGCGTCGCCGTCGTCCAGGTCGTCGGGCTGCTCGTCCTCGCCACCGCCGGCAAGGACCACCCCGGCCTCGTCGCGGGCGTCTACATCCCGCTCATCGTCCTCGCCGCCCTCGGCTCCGCCCTGTACATGGACAACCTGGCGCAGGCCCGCAACGACCGGCGCGCCATGCGGGACGTCTGCAGGGACGCGCACACCTGGATCATGTCGGTGCTCTACATCGGCACGTTCGGGTCGTTCATCGGGTTCGGCTTCGCGTTCGGGCAGGTCCTGCAGGTGCAGTTCAAGGCCGAGTTCGACACCCCGATCAAGGCCGCCTACCTGACCTTCCTCGGCCCCCTGCTCGGTTCGCTGATCCGCCCGGCCGGCGGCCGGCTCGCCGACCGGGTCGGCGGGGCCAAGGTCACCTTCTGGACGTTCGTCGCGATGGCCGCCTCCGCGGGCCTCGTGCTGGCCGCCTCACAGAGCAGATCCCTCGCCCTCTTCCTCGCCGGGTTCGTGCTGCTGTTCGCCTTCAGCGGCGTCGGCAACGGCTCCACCTACAAGATGATCCCGGCGATCTTCCGGGCGAAGGCCCAGCTCGGCGTCGCCAACGGCGGCGACCCGGTGGCCGCCGAGCACGAGGCCCGCCGCCTCGCCGGGGCGCTGATCGGCATCGCGGGCGCCGTCGGGGCGTTCGGCGGCGTCCTGGTCAACATCGCCTTCCGGCAGTCGTTCCTCACCTACGGGACCGGCGACGGCGCCTACATCGCGTTCATCGCGTTCTACGGCCTGTGCTGCGTCCTCACCTGGCTGGTCTACCTGCGGATCCGCCCGGGGAAGCCGGCGGGCGTCTGACCGCCTGCCGCCCCGCGCGGCGCCGCCGCGTCCGGCCGGGCCCCTCCCCGGGGTCCGGCCAGCGCGGCGACCGGCCCGACGAGCGCAGCACCGCCTCCCACGCGTCCCCCCGCTCCAGCGGCAGGTGCGGGACGCCCCAGTGCCACGCCGGCACCAGCAGGTCCGGGTCCTTCGGCCGGTAGTCCGCCCCGGCCGCGCGGGCCATGTCCCAGGCGTGCAGGTGCCACTCCACGCAGGCCGCGCCCGCGTGGTCGCCGACGGTGTACTTGGTGCCGCGGTAGATCAGATGCGTCCGGTCCCACATGTCGGGCATCAGGTCGGCGTAGGCGCCCGCCGACACCCCGAAGGCGAGGATCCGATCCGGGCCCGAGTCCGGCGGGAGCACCGCCAGCTCCGCCGCGTTCTGCCGCGCCTGCTGCCTGATCAGCACCGCGCTCGCCGCGTCCTGCGCGAACAGCTTCGCCAGCCGGCTGTCGGGCGCGTCCTGGAGGTACTCCAGGAAGTTCTCCGCCACGCACCGCAGGTGCCCCGCGAGATCGATCAGCCGCCAGTCCGCGCAGGGCGTGGGCGCGTCCCAGTCCGCGACGGTCTCCGCCAGCGCGCGGATCGCCCGGACCCCGTCCTGGTAGGACTCGAGTACGCGGCACCGGTCCGGCGGCGTGCGCTCCACCTGACTTCCCCCAACGTCCAGAGCACCGTGCGCCCTCCCCGCCGGGCGACCGCGCGCACGCCACGCCGGTGCGGCGTGCGGAGCGGGGCGCCCCCGGCGTTCCCCGGGAGGGCAGACTGTCAAAGTTCGGCGGCGGCCGCCACCGGGTGGCGCTGTGTCGTCACACGCCGGGAACCTCTCAGACGTGCAGGGCCGGCCGCGTCCGGAAGGCGAGCCGGTGCGCCTCACGGGCGGTGCGCAGCCGGTCGACCTCGTCCGTCCACGGGCGCACCGCCGGGCGCGCCTTGGCCTTGCGGTAGGCGATCTCCGCGGCGCGGCGGGCCTTGGCGTCCTGCGCCTCCGTCACGTACGTCCTCGGGCCCGCCGCGACCCGCTCGGCCGCCTCCGCGGCGGCGAGGACGGCCGTCAGCGCCTCGTCGAACGCGAGCGTCAGCTCGCGGAGCTCCGGCTCGGGCGCGCTCGCGGCCTGCGCGTCCCGCAGCGCCCGCTCCGCCTCGCCCGCCGCCGCGAGCCGCTCGTCGTACTCGGCGGCCAGCCGCTGGTCGGCCTCGTACTGCTCCGCGACGTCCTTGCTCACCCGGCGGCCCAGCGGCATGGTGGTACTCCCTCGACGGTCGTGCTCGGTTGTGCTGCGTCCTGGTCGTGCTGTGTCCGACCGAGGTAAGCGTACGCGGCGGCCAGGCGTGTTGTGGCGGTGGACACCCGGCTTCGGCCCTTTACGTAGTAAGGTTCATGCTCATGGTCCGGCAGCCCAGCATCAACGCCCAGCACCGCCCCCCGCTCACCACCGAGCGGATCATCGAGGCGGCCCTCCAGATCGTCGACGGCCAGGGACTCGGCCGCCTCACCATGCGCCGCCTCGGCGACGCGCTGGAGGTCGAGGCGATGGCGATCTACCACCACCTCCCGCGCGGCAAGGAGCAGCTTCTCGACGGCCTCGTCGCGCACGTCGCCTCCTCTCCCGCCGCCGAGGCGGCCGACGGCCCCTGGCAGGACGTGCTGCGCGCGTGGGCCCGCGGCTACCGGGACCGGCTGCTCGCGCACGCCGGCGTCCTCCCGCTGGTCGTCACGCGCCGCAACCCGGCCGCGCTCACCGCGACGGCCGCCTCCCTGCGGGAGGTGCTGCGCCGCGGCGGCGTCCGCGAGGACCCGGCCGCGGTCGCCGCCCACACCCTGCTCGGCTACGTGATCGGCCACACCGCCCTGGAGGTGCGCGGCACCGCCGAGGACGGCGCCGACCGCGCGGTCGACTGGGACGCCCGGTTCGCCGCCGGGCTCGACCTCGTGATCGCCGGCGTCGGCTGACCCGCGGCCGCCCCCGGGTCAGGACGGCTGATCCTCGACGACGAGGACCTCCAGGTGCCGGGGGCCGTGCGCGCCCTCGACCCGCGCCGCCTCGACGCCGTGGGTGGCGGACGGGCCGCTGATCCATGTCAGCGGGCGCGCCGGATCGAGCCGCGCGACCGCCTCCGGGACCGTTCCGACGATCTGGTCGGCGTGGACCACGCACAGGTGGTAGTCGGGGACGAGGGTGAGCGCCCGCCTGCCCTGCGCCCGGCCGCCGTCCAGGACGACCGTGCCCGTCCGCGCCACCGCCGCCGCGCAGCCGGTGACGACGCCGTCCGCCGCGGCGAGGGCGTCGAGGTCGACCGGCGGGGTGTCGGCCAGCGCGCGCACGCCGTCCAGCTCCGCCAGCCACCCGAACGGCAGGTCCGCCGGGACGACGATCCGCTTGGCCTCGCGGCCCCACAGCGCCGCGGCCACCGCGGTGCCGAGCTCGTCCGCGCCGACGTGCCGGACCGCGGCCCGGTTGTCGGCGACCCGCTCGGTGAACAGGGCGAGGACGTCCGCCCGGCTCCCGGCCTCCGCCTCGGGCAGCCGGCGGGTGTAGGACCGCGGCACCGGCGGCCGCGGGCCGCGGGCCCCGCCGAGCGCCTCCCGGACCCGCCTCAGCATCTCCTCGCGCCCGCTCACGTGCGCGTCCTCGCCCACCAGGCGCGGAAGCTCTCGGCCGGCGGCGCCGGCAGGTCGCGCGCCTCGGTCCACGCGCCGAGCAGCCCCGGCAGGCGTCGGATGCGCCCGCCGCGCGACAGCAGCCGCGCCCACCGGGTGCCGCGCCGCAGGGCCGCCTCGTGCCGGCGCGGGTCGCTCATCGTCCAGGCGAGCCCGCGCATCAGCGCCATCTCGGGCGTCGGCACCGGGCGCCGCCGCCGCGACTCCACCACCATGCCGCGCAGCCGCACCAGGACGTCCGGGATGTCGATCATCACGGGGCAGACGTCGGCGCAGGCGCCGCACAGCGTCGACGCGTAGGGCAGCGACGCGTTCGCCGCGCTCTCCACCCCGCCCGTCAGCGGGGTCAGGATCGCGCCGATCGGGCCGGGATGGACCGGGCCGTAGGGCCGGCCGCCGGTCCGCTCGTAGACGGGGCAGACGTTCGCGCAGGCCGAGCAGCGGATGCAGCGCAGGGCCTCGCGCCCGGTGTCGCCGGCGAGTGCGCGGGTGCGGCCGTTGTCGAGCAGGACGAGGTGGAACGCGCGCGGCCCGTCGCCCGGCGTGACGCCCGTCCAGGACGAGACGTACGGCGTCATCCGGTCACCGGACGACGCGCGCGGGAGGAGCTGGAGGAACACCTCCATGTCATCCCACGCCGGGACGACCTTGTCGATTCCCGCGACCGTGATCAGCGTCTCCGGAAGCGTGAGGCACATCCTCCCGTTGCCCTCGGACTCCAGCAGCACGACCGTGCCGGTCTCGGCCACCAGGAAGTTCGCCCCGGTGACCGCGACCCGGGCGCCGAGGAACCGGTCGCGCAGGTGGGCCCGCGCGGCCGCCGCCAGCGCCTCCGGGTCGCCGGCGGGCCCCGGCGCCGCCGCCGGGATCTCCCGCCGCAGCAGCTCCCCGATCTCCGCGCGGTCCCGGTGGGCGGCCGGCGACAGCGGGTGGGACGGCGCGTCCTCGCCGAGCTGGAGGACCATCCCGGCGACGTCGGTCTCGCGGACGGTGGCGCCCGCGCGAGCCAGCGCCTCCGCCAGGCGGATCTCGCGGAGCGTCGCCGACGCCGCCTTGACCACCTCCCTGGCCCCGGTCTCCCGGAGCAGGCCGGTGACGATGCGGCGCGCCTCCGCCGCGTCCGCCGCCCAGTGCACGGTGCCGCCCGCCTCCGTGACGGCCCGCTCCAGCTCCTCCAGGTGGACGTCCAGGTCGAGCAGCGCCCGGTCCCGGATGGCGCGCCCGGCCTCGCGCAGGTCGTCCCAGTCGGGGATCTCGGCCGCCGCGGCGGCCTCCCGCCCGCGCAGCGCGGCGGTGGCGCCGCGCAGGTTGCGTCGCAGCCGGGTGTCGGCCAGCTCCGGCCGCGCGGCCGCCGCGAACTTCCGTCTCGGCGGCGGGGCGGGCCCGCTGGTCCCCGCGGAGGACGGCGTCGTCCCCGGGGAGGAGGCCGTCACGGGGACCTCGTCTCGGCGAGGATCTCGGCCAGGTGCATCGTCCGGACGCCCGCCCGCAGCCGCGACAGCGCGCCGCCGATGTGGGCCAGGCACGCGTCGTCGACGGCGCAGACCACGTCCGCGCCGGTGTCCCGGATGTGCCTGACCTTGTCGGCGACCATCGCGACCGACACGTCGGCGTTCTTCATCGCGAACGCCCCGCCGAACCCGCAGCACTCCCCCGCGGCGGGCAGCTCGACCAGGTCGAGGCCCTGCACGGCGCGCAGCAGCCGCAGCGGGCGGTCGCCGGCGCCGAGCGCCCGCATCGACTGGCAGGACGGGTGGTAGGTGACGCGGTGCGGGAAGTAGGCGCCGACGTCGGTGACGCCGAGGACGTCGACGAGGAACTCCGACAGCTCGTGGACGGCGATGCCCTCGGCGGCGCGCGCCAGCGCCGGGTCGCGGGCCGCCCGCGCGATCTTCGGGTAGGCGTGCCGGACCGTCGCGGCGCACGACGCGGACGGGGCGACCACGGCCTCGCAGCCCTCGAACGCGGCGGCGTAGGAGCGGGCCAGGCCCGCGGCCTCGCGGTGGTAGCCGGCCGTCCAGTGGATCTGGCCGCAGCAGGTCTGCCCCGGCGGGAACACCACCTCGTGCCCGAGCCGCTCCAGCAGGACGGTGGCGGCCTTGCCGGTGCCGGGGAACAGCGCGTCGTCGAAGCACGCGACGGACAGCGCGACCCTCACCGGCCTCACTCCCCCCACGCGCCCGGCAAGCCCGTTCCCCGCCGAACATCGTAGGGGTTTCAACTCCCGGTGGCGTGTCGTTCTCCACCCGTTATCGCGCGGGAGGTACGGCTACGCCTGGCACCTCAGGGTGAGAGGGATCACAGCGGTCCGGTACCCCGGTACCAACGGACAACCGTCCCAACGGGCTATGGCCGGTGTGGGGCGAACCACATCACACTGGGGTGCGTCATACAGGAAAGCATCACAACCGACCAGTAGTTGAGACCGGAGGCACACGATGTGCCCGCACCAGCCGCCTTGTCCTTCCCACGACGCACCCGACCGCGACGCCGCCCGCACGCTGGTCTCGCACCCCGAGCAGGGGTGGAGCCTTCTGTGCAACGGTGTCGTGCTCTTCGAGGACACCGGTGAGCTGCTGCCCGACGGGGGAGTCATCGCACCGCACCGGCCGACGGACCTGCCTGCGCCGTCCGCCGCTTGAGCGGTCTCCACGGGGGACTAGTTCAAACGGGTGATCATCCTCGGGGCCACGGCCACCTGCCCTTTGGACTCCGGGTCCGCACCGGACCCGGAGCGACCTACCTCCGGCCCGTCCGCACCGGACGGGCCGCCCATCTTCTCAGCCACGGCTCCGCCGCCCGGCCGACCGCCCCGGGGTCCCGGTTCAGGTCGTGGCGCTCGCCCGGCAGCACCACCACCTCCGCCGCGTCCGACGGGCCGGGCACCCCGAACGGGTCCCGGTCGCCGTTGACGACGAGGACCTCCACCCCCGCCGAGCGCAGCTCGTCCACCCGGGTCCTCTCCGGGTTGCGCGGCGGGCGCAGCGGGAACGCCAGCGCCAGCACGCCGGCGGCCCCGGCCGCCGCCGCGGTCCGGCACGCCACCCGCGCGCCGTTGCTCCGGCCGCCCTGCACGAGCGGGACGTCCCCGAACCGCTCCCGCAGCATCCCGGCGATCTCCAGCCACGCCGCGTCCTGCTTCGCCGGCGAGCCGGGCGCGCGGCGCCCCGCGAACCGGAACGGCTGCGTCACCCGCGCCACGGCGCCGCCGAGCCCGAGCGCCGTCTCCCGCACCGCCAGCAGGTCGGCGGCGTCCACGGTGCCGTTCGACCCGTGCGTCAGGGCCAGCAGGAACTCCGGCCGGGGGACCTCGTCCACCACCACTTCGGCCGGCCCTTGCGACGTCGCGACCTCCATAGGGCCACCGTAGCCCCCGGCCGGATCGGTCCCTGCGGCAGACTGGGCGCATGGAGAAGATGACCGACGCCGAATGGCGCGCGTTCGTCATGGAGGGCACCCGCACCGGCAAGGCCGGCGTCACCCGCAAGGACGGGACGCCGCACGTCACGCCGATCTGGTTCGTCCTCGACGGCGACGCCCTGATGTTCAACACCAGCGCCCAGAGCGTCAAGGGCCGCGTCCTCGCCCGCGACTCCCGCATCTCCATCTGCGTGGACGACCAGACCCCGCCCTACTCGTACGTGCTGATCCAGGCCGAGGCGGAGATCATCGAGGACCTGGACGAGTCGCTCCGCTGGGCCACCGCCATCGGCGCCCGCTACATGGGACCCGGGCGGGCCGAGGAGTTCGGGCGCCGCAACGCCGTCCCGTCGGAGTACCTCGTCCGCGCCCGCATCACCAAGGTCATCGCCGAGCGCGCCGTCTCCGACTAGCCCTCGGGCCAGTTCGGGACGGGCGTGCCCATGGCCAGGCGGAGCCTCTCGGCGAAGCTCTCGTGCAGCAGCGGGCCCCACGGGTAGCCGCTCGGGACCCGCACCGCCTTGCCGAGCACCTCGTGCGTCTCCCCCGGGCGGCGCTCCCCCGGCTCGTCGGCGTACCGGACGGCGAGCAGCGCGTACATGTGGTCCAGGGCGCCGAACGCCTCGCCGGCGAGCGCGGGCAGCGTCCCGTCCGACACGGCCTGCTCGACGACCGGCTCCCACCACGGGTCGCCGGAGCCGCCGTCGTCCTCGGCGTCGCCGAAGTCGCGGCGCAGGCGCGCCCGCACCTGCCCGGCCACGCCCGGGTCGCCGAGGCCGCGCCGCCACACCTCGGCCGCCTCGCCGGCGCGCCCCCGCAGCGGCAGCGTCCGCGCCAGCAGCTCGGTGGCGAGCGGCCCGACCTCGGGGTCGGACGGGTCCTCCTCCAGCGCCGCGCCGAACGAGCCGATCGCCTGGTCGAGGTAGGAGATGCCGAGCGCGACCGCGAGCCTGGCGTAGGCGTAGGGGGCGGCGCCGCGGTCGATCAGCCGCAGGCCGGCGGCGAGGATCCGCTGCGCCCGCGCCGGCTCGCCCCGCTCCAGCAGCCGCTGGCCCAGGTCATGGGCGGCGGGCGGCCCGTACTCGGCGTCGCCGGTGCCGATGACCGCCTCCCAGTGGTCGCGCGCCGTCTCGAAGTCGCCGGCGTCGTCGGCGATCCTGGCCAGCGCGAGATGGGCCGGCGGGAGGTAGGCGGGGTTGCCGAAGTCGACCACGACCCGCCAGGCGGGCGCCGCCCGCTCCGGCTCGCCGGCGCGCTCGTGCGTCAGGGCCAGGTGGTAGGCGGCGCGGGGGCCGTACTCGGGGTCGGCGGTCGCGATGGCGGCCCGGTCGGCCTCCCGGGCCCGCTCCACCTCCCCGGCGTCGTCGAGGACGACCGCGAGGCCGAGCGCGGCCCGGGCCCGGCACGGCGTGTCGCCGAGCGCGAGCACCTTCTCGAACAGCGGTACGGCCCGCACCGCGTCGCCGTTCTCGGCGAGGTCGCGGGCCTCCTCGCACAGCCGCACCGCGTCGTCGGATACCGGATCCGGGGACTCGCTCATCGCTCTTCTGCCCTCTGGGGGTCGGGGTCCGCGACGAGCGTAGCGACCCGTGGCCCGCCGCGTCCCGCGGCGACACTCGAAAGCCCGGCAAGATCACATTTCGTACGCCTCGGGGGGAGGGCAGGAGCAGACCAGGTTGCGGTCGCCGTAGGCCTGGTCGATGCGGCGGACGGGGGGCCAGTACTTGGCCTCGCGCAGGGACGGGACGGGGTAGGCGGCCTCCTCGCGGGTGTAGGGGTGCTTCCAGTCGTCGGAGACCAGGCAGCCGGCCGTGTGCGGCGCGTTCTTCAGCGGGTTGTCCTCCCGGTCGTAGCCGCCGTCGGCGACCCGCCGGATCTCCCGGCGGATCTCGATCATGGCGTCGCAGAACCGGTCGAGCTCGGCGAGGTCCTCGGACTCGGTGGGCTCGATCATCAGGGTGCCGGCGACGGGGAACGACAGGGTCGGGGCGTGGAAGCCGTAGTCGATGAGGCGCTTGGCGACGTCCTCGGCGGTGATCCCGGTCTCCTTGGTGATCCGGCGCAGGTCGGCGATGCACTCGTGCGCGACGAGGCCGTTGCGGCCCGTGTAGAGGATCGGGTAGTGCGGGGCGAGCCGGGCGGCGAGGTAGTTGGCGCCGACGATGGCGCCCTCGGTGGCGGCGCGCAGGCCGTCCGGCCCCATCATCGCGATGTAGGCCCAGGAGATCGGCAGGATGCCGGCCGAGCCCCACGGGGCCGCGGAGATCGGGCCGGCGCCCGTCCGCGGCCCGGCCTCCGGGCGGAGCGGGTGGCTGGGCAGGAACGGGGCGAGGTGCTCGCGGACGCCGATCGGGCCGACGCCGGGGCCGCCGCCGCCGTGCGGGATGCAGAACGTCTTGTGCAGGTTGAGGTGCGAGACGTCCGAGCCGAACTCGCCCGGTCGGGCCAGGCCGACCAGCGCGTTGAGGTTGGCGCCGTCGACGTAGACCTGGCCGCCCGCGTCGTGCACGGCGGCGCACACCTCGGTGATCGTCTCCTCGAAGACGCCGTGCGTGGACGGGTACGTCACCATGATCGCGGCGAGCCGTTCGCCGTGCTCGCCGATCTTGGCGTGCAGGTCGTCCAGGGCGATGTTGCCGCCCTCGTCGCAGGCGACGACGACCACGCGCATCCCGGCCATGACGGCGCTGGCCGCGTTGGTGCCGTGGGCCGACGACGGGATCAGGCAGACGTTCCGGTGCTCCTCGCCGCGTGAGGCGTGGTAGCCGCGGATGGCGAGCAGGCCGGCCAGCTCGCCCTGCGACCCGGCGTTCGGCTGGACCGACACCTTCGCGTACCCGGTGATCTCGGCGAGGTTGCGCTCCAGCTCGCCGATCAGCTCGACGTAGCCGGCGGCCTGGTCGAGGGGCGCGAACGGGTGGATGTCCGCGAACTCCGGCCAGGTGATCGGCTCCATCTCCGCCGTGGCGTTCAGCTTCATCGTGCAGGAGCCGAGCGGGATCATCGACCGGTCGAGCGCGATGTCCTTGTCCTGGAGCCTGCGCAGGTAGCGCAGCATCGCGGTCTCCGAGCGGTGCGCGTGGAAGACCGGGTGGGTGAGGTAGGGGCTCTCGCGGCGCAGGCCGGCCGGGACGGCCTCGGCGGGCTCGCCGGCCTCGGGGACGCCGAACGCGCCGAGGACGGCGGCGACGTGCTCCGGCAGCGTCGTCTCGTCGCAGGCGATCCCCACCAGGTCCGGGCCGTCCGCGCGCAGGTTGACGCCCCGCTCGCGGGCCGCGGCGACCACGTCCGCCGCCCGGCCGGGGACGCGGGCGAGCACGGTGTCGAAGAACTCGGCGTGCACGACCTCGACGCCGCCGGCGCGCAGCCCCGCGGCGATCTCCGCGGCGCGGCGGTGCGTCCGCTGCGCGATCGCGGCCAGCCCCTCGGGGCCGTGGTAGACCGCGTACATGCTCGCCATCACGGCGAGGAGGACCTGCGCCGTGCAGATGTTGCTGGTGGCCTTCTCCCGGCGGATGTGCTGCTCGCGGGTCTGCAGCGCCAGCCGGTATGCGGCGGAGCCGTCGGCGTCGACGGACACGCCGACGAGCCGTCCGGGGAGCTGCCGCTGGAGGCCCTCGGCGACCGCCATGTAGCCGGCGTGCGGGCCGCCGAACCCGTACGGGACGCCGAACCGCTGCGCGGAGCCGACCGCGATGTCCGCGCCGGACTCGCCCGGCGGGCGCAGCAGCGTCAGCGCGAGCAGGTCGGCGGCCACGACCGCCTTGGCGCCGCGCTCGCGCGCCTGGGAGATCAGGGGCTCCAGGTCGCGGACGGCGCCGGACGCGCCCGGGTACTGCAGCAGGACCCCGAAGAAGTCGCCGTCCGGAAGCCCTCCGGACAGGTCCGCGGTGACCACCTCGATGCCGAGCGGGACCGCGCGCGTGCGGACGACCTCGATCGTCTGCGGCAGCGCGTCGGCGTCGACGAGGAACGTCCCGGGCTCCTTGCGCCGGGACGCGCGGTGGGCCAGGGCCATGGCCTCGGCGGCGGCGGTGCCCTCGTCCAGCATGGAGGCGTTCGCGACCGGCAGCCCGGTGAGGTCGGCGACGACCGTCTGGAAGTTGAGCAGGGCCTCCAGGCGGCCCTGCGAGATCTCCGGCTGGTACGGGGTGTAGGCGGTGTACCAGCCCGGGTTCTCCAGCACGTTCCGCATGATCACGCCGGGTGTGATCGTGCCGTGGTAGCCGAGCCCGATCATGGACGTGAGCACGGTGTTGCGCGAGGCCAGCTCGCGGAGCCGGTCCAGCGCGGCGGTCTCGCTCAGCGCGGGCGGCAGGTCCAGCGGCCGGGAGGTGCGGATCGCGGCCGGGACCGCGTCGTCGACCAGCGCCTCGACGCCGGAGTAGCCGATGGCGGCCAGCATCCGGGCCTGGTCGTCCGGGGAGGGGCCGACATGCCGGTCGGCGAAGACGGTCCGGGGATGCTGCGGCGAGGCCACGGGGGCGAAGAACTGGGCGGTCATGGAGAGCCTCCTGGCTGCTGCGGTCGCTCAGGCCACCGCCGGCACCCGGGCCGGCGGCCGTCTCCCCCTCTGTCATCGGCACCTGAGAGCTTCGCCCGCGCGGCGGGGTTTCCCCTTCGGTGAGCCGCCCTCCCGCGATGGGTCGGGCGCCTGCTTTCCAGAGGTGCCTCGCCCGCGCGGTCCTTTTGCCTGAGAGGTTCCGGGGAGGTTGCCCCTTCGGCGCCCCACGCTGGCGGCGTGGGGTCTCTCCCGCACAGGGTCGTCGGCATTTCCTCCAGAAACCCTACCCAAAGACCGGATGTCGCGATCGTCCCGCCCCCAGGTGGCGGAGGGGGCGGTCCCGCTCCGCCACCCCGGTACCGGCGAGTACGCTGTGCACACTCACCTGGGACGGGACGGGCTCGGGCCCGGGGGCGGAGATGGGCTGTGGGGTGGACGCGCGCGGCCGGACCGGCGGCCCGTCGCTCGACGGCGCGCCGCCGGTCCTGGGACGCTGATCAGGATGACGGACGGTCAGGGCGGCGGTACGGCGTGACACAGACCCGCGACGGCGCGGTGCGGCCGAGGCAGGGCGCGGCGGCCGGCGTGCCCGTCGACGAGCCCGCGCAGCCGGACCGGATCCGCCGGCCCTCCGACGCGATCAGGTTCGCGGCGTCGGTGGTGGGACTGGCCGTCGTGATGCTCCTGGTCTCGATCGCCCAGCAGACCACGCACGGCCTGCAGACCGACATCGCCGAGGGCACCGCGCACGCGCCCCGGCTGCTGCTGACGCTCGCGACGCTGGTGTCGAGCTTCGGGGTCCTGGCCGTGCCGGTCGCGTTCGCCGTCGAGCGGCTGTTCCACAAGGACGGGACGCGGGTCGCGATCGCGCTGCTCGCCGCGGTGATCGCGTTCGGGATCACGGTGGGCCTGGACGACCTCGTGGTGCGGGCGGCGCCCGGCGGCGTGCTGGACTCGCTGATCTGGGGCGGCACCGAGACCGCCCCGGTGCACACCGACATCGCGCCGGTGATCGCGTTCGTCAGCGCGGTCGGGATGGCGGGCCGCGCCCGCTGGCAGGCCGCGACCTGGGCGATGATCGGCCTGGCGGCGCTGACGGGGCTCACCGCGTCCTACGCGTCGGTCGCGGCGCTCGCGGCCACCTACGCGCTCGGCCGGGCCATCGGGCACGGCACCCTCTACGCGGTCGGCACGCCGAACCCCCGCCCGGCGGGCCGGACGGTCGTCGCGTCGCTCGAACGGCTCGGGCTGCGCCCGAAGCGCGGCGCGCGGCTGGACGAGCCCGCCGACGGAGCCGAGGAGCCCCGCCGCTACGGCGTCGTCCTCGCCCGCGACCCGGCCGGCGAGCACGGGGGCGGGCTCGGTGGCGGGCTCGGCGGCCGGGTGCCGCTGGGACGCGGGGTGCACGGCGACTGGGATCTGGAGGTCCGCGTCCTGGACCGCGACCAGCAGACCGCCGGCCTGCTCTACCGGATCTGGCGGATGCTGCGCCTGCGCGGCGCCACCACCGGGCGGACGCTGCGGTCGCTGCGCCGCTCCCTGGAACTGGAGTCGCTGATGGCCTACGCCGTGGACGCCGCGGGCGCCCGGACCCCCCGCCTCGCCGGGACGTGCGAGGTCGGCACGGAGGCGGCGCTGCTGGCCTACGAGCACGTGCCGGGGCGGCGGCTCGGCGACGTCCCCGACGAGGAGATCACCGACGAGCTGCTGACCGACGTGTGGCGGCAGTTCCGCTCCCTGCAGGCGGGGCGGCTCGCCCACCGCCGGCTGCAGGAGGAGGCGGTCCTCGTCGGCGAGGACGGCCTCGCCTACATCACCGACCTGCGGTCCGGGGAGACGGCGGCGGGCGACCTCGCGCTGCGGCTGGACCTCGCACAGCTCCTCACCACGCTGGCGCTGCGGACCGACCCGGAGCGGGCGGTCCGCACGGCCGCCGCCGTGCTGGGCGAGGAGGCCCTGGGCTCCGCGGTGCCGCTGCTGCAGCGGGTGGCGCTGTCGCGGGCGACGCGCACGGCGCTGCGGCACGACCGGGAGCTGCTCACCCGGATCCGGGAGCAGATCGTCCGGCTCAAGCCGGAGACCGAGGCGCCGCCGGCCCGGCTGGAACGGTTCAGGCCCCGGACGATCTTCAGCATCGTGGCGCTGTCGGTCGCGGCGTACATCGTCATCCCGCAGGTGGCGAGCCTCGACCTCGGCCATCTGGCGTCGACGGCGAGCTGGCACTGGGTGGCGGCGGCGCTCGGCGGGGCGGCCCTGACCTATGTCGCGGCCGCGATGATGCTCGCGGGCTTCGTCCCGGAGCGGCTGCCGATGGGGCGGACGGTGCTGGTGCAGCTGGCGGCGTCGTTCGTGAAGCTGGTGGCCCCGGCGGCGGTGGGCGGCGTCGCGGTCAACACCCGGTACCTGCAGCGCTCGGGCGTCCGCCCGGCCCTCGCGGTCGCGAGCGTGGGCGCGTCGCAGCTGGTCGGGCTGGTGACGCACATCCTGCTGCTGGTGCTGTTCGGGTTCCTGACGGGGTCGACGGCGAAGGCCACGCAGGATCTGGCGCCGTCCCGGACGATCGTCATCGCGGTGCTGGTGCTCGGGCTGCTCGCGGGGCTGGCGATGACGGTCCCGCGGGTGCGCCGGGTCGTCACGACCCGGCTGCGGAGCATGTTCTCGGGGGTCGTGCCGCGGCTGGTGGACGTCCTGCAGTCGCCCAGGAAGCTGGCCACCGGGATGGGCGGGACGCTGCTGCTGACGCTGGCGTTCTCGCTGTGCCTGGACGCGTCGGTCCGCGCGTTCGGGGGGTCGCTGCCGTGGACGACGGTGGTGCTGGTGTTCCTGACCGCGAACGCGGTCGGGTCGGCGGCGCCGACGCCGGGCGGTCTCGGCGCCGTCGAGGGCGCGCTCACCCTGGCGCTGACGATCTCGGGGCTGTCGGCGGAGACGGCGACGTCGGCCGTCCTGCTCTACCGCCTGCTGACGCTGTGGCTGCCGGTGCTGCCGGGCTGGGGGGCGTTCGCCTACCTGCAGCGCAAGGAGGCGCTCTAGGGGGCCGGTGAGGCGCTCAGAGGGGGATCAGCCGGTCCGGCGGGCGCGCCGGCGGTCGGCCAGTTCGTCGTGGGGGTGTCCGTTAGGGTCCGCGTCGTCGGCGGTGGCGCGTTCACCGGGTAGTTCGGCCAGGCTGCCCTCCACCTCCTGCCACACCCGTCCGAGGGCGATGCCGAACACGCCCTGCCCGCCCTGGAGGAGATCGACGACCTCGTCGGCGGAGGTGCACTCGTAGACGCTGACGCCGTCGCTCATCAGGGTTATCTGCGCGAGGTCCTGGACGCCGCGGTCGCGCAGGTGGGTGACCGCGGTGCGGATCTGCTGCAGCGACACGCCCGTGTCCAGGAGCCGCTTCACGACCTTCAGCACGAGGATGTCGCGGAAGCTGTAGAGCCGCTGGCTGCCGGACCCGTGCGCCGACCGCACCCCCGGCTCCACCAGCTTGGTGCGGGCCCAGTAGTCCAGCTGCCGGTAGGTGATACCCGCCGCGGCGCACGCCGTCGGGCCGCGGTAGCCGACATCCTCCGGTGGCACCGACACCTGCGTGTCGAAGAGCAGTCCCTGCTCTCCGGCACGCCGGGACGCGATATGCCTCTCGGGGGTCGCCTTGCCCTCGCCGCTGCTCACCGCCACGCGGACCTCCGGCTCCTATCATCCCGTGGCGCTTCGTCAAGGGGGTTTGACGAATTACACCACGGGTGTTCCACCAGCACGGTAGGTGCCGGTCAGGGTGTGGTCAACGTTCACCGTCGGCGCGTCGCATGCCCGGATGAACCGGCTTCACGTGGGCAAACTGCGCACCTTCGCCGCCAACGCACTCCATACCCCGATGGTCCCCTAAAGAAAACCGCCAGGTCCAGGGCCATGCACGACCAATCACCCCAGAGCATGACCCCCGCCTCCACCGTGACATTCCCCACAGCCCGCGGCAGCGCCCCGAGCAGGCGAAACCCGGGGCGGCGCCTCCGGTCGGCCTCGGCGCCTCAGCCGGCCCTGCCGAAGTCCTCCGGGGAGATCGTGTCGAGGAACTCGCGGAACTTCTCGACCTCGTCCTCCTGCTCGTCGGGGATGGCCACGCCGGCCTCCTCGAGCACGTCCTCGCTGGCGAAGATGGTGGCGCCGGTGCGCAGCGCGAGCGCGATGGAGTCGGAGGGGCGGGCGCTGACCTCGACGCCGTTGGAGAAGATCAGGTCGGCGAAGAAGATCCCCTCGCGCAGGTCGGTGATGTTGACGGTGCGGAGCTGGACGCTCAGCGCGTCGAGCACGTCGCGGAACAGGTCGTGGGTGAGGGGCCGGGCGGGCAGCACCCCCTGCTGGGCGAAGGCGATCGCGGTCGCTTCGACCGCCCCGATCCAGATGGGCAGGTAGCGATCGCCCTCCGTCTCCTTCAACAGGACGATCGGCTGATTGGAGGGCATCTCGACCCGGACGCCGACGACCTCCATCTGCTTCACTGCGGCTCCCTGCTGGTTCTCGCTGTCTCGATCACCACGTGCAGCGGATCGAATCCTGACCGAACCATGTAGCCAACGTACACCCAGGCCCGGACACCTCGTGGGGCGGCGAGGGCGGGAAAATCCTCCGCGGCCCGCATGATCAGGGGTCGAGGCTTTCACGCAGACCGGCGCCGACCAGCGCCGCGTGCAGCCGGACCGACAGCGCGGCGATCTCCCGCGCGGTCTCGGCGGCCTCCTCGTGGGCGCCGCGGCCGCGGCGGCGCAGCTGCGGCGCGACCATCTGCTCGATGAGGCCGACCTGGCGGTCGGCGGCGGCCTTGACGGCGCGCAGGTGCCGGACCTCGAAGCCGAACTCGCCGAGCGCGGCGACGGCGCGGGCGATGCTCAGCGCGTCGCCGTCGTAGTGCGTCCCGGCGCGGCGGACGAGGCCGTACTCCTCCAGGCGGGCGAGGAGGGCCTCGTCGATCCCGGCGCCGTCCAGCAGCTGGCGGCGGGTGAGGCGCACGGCGGGGTCGTCGGCGGTGGTGTCGGCGGCGACCAGCGTGCGGGGACGGCGCCGCTCCGGCGCGCGGGCGGCGGGGTCGCGCGTCGCGGGCGCCGGAGCGCCCTCCCCCCGGTCGCGGGCCTCCAGGCGCTGCCTGATGACGCGAAGCGGCAGGTAGTGGTCGCGCTGCGCGGTGAGGACGAACCGGAGGCGCTCGACGTCGGCGTCGCAGAACTTGCGGTAGCCGGAGGGGCTGCGCTCCGGTTCGACGAGCCCCTCGGACTCCAGGAACCGGATCTTGGAGATCGTGATGTCGGGGAACTCCGGCCTGAGCAGCCCGAGGACGTCCCCGATCGTCATCGGGGACCGGGCCGGCTCCGCGTTCAAGGGCCCTCCCATCGTCGCCGCGTACCGTCAGCCGTGCGCCGGGTTGGTCAGGAACACCAGCCGGAACTTGCCGATCTGGACCTCGTCGCCGCCCGACAGCCCGGCCTGGTCGATCCGCTGCCGGTTGACGTAGGTGCCGTTGAGGCTGCCGACGTCCCGGACGGAGAAGGTGCCTCCCTGGCGGGCGAACTCGGCGTGCCGGCGGGAGACGGTGACGTCGTCCAGGAAGATGTCGCTCTCGGGGTGCCGCCCGGCGGACGTGCGGTCCTTGTCGAGCAGGAAGCGGCTGCCGGCGTTGGGGCCGCGCTTGACCACGAGCAGCGCCGTGCCCGGCGGGAGCGCCTCCATCGCCATCTGGTCGGGGCCGACCTGCTCCTCGGCGCCGGTGTCGGTGTCCAGGGCCTCGAACCCGCCGATGGAGATCGTGGACGTGGACTCGCCCGGCGACTCGCGGGGAGGCGGCGGCCCCGCGCTCCTCAGCGGAGTGCCGCAGTTCGAGCAGAAGCGGGCATCATCCGGGTTGGCGTGACCGCACTGCGTGCAGTAGACGCTCGGCATCGATCGGCTCGGCCTCCTACCATCGGCGTGCCGCCCGCGGCGTCCCGCCGCAACGAGAAGCCGCCTGCGCCACGCGCATCCTTCACCCAACCCACGCGCCGGGGAACCGCCCCCCGGCCACGGTCCTGCTCACCGCTCGCTGTCGCGACGGTCGCCGCAACTTACGCGGGTATCACCCGAGGGGTCAACTGGAACGGTGAACCGGCTGCACCAAACTACATTCGCCGATGATCGCAGGTCCATGCCGCCGCGCGGACGGCCGCGATCGCGACGCCCCAGCCGGGCGTCCGGTTCACGTCTCCCCCGTTCCCTCTAAGGAGACCGTATCGCGCCCACGGTCACTTTCGCGCGCCGGGCGATCAGGACGGTGGCGCCGGCCCCCTCCAGCGTCCGGACGACGCCGCCCGGGATGTTGAGCGCCGTGGTCAAGGTGTGCGGGTCCCCGATGGCGAGGAAGCGGTACGGGGCGGCGAGGAGCGTGCCGTCCGCCCGGACGCCGTCCCGGCCGTCGGTGAAGTGGGTGTCGACGCCGGCGCGGACGTCGTTGACCTGGATGACCTCGGCGCCGGCGTCGCGGAGCTCCACCAGTGCGTCCAGCAGGCCGAGCGCCCTGACCCGGCCGTCCGGGTCGCCGATCACGAGCTCGATGCCGGGCCCCTCGGCCGGGAGGGTGCCCGCGAGGAGGCCGTAGGTGGCCGCCCGCTCGCGCGCGTCCTCCAGCGCGGTCCCGCCCCGCGCGTCCCGCTCCAGCTCGGCCTTCGTCTCCTCCAGGTCGCGCAGGTCGCCGCGCAGCCGCTCGGACCGCTGGCCCAGGTCGGCCAGGATCCCGACGAGCTCGTCCTGGCGCGCGGTGGCGAAGGTGGTGTCGCGCTCGGTCGAGCGCACCTGGGCGACGACGGCGAAGCCGAGCAGCAGGCAGAGCAGCCCGGCCATGACCTGGCCGGAGCCGCCCCGGGGGCGCAGCAGCGCGGCGAGGGCGCGCAGGCCGCCCGGCTCCGGCGGCGCCTCCGCGGCCGCCTCCTCGCGCTGCTCCCGCTCGGGCTCTTCCTCGCGCGCCCGCTCGCCGCCGGTCATGCGCCGAAGAGCTTCCGCCGGATGGCCGCGGCGTTGGAGAAGATCCGGATGCCGAGGACGACCACGACGCCGGTGGACAGCTGCGAGCCGACGCCGAGCTCGTCGCCGAGGAAGACGATCAGCGCGGCGATGACGGCGTTGCCGACGAAGGAGACCGCGAAGACCTTCTCGTCGAAGACGCCCTCCAGCCGGGCCCGGACGCCGCCGGACATCGCGTCGAGGGCCGCCACGATGGCGATCGGCAGGTAGGGCTGGAGCCAGAGCGGGACGTCCGGCTGCAGGAGCAGGCCCAGCGCCACGCCGGCCACCAGCCCGATCAGCGCGATCATCCTCGGGTCACCTCTCCCCCGCTCACCGGCCGGCCCCGTCGCCCGGGACGGCGTACCGCAGCAGGGACGTCCCCGCGGCGGGCAGCTGCGCCCGGGGCGTCCGGCGCACGTCGTACCTGATGCCGTACCGCTCCTTCAGCGCGTCGAGCCGCCGGTCGGCGGCCGAGCCGGCGAAGGCGTCCCGCAGGCGGCCGGGGTCGCCCAGCGCGGTCACCTCGTAGGGCCCGCCGAGCGGCCGGTAGTCGACCAGGATCGCCTCGCCCGCGGTGCGGATCGCCGTGGTCGGGGTGAGCCGCAGGCCGTTGACGCCGATGGCCGCGGCGCCGGCCGCCCACAGCCCGTTCACCAGCACCTGGAGGTCCTGATCATAGACCCGGCCGCCGGCGGGGGCGCGGCCCGGCCCGGCGTGCCCGGCCGCGGCGCCGCGCGGGGGGTCGTCCAGGGTGACGACGACGCCCTCCCCCGCGGCGGGCGCGGCGGCGGCCGCGGCGGCGGCGCGCGCCAGCTCCAGCCGGAGGCGGCGGCCGGCGTCGGTGCGGGCCAGCGCGGCGGCGCGGCGGCGCTCGGTCTCGGCCCGCAGCCGGCCGAGGCGGTCCTGCAGGGCGTCGGTCTCGGCGGTGCGGGCGCGGATCTCGCCGATGAGCCGGGAGCGCCGCTCGGCCGCGACGGGCTCGCCGCGGCGCGCCTCGGCGCCGGCGACGGCGACGAGCGTCCCGGTGAGCACCAGGACGAGCAGGACGCCCCCGCCCCGCAGGCGCCCCCGCCGGAGCGGCGCGCCGGCGGCGGCCCGGCGCGCGGCCGCGGCGGCGTAGCCGGGGTCGAGCCGCCCGGCGACCAGGTCCGCGAGCAGCGACATGGTGGCGTCCGGCCGCCGGTCTGGGGCGTTCCGTCGTGCGATCACCGCCCCATCATGGCAAGCGCGGGCACCGCCGTGACGGGGCGGTCAGGTCGTGGCGGGACGGTACAGGCCGATGTGCAGGGCGAGCGCCGCGAGCACCGAGCCCATGAGGTACCGCTGGACGCGCCGCCAGCCGGGCCGGCTCGCGAGGAAGGAGGCGACCGACCCGGCGCCGAGCACGATGAGGGCGTTGACGGTGACGGCGACGGCGATCTGCACGAAGCCGAGCAGCAGGATCTGGACGGCGACGCCTCCGCGGCCGGGGTCGGCGAACTGGGGCAGCAGCGACACGTACAGGACCGCGATCTTCGGGTTCAGCAAATTCGTGACGAGGCCCATGGCGAACAGGCGGCGCGGCGGGTCGGCGGGCAGGTCCCGGGGGGCGAACGCGCCGGTGCCGCCGGGCCGCAGCGCCTGCCAGGCGAGCCACAGCAGGTAGCCGGCGCCGGCCAGCTTGATCGCGGTGTAGAGGGCCGGGACGAGCGCGAACACGGTGGTGAGGCCGGCGGTGGCGGCGGCGACGTAGACCAGGAAGCCCGCGGCGACGCCCGCGAGGGAGACCAGGCCGGCGCGGCGCCCCTGCGTCACCGTCCGGGACACCAGGTAGATCATGTTCGGCCCCGGGGTGAGCACGAGGCCGAGGGCGAAGAGGGCGATGGCCGCGGCGGCCGTGTACGAGATCATCGGGACTCCAGTCAGAGAGATGCTCTCAGGCTAGAAGCCGGAGTATGCTCAGTGCAATAAAGATATTGCTCTCGGTGCAATGTGGGGTTCACATGGAGGATTTCCGGCGGGTCGCCGACGCGGTGGCGGCCGACATCGCGGCCGGGCGGCTGCGGCCCGGCGACCGGCTGCCGCCGCAGCGGGCCTTCGCGCGGAGCCGCGGCATCGCGGCCTCCACGGCGGGCCGCGTCTACCGGGAGCTGGCCAGGCGGGGGCTGGTGGTGGGCGAGGTGGGCCGCGGGACGTTCGTGCGCGCCGCGGAGCGCCCTCCCGGTCCCGCGCTCGCCGAACCCGCCGGGGCCCGCGTCGACCTGGAGCTGAACTACCCGGTGGCCCCGGGGCAGAGCGCGCTGCTCGCCGCGGGGCTGGAGCGCCTGCGGCGGCCGGACGTCCTCGACGCGGTGCTCGGGCCCGCCGGCGTCGCGGGGACCGCGGTCGCGCGGGAGGCCGCGGCCGAGCTGCTGGCAACGCCGGGATGGCGGCCGGAGGCGGCCGGGGTGCTGTTCGCGGGCAACGGCCGGCAGGCCATCGCGGGCGCCGTGGCCGCGCTCGTGCCGCCGGGCGGGCGGCTCGCCGTCGAGGCGCTCACCTATCCGGTGATCAAGGGCGTCGCGGCCAGGCTCGGCGTCACCCTGGTCCCCGTCGCGATGGACGAGGAAGGCCTGCGCCCGGACGCCCTCGCCGAGGCCCATCGCAGCGCGCCGCTCGGCGCGGTCTACGTCCAGCCGACACTGCACAACCCGTACGGGACGACGATGCCGCCGCGGCGCCGCGCCGACCTGGCCGGCACCCTCGAACGGCTCGGCCTCCACGCGATCGAGGACCGCATCTGGGCGTTCCTGCCCGAGGACGCGCCCGAACCGCTCGCCGCGTTCGCCCCTGGGCACACCCTGCTGGTGGACAGCCTCTCCAAGCGCCTCGCGCCGGGTCTCAGCCTCGGGTTCGCGGTCCCGCCCGCGGAGCCGGCGGGACGCCTCGCCGCGGCGCTGCGCTCGGGCGGCTGGGGCCCGGCGGGCTTCGCGCTGGACGCGGCGGCCGGCTGGATGTCCGACGGGACGGTCGAGGCGGTGACGGCGGCCAAGCGCGCCGACGCCACCGCCCGGCGGCGGATCGCGGCCGACCGCCTGGGCGGCGCCGACGTCCGGTGGGGCCCGTGCTCGTACTTCGGGTGGTGGGAGCTCCCGCCCCGGTGGCGGGCGGAGACGTTCGTCGCGGCGGCGGCGCGGCACGGGATCGCCGTCACCCCCGCCGCCGCCTTCGTCGTCGGCGGCGCCGCCGCCCCCCGCGCGATCCGCTTCGGCCTCGCCTCACCGCCCCTGGACGTCCTGGATCGTGCGCTCGGCGTCCTCGCCGGCATCGCCGCCGGCAGCCCGGATGACGCGTCCATCGACTGACCGTCCAAGGCCCCCGGAGCCGGTCACGAACCGGCGCGCTCCACCACCACGGCCCACTCCTCCAGCAGAGCCTGGGCGGCGTCCGCGTCCGGCCCCTCAGCCCACAGGTGGGTGACGGCCTCGGCGGGGTCGGGCAGCACGAGGACCCAGCGGCCGTCGTCCTCGACCACGCGGACCCCGTCGGTGGTGTCGATCGCGCGGTCCGCCGCGGCCTCCACGACGTGCCGCATCACGCCGCCCTTGGCCGCCCAGGGCGTCGGGACCGAGCGCCGCAGCAGGTGCGCGTCGGGGATCCGCCGGTCGATCTGGGACAGCGTCAGCCGGGTCCGCGCGACCAGGCCGACGAGCCGGACGAACGCCGCGATCCCGTCGACGGTGCCGCTGAACTCCGGCATCAGGAACCCGCCGCGCCCGTCGCCGGCGAAGATCACGCTGGGCTGCGCGGCGGCCTTGGTGAGCACGTCCTGGGACGTGGACGTCCACTCGACCTGCACGCCGTGGAACCGGCACACCTGCTCGGCGACCCTGGTCGTCGTCACCGGCAGCGCCACCCGGCCGCCGCGGCGCTCCGCCGCCACCAGGTCCAGCATCACCAGCAGCGCCCGGTCATCGCCGACCAGCTCGCCGTTCTCGTCCACCAGGGAGATCCGCTCCCCCACCGGGTCGAACCGGACGCCGAACGCGGCCCGCGACGACGACACCAGCTCGCCGAGCCGCTCCAGGTCGCGCATCCGCTCGGCGAGCGTCTCGGTCGGGTTCGCCTCGTCCAGCCCGGCGTTGCGGGTGAGGACCTCCACGCCGACCTTGCCGAGCAGGTTCGGCAGGACGAGCGAGGCGACGCCGCCCGCGCAGTCCAGGACGATCTTCAGCCCGGCCTCGCGGACCCCGCGGATGTCGACGCGGCGCAGCAGGTCGCGGGTGTAGGTCTCCACGACCCGCGGCGGGTAGGTCAGCTCGGCGATCTCGCCGGGGAACGCGCGGCGGTACTCCTGCCGGCCGAAGACGCGCTCCAGCTTGCGCTGCGCTCCCTGGGACAGGTCGGCGCCGCCGGCGTCGAGGAACAGGATGTCGACGCCCTGCGGGTCGCCGAGGGTGGTGCGGATGTAGATGCCGCCGACGGCGTCCTCGCGGCCGGTCTCGAACCGGGCGACGGTCAGCGGCGTCGCCTCCAGGTCGTGGACGTTGATCGCGCTGGCCGTCAGCGCGCTGTTCACCGCGCGCTTGAGGGTGCGGGCCGCGCGGGAGACGTCCCGCCCCGTGACGACCGTGCTGCCCTTCTTCAGCGTCGTCGCGTAGGCGCTGGCGAGCCGGACCGCCAGCTCGGGGGTGATCTCCACGTTGACGAGCCCGGACACGCCGCGCGGCCCGAAGAGGTTGCGCTGCCCGCGCGACTCCCAGATGACGCTGGTGTTGACCACCGCTCCGGCCTCGATGGTCTTGAACGGGTAGACCTTCACACCGCTGGAGACGTACGCCTCGGCCTCGATGACGCACTCGTCCCCGATGACCGCGCCCTCCTCCACGCGGGCGCCCGCCATGATGTCGGTGTTCTTGCCGACGACGCAGCCGCGCAGGTTGGTGGACGGCGCGACGAACACGTTGTCGTGCACGACGGCCCGGTGCAGGAACGCGCCCTCCTTCACGACGACGTTGCTGCCGAGGACGGTGAACTCGCGCAGCTCGACGCCCGCCTCGACCTTCGCGTAGTCGCCGATGTAGAGGGGGCCCTTCAGCACGGCCTCGGCGTCCACCTCCGCGCCCTCGGCGACCCACACGCCCGGCGACATCTCGAACCCGCCGAGGTCGATGCCGACCTGGCCGGACAGCATGTCGGCCTGGGCCTTGAGGTAGCTCTCGTGGGTGCCGACGTCCTCCCAGTAGCAGTCGGCCACGTACCCGAACAGGCGGGCGCCCTCGGCGAGCAGCTTCGGGAACACGTCCCCGGACCAGTCGACCGGCTCGCCCTCGGCGACGTGCTCCAGGACCTCGGGCTCCATCACGTAGATGCCGGTGTTGACGGTGTCGGAGAACACCTGACCCCAGGTGGGCTTCTCCAGGAACCGCTGCACGCGGCCCGCGTCGTCCACGATGATGATCCCGAACTCCAGGGGGTTCGGGACCCGTTTCAGGCCGATGGTGACGAGCGCGCCGTTCTCCTCGTGGAACCGCACCATGTCGGTCAGGTCGATGTCGGTGAGGGCGTCCCCGGAGATGACGAGGAACCGGTCGTCGCGCAGCGCCTCCTCGGCGTTCTTGACGCTGCCCGCGGTGCCGAGGGGGACCTCCTCGGTCGCGTAGCTCAGCGACATGCCGAGCTCCTCGCCGTCGCCGAAGTAGTTGCGGATCAGCGCGGCCAGGAACTGGACGGTGACGACGGTCTCGCTGAACCCGTGCCTCTTCAGCAGCCGCAGCACGTGCTCCATGATCGGCCGGTTGACGAGCGGAAGGAGCGGCTTCGGCTGGTTGGCGGTCATCGGACGCAGCCGCGTCCCCTCGCCTCCCGCCATCACGACGGCCTTCATCGGGGGGTCTCAGCTCCCTTCTGGTCACCGGCCGGCGGTTCCGCGCCCGGATCGGGCCGCCCCCGCTCGGGCCGGGGACCGGCGTCCTCCGCGGCGTCCGGCTCAAGGGCCGGGGGCGCACCGCGGCCGGCCAGCACCAGCTGCCGCGTCTGCACCCAGTACAGGACGGCCGCCCACCAGTACAGCCCCGTCCCCCAGATGGCGAACGCCCATCCGACGATCTTCGCCGTGGTCGCCGCGCCGCCGTCGTGGTCGCCGAGCAGCAGCAGCGGGAACGCGTACAGCAGGCACAGCGTCGCGGCCTTGCCGATGAAGTGCACGGGCAGCGTGCCGCCGTACCCGAGCCGCCGCACGATCGGCGCGATCGGCAGGATCGCCACCTCGCGGGCCACCAGCACGGCCACCAGCCACACCGGGATGATGTCGCGGATGGTGAGCCCGACGAGCGTCGCCAGGATGTAGAGCCGGTCGGCGGCAGGGTCGAGCACCGTGCCGAGCCTGCTGGTCTGGTCGAGCGCGCGGGCCAGCTTCCCGTCCAGCCAGTCCGACAGGCCCGCGAACACCAGCAGGCCGAGCGCCCACCAGTCCGCCTCCACGAGGACGAGCCACAGGAAGAACGGGACGCCCACGAGCCTGGCCAGGCTCAGGATGTTGGGCACCGTGAAGATCCGGTCCTGCGGGGCCTCCTGCAGTGTGCTCACCGACGCGTCGCCTCCCCTGGTCCCCCTTGATCCTGACCCTACCGGTAAGGGTTGGAAAGCCCTCGGGACGGCCACACGTGGCGCCGGCGGCACCAGCGCCGCGTCACCGGGGCGCGGCGGCGCCGGCGAGCGGGAGGACGGCGGTGACGGCGAACCCGCCCTTCGGACCCGGACCGGCGTCGAGCATTCCCCCGACGCCGCGCGCCCGCTCGATCATGCCGAGGATCCCGAAACCTCCCGGCGTGTCGCCGGACGGGCCCTTCCCGTCGTCGGCGACCCGCACGACGAGGTCCCCGCCGTCCCGGGCCAGGCTCACCTCCACGCGCGTCGCGGCGGCGTGCTTGACAGCGTTCGTCAGGGCCCCCTGGACGATCCGGTACGCCGCGACGCCGATCTCCGGCGGCAGCGGCCCCACGTCCCCCTCCCGGAGGTCGACGTCGAGCCCGCCGGCGCGGGCGTCCCGCGCCAGGCCGGCGATGCCGTCCGCTCCGGGCAGCGCCCCCGGCGCCAGCAGCGCCGGGGCCACGAGCGCGGCCAGGCCGGGCGCCGGCCACCGCCTGATCACCGCGAGCGGTAGGTGCGCGGCCGCCAGCAGCAGCGCCCCGGGCGCGTCGAGATCCCGGACGCCCGGCCACAGCACCGCGACCCCCGCCGCGACCCCCGCCAGGAGCGTCGCGAGCAGAGCGTCCTTCGCCGTCACACCGGACCGGGGCACCGTCACCACGCGCCCACGGTCCCGGAGCCCCCTGCCCCCCGCGCATCACCCCGCGCTCGGGGGAGGAAACGATCTCTCTCTTCGTGCGCCCCGCCCCGTTCCGCGCCCCGTCCTATAGTTCTGCACACCCCGTCACGAAGGGCTGACAGTTGTCCGTCCCCCCGCCAGCCGTCCCCCCGCCGGACCTCCGCATGACGCTCGGCCGGAGAGCGTACCGATGGCCGCTCCGGGTCTTCCTGGTCGCGATCGCCGCCGGGCTCGCCGTCTCGCTGTCCACCCGCTCCAACGCCGAGGCCTGGGACCCGGAGAAGGCCCGCCAGGTCATCGCCGCCTACGGCGGCGGAGCCGCGCTCGTCGCCCTCGCCGCCGTGCTCTGGGCCTTCCGGATCCATCGCGCCCGCCTCATCGTGACCATCGGCGAGAAGGGCGTGACCCTCCGCCGCGGGAGACGGAAGGCCGTCGTCCCCGCCGGCACCCTGCGGGCGGTCGGGATCACATGGCCGGTCACCGACCCCGTCTGGACCCTCTGGCTGGAGTCCGAGGCCGGCCCCGACGTGGCGGCCGTCGCCAGGACCGACGGCTGCACGGTCACGCTGCTGCGGAGCGGGTCGCTCCCGTCCGGATGGCTGGAGGCCGTGCGGGCGGCGGCCACCGGCACCCTCGGCGTCGCCTGGCGCGTCGTCGACGACGAGGGCGAGGAGGTGCCGGCGCCCGGCGCGGACGCGCTGCCTTCGGCCCGCTGCGTCCTCGTGGACGGCAGGGGGCGGTACCGCGACCAGAACGGCGCAGCCCTGCTCGCCGTGGCCTGCGGGAGGCTCGCCAAGCCGCCAGGGGGAAGGTCGGGCATGTTCCCGATGAACCCTGCCGCCGGTCGCCGGACGGTCGTGCTGCGCGACCCCCACGCCCGCACGCTCCTGGTGTTCAGACGGCGCTCCCGGCTGCTGGGCCGCGGCGCCATGCGCGTCCACGACGCGGACGGCCACCTCCTCGGGGTCATGCGCGGGGGGCAGGAGCCGTCCTTCCACGCCACCGACGGCATGCTCCTCGGCAGCACCCGGCCCTCCGGCGACGGCTACGCCGTGACCGGTGTCGACGGGCGCAGGTCGGCCACGCTGCGGACCAGGTCCGCCGCCGACGACAGCCGCATGTACCTGGAACGCTCGCCGTCCGCCCCGGACCCGCTCCGGACCCTCGTGCTGGCGCTCCCCCTGATGGTGCGGATGACCCGCCAGCTCTGACCCGCGGTCCGTGAGGTGGAGGGCCCCGGGCCGCGGCCCCTGTACCTCACGGACGCCGGTTGCGGCAAGCGGGGGCCGCCGGGTTAGCGTCGGGGACGACAGATCGCGGGGGCCCGGCGAACCGGGCTGAGATTGCGGCTGGGACGGCCGCTGACCGCATGAACCTGACCGGGTAATGCCGGCGTAGGGAGAGATCGAGTCGTCATGACCGAACCTGTGGTTCCAGCTGCCCGCAAGACCTACCTTCAGGGCTCGCGCCCTGACATCCGCGTGCCGATGCGGGAGGTGGCGCTCACCAGCGGCGACGCCGTCGTCCTGTACGACACTTCCGGGCCGTACACCGATCCCGGCCAGGACACCGACGTCCGCCGGGGCCTGCCGCCGCTGCGGGAGGCGTGGATCACCGAGCGCGGCGACACCGCCGCCTACGAGGGGCGCGCGGTGCGCCCCGAGGACGACGGGCGCCGGGCGGCCTCCGTCCGGGAGGACTTCCTGCCGCGCCGGCCGCGCCGCGCGACCGGCGGCGCGGTGACCCAGCGCGCCTACGCGCGGCGCGGGGAGATCACGCCGGAGATGGAGTTCGCGGCGCTGCGCGAGGGCGTGCCGCCGGAGTTCGTCCGGGACGAGGTGGCCTCCGGGCGGGCCGTGCTGCCGGCCAACGTCAACCACCCCGAGATCGAGCCGATGGTCATCGGGCGGAACTTCCTGGTGAAGGTGAACGCGAACATCGGCAACTCGGCGGTCGCGTCCTCGATCGAGGACGAGGTCGAGAAGATGACGTGGGCGACCCGCTGGGGCGCGGACACGATCATGGACCTGTCCACCGGGAAGGACATCCACACCACCCGCGAGTGGATCCTGCGGAACTCGCCGGTGCCGGTCGGGACCGTCCCGCTGTACCAGGCGGTGGAGAAGGTCGGCGGCGACCCGGCCGAGCTGACCTACGACGTCTTCCGCGACACGGTGATCGAGCAGGCCGAGCAGGGCGTGGACTACATGACCGTCCACGCCGGGGTGCTGCTCCCGTACGTGCCGCTCACGGCGCGGCGCAAGACGGGGATCGTGTCGCGGGGCGGGTCGATCATGGCGGCCTGGTGCCTGGCGCACCACGAGGAGAACTTCCTCTACACGCACTTCCGCGAGCTGTGCGAGATCTTCGCCGCGTACGACATCACGTGGTCGCTCGGGGACGGCCTGCGCCCCGGCTCGATCGCCGACGCCAACGACGAGGCGCAGTTCGCAGAGCTGCGCACCCAGGGCGAGCTGACGAGGATCGCGGCCGAGTACGGCAACCAGGTGATGAACGAGGGCCCGGGGCACGTCCCCATGCACAAGATCAAGGAGAACGTCGACCTGCAGCAGGAGTGGTGCGACGGGGCGCCGTTCTACACGCTCGGGCCGCTGACCACCGACATCGCGCCCGGCTACGACCACATCACCTCGGCGATCGGCGCCGCGATGATCGGCTGGCACGGCACCGCGATGCTCTGCTACGTCACGCCGAAGGAGCACCTCGGACTCCCGGACCGCGACGACGTCAAGGCCGGCGTGATCGCCTACAAGATCGCCGCGCACGCCGCGGACCTCGCCAAGGGCCATCCGGGCGCGCAGGCCTGGGACGACGCGCTGTCGGACGCCCGGTTCGACTTCCGGTGGGAGGACCAGTTCAACCTGTCCCTCGACCCGGACACCGCCCGCGCGTTCCACGACGCGACGCTCCCGGCGGCGCCCGCGAAGACCGCGCACTTCTGCTCGATGTGCGGCCCGCACTTCTGCTCGATGAAGATCACGCGGGACGTCCGGCGGTACGCGGGCGAGCGGGGCCTGGCCGAGGACGAGGCCCTCGCCGCCGGGATGCGGGAGAAGGCCGAGGAGTTCAAGGCCGGCGGCGGGCGCGTCTACCTGCCGATCGCCCCCGGCGGCTCCTGACCGTCCGGCGCGGGACGGCCGCGGCTAGGATCGAAGGACCGTTCCAAAGCCGCGGATCCCCTCGACTCGCCGCAGGCCCGCCCTACCGCCGGGAAGGACCGACGACCCAGGTGACCAGCGACGACACGCCGAAGGCCCGCGCCCGGCCGGTACGGGCGGACGTGCGCCGCAACCGCGCCCGGCTGCTCGCCGCGGCGCGGGAGGCGTTCCAGCGCGACGGGGCCGGCGCGTCCCTGGAGGGCGTCGCCCGGCTCGCCGGCGTCGGCATCGGGACGCTCTACCGGCACTTCCCCACCCGCCGGGATCTGCTGGAGGCGGTGCTCGCCGACGTCTACGACCGGCTCGCCGCGCGGGCGCGCGGGCTCATGGCCTCGCCCGCGCCCGGCGAGGCGCTGATGACCTGGCTGCGGACGTTCATCGCGGAGGTCACCGCGTTCCCCGGGATGGCGGCGTCGGCGATGGTGGCGCTGCGCGACGAGGGCCCGGAGCCGTCGCCGTCCTGCCGGGCGATGCAGGAGGCGGGCGGGGCGCTGTTCGCCCGCGCGCAGCGGGCCGGCGACGCGCCCGCCGGCGTCCCGTTCACCGACGTGCTGAGGCTCGCGGGCGCGATCGCGGCGGTCACCGAGCGCGAGCCGGAGGCCGCCGGCCGGCTGCTGTCGCTGGCGGCCACGGGGGTGGCGCCGGGCAAGGGGCGCTAGGCGCCGGGGAAGCCCGGGTAGGGGCGGCCGGTCTCCGGGTCGGGCAGGATGCGCCGCGGGCCGCGGGGCGCCTCGGCCCACTGGCGCCATTCGCGCGGGTAGCCGACCGACACCTCGATGTGCGGGACGGCGCCGGTCCAGATCGTCCGCGGGATGTGCAGGTGCCCGTACACGACGGACACCGCGCCGAACCTCGCGTGCCAGTCCGCGGTGCGCTCGGTGCCGCACCACTGGGCGAACTCGGGGTACCAGAGGACGCGGGTGGGCTCGCGAACGAGCGGCCAGTGGTTGACGAGCACGGTCCGCGTCCCCGGTTCCAGCTCGGCCAGCCGCCGCTCGGTGTAGGCGATCCGGGCGCCGCACCAGGCGTCCCGCGTGGGATACGGATCGGGGTGCAGGTAGACCTCGTCGGTGCACACCACCCCCGACGCGTGGGCGACCTCGAGCGCCTCTTCCTTGGTGGACGTCCCGTCCGGGCGGAAGGTGTAGTCGTACAGGATGAACAGCGGCGCGATCGTCACCGGGCCGCCCTCGCCGTCCCAGACGGGGTACGGGTCCTCGGGGGTCAGCACCCCGAGGTCGCGGCACAGGTCGACGAGCCTCCGGTAGCGGGCCTCGCCGCGCAGCTGGACCGGGTCGTCCTTGATGGTCCACAGCTCGTGGTTGCCGGGCGCCCACAGCACCGTCGCGTAGCGGTCGCGGAGCGTGCGGAGCGCCCACTCGATCTCGCCGAAGCGCTCGGCGACGTCGCCCGCCACGATCAGCCAGTCGTCCTCGGACCCGGGCCGCATGTCCTCGACGAACGCGCGGTTCTCGGAGAATCCGACGTGCAGATCGCTGATCGCATAGACGCCGCCCATCCAGGGATCGTATTCCCCGCGGCCCTCCCGCCGTTCAGTCGCCGTCGGCGGGCATGGTGAACAGGCGGATGTGGACGGGGCGGGCCCCCGGCGGGGCGTCCTCGCGGCCGTGGGCGTGCTCGTGCAGCAGCCGTATGTAGGCCTCGAAGAACTCCGCCAGCCCCTCCTCCGTCATGTGGGCGAAGCCGCGCGACAGCAGAGCCCAGGACCGTTCCCGCTCGTAGGCCGCGGGCAGCCCGCGCAGCAGCTCCACGTCCTCGGCGTGGCCGACCCTGAGCAGCTCGTCCAGAACGGGTCGGTCCTCGGGCGGCAGCGATGCGGCGTCGGGCATCCGGACGTCCCGCGGGCCCTCGGCCCGGCGCCACCAGCGCTCCCGGCCGGCGGACCGCTCCGGGATCTCCTCGATGAACCCGTACTTCTCCAGCTGCCGCAGGTGGTAGCTGGTCGTGCCGGTGTTGGCGCCGAGCGCCTCCCCGATCGTCGTGGACGTCGCGGGGCCGTGGACCCGCAGCCGGTGCAGGATCCGGCGCCGCAGCGGATGGCTCAGCGCCTTCATCCGCCCGGGATCGTCCAGGATGACGGGCTCCTCGTCGTCCTTCATGAGGAGAAGCCTAGTACCGCAGACGGATATTTGCAGAGAACTCTTTGCAGAGTTTTCTCTGTAGTTCTAGGGTCACCGGCATGAAGACAGCGATGACCCTTCTCGTGGCGCTCCTGCTCGGCGCCCTGTGCGCGGCGCCCGCCGCGGCCGCGCCGCCGGAGGCCGGGCCTCCGGCGGCCGGCCCGGTCCCGGCGCCGCCCGGCCTGACCTCGACCGAGGTGAGCTTCACCGGGTCCGGCGGGCTGACCCTGCGCGGCTCGGTCCTGGCGCCGGCCGCGAAGGGCCCGGCCCGGCCCGGCGTCGTCCTCGTCACCGGGTCCGGCTCCGGCGTGCCGCGCGAGCACCTGCTCACCGAGGCCGTCGAGTTCGCGCGGCGGGGCCTCGCCGTGCTGATCTACGACAAGAGGTCGGAGGGGTACACCAAGCTCCGCCGCGACTACTCCGAGCTCGCCGGCGACGCGCTCGGGGGCCTGCGGGCCCTGCGCGCGCAGCCCGGCGTCGACCCCGCGAAGGTGGGGCTGTGGGGGCTCAGCGAGGGCGGCTGGGTCGCGCCGCTGGCCGCGTCCCGCTCGGCCGAGGCGGCCTTCGTCATCGTGGTGGGCGGCAACGCCATGACGCCGCTCCGCCAGCAGAACTGGAACGAGACGTCCGTGCTGCGCCGGGCGGGCGTCTCCGGCTCGCTGACCGACCGCGGCAAGCCCGCCCTCGCGCGCCTCGCGGGCGACGTCGGCCTGTTCTCCGAGGCCTACTTCGGCGCCGAGGACGTCCTGCGGCGCGTGCGGCAGCCGCTGCTCGGCATCTGGGGCGAGTACGACCTGCAGACCCCGCCCGAGGACAACCCGCCGCTGTTCGCGCGGGCGCTGCGGAAGGGCGGGAACACCCACTACACGTTCCGCTTCTTCCCCGACGCCGACCACGGCGCGCACCGGACGCCGGATCGCGGGGTCACCCGCGGCGCCGAACTGGCCCCCGGCTACGCCGACCTCGTCGCGACCTGGGTGCGGGACGTGACGAGCGGGAACCTGCCGGAGGCCGACGCGGCCGCCCCGCCGCGGCAGGAGTACCGGAGCGTCGATCTGCCGCCGTTGAGGTGGTGGGAGTCGCGGTGGGTGCAGCTCGCCGCGGCGGTGCTGCTCCTCGTGGGGTTCGCCGCGTACCCGCTGGTCGCGCTGGTGCGGAAGGTGCGCGGGCGGAGAGTGCGGCCGGTGAGCCGCTGGGCGCGGGTGCTGCCCGCCGCCGGTCTCGCCGCCGCCTTCGGCCCGGTCGTCTACCTGTTCTCCCTGGTGGCCGGCTCCGCGCCTGACCCCGGGCCCGTCCTCGACGGGCGGCCGCTGCCGTGGCTGATCCTGCAGGCGCTCGCCGTGGCCGCGGTCGTGGCGGCGGCCGGCACCGCGGTGGCGTGGCGGCGGGCCGGGCCGGTCCCGCCGGGCGAGCGGGTCCGGCTCGGCCTCCTGGTCGCCGCCGGCGCGGTGCTGGTCCCGTGGGGCCTGCACTGGGGCGTCCTGCTGCCGTGATCGCGGATCAGGCGTCCTTCCCCCAGAAATACACCCCCAGGCTCATGGCGAGGACGCTCGCCCAGCTGAACACCGCCCGGGCCGTGTTCCAGGCCGTCCAGCGCCCGGAGTGGTCCGACCAGATCTTCGCCGCCTCGGCCGTGTCCGCGGGGATCTCGACGGCGTCCAGTGCGTTGTTCATCGGGATGTGCACCGCGACCGTCGGGACGAACGCGCCCAGGAAGTACACGGCCGCGGCGACGAAGAACAGCAGGGCCGCCGGCTTCCGGTCCATGGTCAGCAGGAGCACCCCCGCCACGACCGCCACGACGGGCACCAGCGTGAACATCGCGACGAAGAGCGGGTTCTGAATCTTCTGGTCGATGCCCTGCATCGCGTCGATCGCCGATTGGGGCTTCGCGGCGTTCAGGCCCGGCATCACGCCGGTGGTGAAGCCGAAGAACGTGCCGGCCATGCCGGCCGCCATGATGAGGGAGAGCGTCACCGAGACGCCCGCCAGAGCCGATCTCATGATCTTTCTCCGATCCGTGGGACGGGGTGGTCTCAGAGGTTCCAGATGCCGCTGGCGGCGGTCTCCCGCGCGTAGTCGGCGAAGTCCCGCGGCTCGCGGCCGAGGGCGCGCCGGACGCCGCCGGCGGGCCGGGCGTTGCGGCCGTCCAGGACCGTCGTGAACAGGTAGGTCAGGAACTCGATGAGCTCCGCGGGGAGGCCTCCCCCCGCGAGCGCCGCCGCGTAGTCCTCGGCGCCGACCCGGACGAAGGCGATGTCCCTGCCGCAGGCACGGCCGATCTCGGCGGCGGCCTCGGCGAAGGTGAGCGCCCGCGGGCCGGTCACCTCGTGGAGCTCACCGGCGTGCCCGGCGCCCGTGAGCGCCTCGACGGCCACGTCCGCGATGTCGCCGGCGTCGATGAACGGCTCGGGCACGTCGCCCACCGGGAGGGCCAGTTCGCCGGCCAGGACCGCGTCGAGGAGGTAGTCCTCGCTGAAGTTCTGCGCGAACCAGCTCGACCGCACGACCGTCCACGCGAGGCCGGAGTCCTGGACGATGCGCTCGCACTCCTGCGCCTCCGGCTCGCCGCGCCCCGACAGCAGGACCACGTGCCGGACGCCCGCCTCCACCGCGGCGTCCGTGAACGCGCGGACGGCCGCGGGCGCTCCCGGCGCGGCCAGGTCCGGGTAGTAGGACAGGTAGACCTTCTCCACGTCCCGCAGGACGGGCGCCCAGGTCCCCTCGTCCTCCCAGTCGAAGGGGGGCGAGGCCGACCGCGAGCCCATCCGGACCGGGACGTCCCTGGCCTCCAGCCGCTCGACGACGCGGCGGCCGGTCTTCCCGGTCCCGCCGAGGACGAGGGTGAGGCCGCTCTCGATGATGTTCTCAGCCGTGTTCGTCATGCCTTCGAGTCAACAGCGACCCACCTTCAACGACCATCGTTGAGAAGCTCGCCTCCATACGCGAGCGTCTACGCTGGTGCCATGGACGCTCTGGCCGATCTCCTCGACGGTCCGCGCGCCCGCGGGGCGTTCATGCTGCGCTGCACCCTCGCCCCGCCCTGGTCGGTCCGTATCCAGGACGAGGCGCCGCTGACCCTGCTCTCGATGATCAGGGACGACGCGTGGCTGCTCCCGGACGACGGGGAGCCGCAGCGCGTCGTGCCCGGCGACATGGTCATCTTCCGGGGGCCCGACCCCTACACCGTCAGCGACGACCCCGCGACCGAGCCGCAGATCGTCATCCACCCCGGGCAGCACTGCGCGACGCCCGACGGGACGAGCCTGTCGGGGGAAATGGACCTCGGCGTCCGGGCCTGGGGCAACGACCCCCACGGGCCGGCCGTGATGCTGATCGGCACCTACCAGATGCGCGGCGCCGTCACGCGGCGGCTGCTGTCCGCGCTGCCGGCGATGGCGGTCGTCCGCGGCGACACCTGGCGGTCGCCGCTCGTCGGCGTGCTGCAGGAGGAGATCGGCAAGGACGAGCCCGGCCAGGACGTCGTGCTCGACCGGCTGCTCGACCTGCTGCTCATCGGGACGCTGCGCGCCTGGTTCTCCCGGCCGGACGCCGAGGCGCCCGGCTGGTACCGCGCCCACGGCGACGCCGTCGTCGGCCCCGCGCTGCGGCTGCTGCACGAGGACCTGTCGCACCCGTGGACGGTCGCCGACCTGGCGGCCAGGGTCGGGGTGTCCCGCGCGGCTCTCGCGCAGCGGTTCACCAAGCAGATCGGGGAGCCGCCCATGTCGTACCTGACGGGCGTCCGCCTCGCCCAGGCCGCCGACCTGCTCCGGGAGAGCGACGCCACGCTGGACGCCGTGGCGCGCCGGGTCGGCTACGGCAACGCGTTCGCGCTGAGCACCGCGTTCAAGCGCGAGCACGGCGTCAGCCCGCAGGAGTACCGGACCGGCGCGGTCCCCGTCGCCTGAGCGCCGCCGGGGCCCGATGCCCGCGGGGCCTAGTGCTGCGGGCGGAGGGTGGGCTCGGCGCGGACGGGCGAGTCGTCGGCCGCGTCCGGGATGAACGGGACGACGAACGCGTACTCGGCCAGGACGGCCTCGGGCACCTCCCCCGACTCGCCGAACGCGGCGATCTCGCCCCAGCAGGGTGAGCCGAGCGACCCGCTGCGGTGCCGGACCGAGAGGCCGGCGCACAGGTTGGCGAACCGGAGCCGCTCGGCGAGCGGCAGGCCGGCGAGGGTGGCGAACACGAACCCGGCGGCGAACACGTCGCCCGCACCGGTCGGGTCGAGGGCCTCGACCGGCAGCGCGCTCGTCTCGGCCCGCTCCCCCGAGCGGGAGTCGATGGCGATCGCGCCGTCGCCGCCGCACTTGACCACGACGACCGGAACCCGCGCGGCGAGCGCCTCGGCGGCGTCCGCCGGGGTGCGGGTGCGGGTGTAGGACATCGCCTCGGCGGCGTTCGGCAGGAACGCGTCCACGTACGCGAGCCGGTCGAGGACCTCGGCCGGCCAGGCGCCGGTCTGGTCCCAGCCGAGGTCGCCGAAGACCAGCGCGCCGCGCTCGCGCATCCGGTCGGCCCACGCCGGCACCGGCCGGTCGACGTCCACGAAGCAGGCCCGCGCGGCCGGCGGCGGCGCGCCGAGGTCGTCCAGCGGGGACGGGACCGGCCGGGCGAACGTCACCATGCTGCGGTCGGAGTCGTAGGCCATCGAGACCGTGACCGGCGTCGACCAGCCCCGCACCCGGCGCGACAGCCCGAGGTCGACGCCCTCCTGCTCGGCGAGCGTGCGCCACAGGTAGGAGCCGAACATGTCGTCGCCGAACGGCGCCGCCAGCCCGACCCGCAGGCCGAGCCGGCTCATCGCGACGGCGATGTTGGCGACGCCGCCGGGCGCGGAGCCGAGACCGTCGGTGACGATCTCGGTGCCCGGCGGCGGCAGCCCCGGCAGCCCGGTGAAGATCATGTCCATGAAGACCTGGCCGGACAGGAACACGTCCAGCCCCGGGCGCTCCCCCGGGACGCGCAGCCGATCCCCCGCCGGCTCCCGCTCGGCGCAGGGATCGGCGAGGGACGGCTCCGGCGCCCGTCCCGGCGCGGTCTGCTGAGTCACGAGGCCCCCCATGGCGCGGCTCGGGCACGTGTTCCCACGGACCCTAGCCCGCGCCACCGACAACGACACCTACCTCGGAACGTACAGCCGAATGTCGTCCACCTGCGCGGATCCCTCGTAGAAGTTCATGTGCGGATCACCGATCATGAACCGGTCGGGGTAGGCGGACCCGGCCGGCCAGGTGTTCCGGTCGACGAGGGTGCCGCCCGGCCCCGTCCAGGTCCAGTCGGCGTCGAACCGGCCGTCGTACTCGTCCGGGCGCTGGTTGTAGTGCCAGATCGGCTCGCCGTCCTGGACGAACGAGCGCGTGTACCGGAACGTCGCCCTGCCCACGTGCGCGAAGACCCCGGACATCTCCATCGTGTAGGCGCCGTCGCGCCGCTCGACCGCGAACGTGTAGGACTCCTTGGGCAGCAGTTCGGGCCGCAGGTCGACGGTCGAGACGATCGCGCCGGCCTTCTTGAACCCGCACTCGCTCTCCATCAGGTACTCGGTGCCCGGCATGGTCGGGTACCGGCGGTCGTCGGTCATGAAGATCGCGTTGACGCCGTTGCCCGTCCCGGCGGAGTACGGCTCGTACTGGCCGGTGGCGGGGTTGCAGTACAGCAGGCCGCTGCCGGTGTACTTGTAGCGGTTGTAGCCGTCCATCGCGACCTTGCGGTGGCCGTGGATGAAGACGTTGTTGTGCGGCGCCACCCGCGGGTAGTCCATGATCGACATGTAGTAGAAGCCGTTGGAGTCGGTGCGCACGTCGGCCCACTCGCACTCCGGCCTGGCGAAGTCGCCGCCCGACGCCCACGGGAAGTTGGTCTTGCAGCCTTCGGGCGAGTAGCCGTTGATCCGGCCGTCCGGGTAGTCCCAGAGCCCGTTCCGCCGGCCGCCGAAGTCCAGGCCGCGCAGGGTCATCTCGACCCGGTACTCGGCGGGCAGGTCGCGGGTGGAGCGGATGACGACGCCGGCCTGGTGGCTCGGCTCGTCCAGCCGCGCGACGCCGCCGCGGGACGTCAGCGTCGGGGGCGTGTCCGGCCTGCCGTCCCCGTCGGTGTCGCGGGCGGCCAGTTCGGCGGTGAGCCAGCCGTGCTTCCCGAACGAGAAGGACTTGCGATAGGTCTTCATCGCGGCGAGCTGCGTGCGGAACGCCGGGCCGCCCACCGTGTCGAAGTAGGCGCCGTCGTTGTCGTAGATGTCGACGTTGTAGGGGCTGGACGGGCCGTCGCCGTCCGCCTTCCAGGGGAAACCGGCGTCGTCCAGACGCCCGTCGAACGGCTCGGCCGACACCAGCCGCCATCCGTCGCGGGCACCGGGCGGGGCCGGCTCCGCGCTCGCCGGGGCCGCGGCCAGCGCCGCCGGCATGAGCACCGGCAGCGCCATCGCCACGGCGCCGCGCACGAACTTCCTCATCTCGCCGCCTTCCTCGCCGCGCACCGGGGCGCGGCCTCGAACGTTCACGATCGACGGTCAGGACGATCTTCCGTGACGGTAGGGCGGCCCGGCCGCCGCGGGCCACGGCGAACATCGCCAAAAGTGGTATTGACCAGTCGCCACAATGGGACATACCGTGTGCGGCGACAGGAACAGCGCCGAAGGAGGTGATGGGCGTGCCATCCGCTGGCGAGTCCCGCTCCATGAGCACGAAACGGCAGGCGGTGCGCCGCGAGCTGCTCGTGATGATGGACGGGCTCGACGTCGGGGACGCGCTGCCGTCCGAGCGCCGGCTGGCGGAGGAGCTCGGGGTGTCCCGGCCGACGCTTCGCCAGGCCATCGACGGGCTCGTCGCCGACGGCCTGCTCGACCGGCGGCACGGGAGCGGCACCTACGTGGCCGAGCCCCGCATCGCGGTGTCGCTGACCATGACCTCGTTCACCGAGGACATGCTCCGGCGCGGGATGAAGCCGGGCGGCCGGGTGCTGTCGTTCCGCACCGAGCCCGCGGGGGCGCGGATCGGCAGGCGGCTGTCCCTGTCACCGGCCGAAGAGGTATTTACCATTCGGCGGCTCCGCCTCGCGGACGGCGCCACGATGGCCATCGAGACCCTCTACCTGCCGCGGGCGCTGATCCCGGGCCTGCGCCGGAACGACCTGGAGGGGCGGTCGTTCTACGAGCTGCTGCGCGGCCACGGCGTCGTGATCGCCTCGGGCACCGAGACGATCGAGCCGACCGTCACCACCGCCGAGGAGGCCGCCGAGCTGGACGTCCCGGTGCACACGCCGGCGTTCCTGTTCGAGCGGGTCACCCGGGACGAGGGCGGGCGGCCCCTGGAGTACGTCCGGTCCGTCTACCGCGGCGACCGGTATCGGCTGGAACTGGACCTGCGACCCCCTACCCACTGACCGCCCGCCCCGGGCGCCGCGCCCGGGGCGCACGACCGTCCATCCGCGCTGACGGGGGCGACAGCGCACGACCAATCCCCCGAGATGTGAGGCGACATCACCATGGACGTCATCAAGGACATCCTCACGTTCCTGGCCGACAACGTCTTCGGCCAGGTGCCCATCCTCATCGGGCTGATCACCCTGATCGGGCTGATCCTGCAGCGCAAGCGGTTCGAGGACGTCTTCGCCGGAGCCCTGCGCGCCACCATCGGCGTGGTCATCCTGTTCATCGGCGTGGAGGTGTTCACCGGCGGGCTGACGAGCTTCCAGACCGTCCTCGCCAGCGCGATGGGCACCACGCCGCCGAAGGCGGACAAGACCCTCGCGGACTTCCTCACCGACCAGGGCGGGACGGTCGCGCTCGTCATCACGGTCGCGTTCCTGCTCCACGTGCTCGTCGTCCGGCTCTTCCCGGCGGCCAGGTACCTGTACCTGACCGGGCACCTGATGTTCTGGATCAGCACCGTCACGGTGGCGTCGCTGGTGACGATCGCGCCCGGCGCCGACCAGCTCACGCTGGTGCTGTGCGGCGCCGGGTTCGTCGCCGCGTACTGGACCCTCCAGCCGCTGTGGATGCGGCCGCTGATGCGCCGCGTCATGCCGGACGACCGGTTCGGCTTCGCGCACACCAGCTCGCTCGCCTGCCTGGTCACCGGGTACGCGGCCCGCCCGCTCGGCAGCCGCGAGGAGCACGACACCGAGAAGCTGAAGCTGCCCCGCCAGCTGTCGTTCTTCAAGGACGTCAACGTCAGCACCGCGCTGATCATCTCGGTGATCATGCTGATCGGGGTCGCGCTGGCCGACGACGGCGTGGTGACCAAGGCCGCCGCGGAGATGGACGACAAACTGTCCCCGTGGGTGTGGGCGCTGCTGGTCGGCCTGCGGTTCGCGGGCGGCATCGCGATCCTGCTCTTCGGCGTGCGGATGTTCCTCGGCGAGATCGTCCCGGCGTTCAAGGGCTTCAGCGACCGCGTCATCCCCGGCACCCGTCCCGCGCTGGACGCGCCGACCGTGTTCCCCGTCGCGCCGACCGCCGTCATGGTCGGGTTCGTGGCGTCCACCGCGGTGTTCCTGGCGTGCCTCGGCGTGTTCGCCGCCGCGGGCTGGTTCACCCTGGCCCCGCCCATGATCATGCTGTTCTTCGTGGGCGGCGCGGCGGCGCTGTTCGGCAACGTGGTGGCCGGCTGGCGCGGCGCGGTGCTCGGCGGCGTGATCACCGGGCTGATCCTCGCGGTCGGGCAGGCGGTGACCTGGGGCCTGTACGAGCGGACCGCGCCCGAGCTGGCCACCCTCGCCGACCCCGACTGGTACGCGATCGCCTGGCTGCTGAAGGCCGTCGACCCCGTCGTCGGCCAGAACTCGGTCTGGCTCGTGCCCGCCGTCGCGCTCGCCGCGATGGTCGCCACCCTGCTGCTCCTCGGCCGCGCCGAGAAGCGCCGGGCCGCCGCGACGGACGCGGTGCCCGGGGACGAGGATCAGGCCCCCGCGAAGGCCTGACGGAACCGACGACGAAGGAAAGGCCGAGATGGCACTGGACCGGCAACTGGAAGTCCTCGCGGTCTGCGGGGTCGGCATGGGCTCCAGCCTCATGCTCAAGATGACCGCCGAGGACGCGCTGCGCTCGCTCGGCGTGGACGCGCGGGTCGAGAACACCGACGTGTCCACGGCCCGCGGGATGTCGCCCGACGTGGTGATCGGCCAGGGCATGCACACCGGCGAGATCGCCGATCTGGCCCCCGTGGTGATCACGATCAGCGACTTCCTCGACAAGGACGGGCTGGAGGCCCGGCTGAGGGAGCACCTGACCGAGCAGGGGTGGCTGCCGTGACGGTCGTCGCCGCGGCCGACGCCGTGACCGCGGCGGACTGGCGGGAGGCCGTCCGGAAGGCGGCCTCCGCGCTGGTCGCCGCGGGCGCGGCGGGCGAGGGCTACCCGGAGGCGTGCGTGCGGGTCGTCGAGGAGAACGGCCCGTACATCGTGCTGGCCAAGGGGCTCGCGCTCGTCCACGCCCGCCCCGAGGAGGGCGGCCTCGCGGTCGGCGTCGGGGTGACCCGGCTGGCGGCGCCGGTCGGGTTCGGCCATCCTGACAACGACCCGGTCGACCTGCTGCTCGCGTTCTGCACCCCGGACGCGGACGCGCACGTCGGCACCCTGTCCGCGCTGGCGCGCGCGCTGTCCGGCGGCCTGGCCGACCGGCTCCGCGCGGCGTCCGGCGAGGACGGCCTGGCCCGCGACCTGAAGGAGGCCCTCCCCGATGACTGACCCGGCGCGGTTCCCCGACCGGGTGCGGCACCTGCTGGACGAGCTCGACGCCGCCGCGGGAAAGGCGGCCGGCGACGCCGCCGCCCTGATCCTGGCGTCGGTCGAGGCCGACGGGATCGTGCACGTCGCCGGGGCGGGCCACTCCCTGGCGATGGTGTTCGAGACGTTCTACCGGGCGGGCGGGCTGGCGGCCGTCCGCCCGATCTGGGACCCGGCCGTGTTCCCCCTCGACCACGCCGTGCGCAGCACCCGCGCGGAGCGGCGGGCCGGGGTGGGGCGCGCCGTGGTCGAGAAGGCGGCGCCCGCCCCGCCCGACGTGGCGGTCGTCTTCTCCACCAGCGGCCGCAACCCGTACCCGGTGGAGGTCGCGCAGGAGTGCGCGGCCCGGCGGGTGCCGGTGATCGCCGTGATGTCGTCGCCGGCCTCGCGCGCCGCGGAGGCGCGGGCCGGCACGGCGCTGGCCGACCACGCGGCGATCGTGCTGGACACGCGGGTCCCGCCCGGCGACGTGCTGCACCCGGCGGCGGCGCCGCGCACGGCCGCGGTCTCAACCGTCCTCGGCGCGTACGCGTGGGCGCGGGTGCTGGCCGAGCTCGACGACCTCGCCGCGGCGCGCGGCGTGGACCTGCCGCGCTGGACGAGCGCGAACGTCCCCGGCGGCGACGAGGCGAACGCCGCGCTGCTGGAGCGTTACCGGCACCGCGTCCCCGAACTGGCCGGGGACGGCTAGCCCGGGAACCCCCGCCCGGTCCCGCGGCGTTTCTCATATGGTCCGGCTCGCCCCCTATGACAGGATGCGAGGTTTACATCGGACCGGAACGAGGAGCGAGATGACGACCAGACCGACCGGGGACGACCTTCTAGCCGTGTTCACGCGCGCGGACCTCGGCGGCGATCAGAAGCTCGACCTGATGGAGTTCACGCTCGTCCTGGACGAGCTGGGGCTCGCCTGGACGCGCGCCGAGACGCAGGACAGGTTCGAGAAGGCGGACGGCAACCTCGACGGGTTCATCTCCTACGAGGAGTTCCGCGCGCTCTTGGACGCCCAGGGCTGGGCCGAGGGGCCGCTGCCCGGCGCGCGCGCCTGATCACGCCGGAGGCGACGGGCCCGCCGGCGCGGCCGGCGGGCCTTCCCGTCCCCACAGGGTCAGGCGCGGCGGCCCCGCAGCGACCGGTACCGGCGGACGAGCTCGGCCGTGGACGGGTCGGGCGCCTGCGCGGGCGGCTCGTCCGAGGTGAGCGCGGGGGCAAGGTCCATCGCCATGACCTTGCCGAGCTCGACGCCCCACTGGTCGAAGGAGTCGATGCCCCAGATCGTCCCCTCCACGAACACGACGTGCTCGTAGAGCGCGACGAGCGAGCCGAGGGTCTTCGGGGTCAGCTTCGGCGCGAGGATCGTGCTGGTCGGGCGGTTGCCGGGCATCACCTTGTGCGGGACGACCGCGGCGGGCGTGCCCTCGGCGGCGATCTCCTCGGCGGTCTTGCCGAACGCGAGCGCCGACGTCTGCGCGAGAAGGTTCGCGGTGAGCAGGTCGTGCATGCCGGCGCGGTCCTCGAACGGCTCGGCGAAGCCGATGAAGTCGGCGGGGACGAGCCGGGTGCCCTGGTGCAGCAGCTGGTAGAAGGCGTGCTGGCCGTTGGTGCCGGGCTCGCCCCAGAAGATCTCGCCCGTCTGCGCGACGACGGGCGCGCCGTCGGCCCGCACCGACTTGCCGTTGGACTCCATGGTGAGCTGCTGGAGGTAGGCGGGGAACCGGGACAGGCGCTGGCTGTACGGCAGGACGGCCCGGGTCTGCGCGCCGAAGAAGTCGGTGTACCAGACGCCGAGCAGGCCCATCAGGACCGGCATGTTCGCCTCGAACGGCGCGGCGCGGAAGTGCTCGTCGATCTCGCGGAACCCGGCGAGCATCTCCCGGAAGGCCTCGCCGCCGACGGCGATCATCAGGGAGAGGCCGATGGCGCCGTCGAAGGAGTAGCGCCCGCCGACCCAGTCCCAGAACCCGAACATGTTGGCGGTGTCGATGCCGAAGTCGGCGACCCGCTCGGCGTTGGTGGAGACCGCGACGAAGTGCCGCGAGACGGCCTTGTCGTCGCCGAGCCGCTCGACGAGCCACTGGCGGGCGACCTTGGCGTTGGTGAGGGTCTCCAGCGTCCCGAACGTCTTGGAGCTGATGACGAACAGCGTCTGCTCGGGGTCGAGGCCGCGGAGCTTGCCGAGGATGTCGGCCGGGTCGATGTTGGAGACGAACCGGCAGGAGATCCCCGCGTCGACGTAGTCCTGGAGGGCCTCGTAGGCCATCGCGGGGCCGAGGTCGGAGCCGCCGATGCCGATGTTGACGACGGTGGTGATGCGCTTGCCGGTGAAGCCCGTCCACTCCCCCGAGCGGACGCGCCCCGCGAACCCGGCCATCTTGTCCAGGACGGCGTGCACGTCGCCGGCGACGTCCTGGCCGTCCACCGTCAGGGCCTCGCCGGGCGGCAGGCGCAGCGCGGTGTGCAGGACGGCGCGGTCCTCGCTGACGTTGATGTGCTCCCCGGTGAACATCGCCTCGATCCGGGCGCGGAGCCCGGCGCGCTCGGCGAGCGCGGTGAGCAGCCCCAGCGTCTCGTCCGTGACCCGGTGCTTGGAGTAGTCCAGGTACAGGTCCCCCGCGGTCACGGCCATCCGGCCGGCGCGCCCCGGATCGTCCGCGAACAGCTCGCGCAGGTGCCGGCCCGCGAGCGCCGCCTGGTGCTCGGCCAGCGCGGACCATTCGGGCGACTCGGTGATATCAGCCATTGCCTCTCTCATCTCCTCGCGGGGCGAGCGCCGAACGTCCCCCGGGCACCCCGCCGTTCCCCATCCGGCGATCATAGGCGGACCGCGCGCGACCGTATCAGGGCGTCCCCGGCGCCGGAGGGATCCGCCCCGATCGCGGGGTCCCGCACGGCGCGCGAGTAGGGTCGCCCGCAGGTTGCAGGAGGTTCCCCGGGATGAGCGACGCCCAGCACGGCATCACGAGCTTGTTCGACCTGGCGCCGCTCGGCGCGGACTCGTTCACGGCCACGTCGCCGCCGGTCGGTCGGCCCCGGCTGTTCGGGGGGCAGGTCGCCGGGCAGAGCCTGCGCGCGGCGTGCCTGACGGCCGGCGGGCGCCCGCCGCACTCCCTGCACGCCTATTTCATCCGCCCGGGGTCGCCGGACGAGCCGCTGAACTTCGACGTGGCCCGCACCCGCGACGGCCGCTCGTTCACAACCCGGCACGTGACCGCGAGCCAGGGCGGCAAGCCGATCCTGGAGCTGATCGCCTCCTTCCACGACCCGGAAGCCGGGTTCGACTGGCAGGCCGCCCCGCCGTCCGGCACGCCCGGCCCGGAGGGGGTGCCCGCGGCGGAGCTGCCGTCGTTCTTCCGGCACCCGGCCGGGTTCGAGGTTCGGGTGAACCCGCGCGGGGAGGGCGAGTTCCCGCTCGCGCACCCGTTCTGGATCAGGATGGCGGAACCGGTCGGCGACGATCCCGCGCTGCACGCCTGCCTGATCGCCTACCTGTCGGACATGGGCGTCGTCAGCAGCGCCCGCGCCCCCGGCTCGCCGCGCCGGCTCGCGACCGCGGTCACTCTCGACCACGCGCTGTGGTTCCACCGGCCGCCGCGCGCCGACCGGTGGCTGCTGTTCTCGGTGCACCCGGTCACCAACCACGGCGCCCGCGGCCTGGCGCGCGGCACCCTGCACACCGAGGACGGGACGCTCCTGGCGTCGATCGCCCAGGAGGCACTGCTGCGCCCGGCGCCGGGCTAGGGTCGCGGTGCATGGGAGCTCGCGCGAACTACGTGCTGATCGACGCCGACGGCCTGAGCCTGTACTACTCCCACTGGGGCGCGGACCAGGTCTGCTCCGCGCTGGTCGCGGGCCCGGAGGCGGCGAGGCGGTTCATCGCCGCCCAGCACCGCTGCGCCGACCCGGCCCGCGACTGGCTGGACGACCGCTGGGCCGAGGGCGGCGCGGTCGTCGATTTCACGGCCCGCCGGCTGGTGTTCTACGGCGACCAGCTGATGCTGGAGATCCCGTGCAAGCGGGCCTTCCTGGCACTGCTCGGCCTGACCTGGCCCGACTGGACGGTGCGGTGGGCCTACGACGGCATCGGCGATCTCGCCGCGGCGGCCGGGTTCGACCGGTCGCTCGTCCGCAGCCCTGACCTGGACGAGCGCGCCGTCCCGGACGAGACCGAGACGGACCCGGACGACATGCACCACCTGCTCACCGTCCGGACGGCGGAGGGGATCACCGTCCATCCGCTGTACTGGGAGCTCCACACGGCCTGGCGGGGACCGGGCCTGGCGGACCGGCCGCCCGCCGGCGGACTCGCGCGGCGGGATCTGCGGAACGTGCCGGTCAGCGGCCTCCACCTGGACGTCGCCGCCCGCACGGCCGGCGTCTGGATCGGCGCGTCCTGCACGGGACTGGTGCCCGCCCTGGAGGAGCTGTGGCCGGGATGGCGCGTGGAGTTCTGGGAGGACCGGTACGAGGAGCAGCTCGCCCGCTGCGGGGGCGCGGTCACCGTCCCCGCCCACGATCCGGCCGCCGCCCTCGACGAGGTGGTCTCCCGGCTGGGCCGCCGGCGGGGGGACGACCCGGTGCCGCGGATGCTGGACACCGTCCGCCGGCACGCCGGGGACCGGGAGGTCGAGCTGAACCCGTACTTCACCGCGCACCGGCAGGTCGACGCCCACGACGACGAATGGCGGTCCGCCCTGGACAGCGCCGCCGAACTGCGCGCCCGCCTCGCCGCGCAGGCCTGACCGCCCGCCGGTACCGCCAGGCGACGGGACTAGGCTCGTTCTCGGCCGCCTCACCAGGGGCGGGAGGGATCGCGTGAGGAAGGAGTCCCGGTGAGCGAGCGGGCGTTCTGGGTGGGCACGTACACCGGAGAGGCCGGTCGGGGTGCCGGTATCTACCGGGTGGCCCGGCGGGCGGACGGGACGCTGGAGGGGCCGGAGCTCGTGACCGAGGCCGTGTGCCCGTCGTACCTGGCCGCCCATCCCTCCGGAAACGTCCTCTACGCGGTGAGAGAGGAGGACCGGGGCGGGGTCGTCGCCTACGAGGTGGCGGCCTCGGGGCTGCGGGAGACCGGGACCCGCCCGGCGGGCGCGCTGCCGTGCCACCTGTCCCTGACACCGGACGCCGGGCACCTGCTGGTCGCCGACTACGGCTCCGGGACGGTGCGGGCCGTCCGGCTGGACCGAGACGGAGGGTTCGCCGGCGAGCCCGCGGTGGCCGAAGGGCATGGAGGCGGGCCCCGCACCGACCGCCAGGAGGGCCCGCACGCGCACGCGTCGGTGCACGCACCGGACGGGACGGTCCTCACGACCGACCTGGGGGCCGATCTCATCCGCTCCTTCAGGATCGAGGACGGCGCACTGCGCCTGGTCGGGGAGACGCACGTGCCGGCCGGGCACGGGCCGAGGCACCTGGTCCTCCACCCCGGCGGCTACGTGCACGTGCTCGCCGAACTGGTCACATCCGTAATGGTGCTGCGGCCGGTGGACGGGTACGCGCGGCTGGAGCTCGTGGCCGAGTCGCCCGCGACGGCGGATCCGGCGGGCGAGGCCGCCCAGGGCGCGGCGATCAGGCTCGGCGCCGGCGGCCGGTACGCCTACACGTCGATGCGCGGTACGGACGTGGTCACCGCCCACCGCGTGCTGGACGGCGGCGCGGCGCTCGAGCCGATCGCCGACGTCCCGTCCGGAGGGCACTGGCCGCGCGACCTGTACGTGGACGGCGCGTGGATGCACGTCGCCAACGAGCGGAGCGACACGATCGCGACCTTCCGGATCGGCCCGGACGGTGTCCCGGCGCCCGCCGGCGAACCCCTGCGCGTCCCCTCACCGGTCTGCGTCCTGCCTGCCGGGCCCGCCGCCTAGGGGCGTTTCCTGCCGCCCGCCTCGGGCACGTCCCCCGAGAACAGGCGGACGAGCAGGGAGCATCCCGACATGACGACGATCGCCACGACCAACCCCGCGACGGGCGAGGTCGAGAAGACCTTCGACGCGCTGGCCGACGAGGAGGTCGACCGGCGCATCGCGCGGGCGGCGGAGACGTTCGCCTCCTACCGCACGACGCGGCTGGAGCAGCGGGCAGAGTGGATGAACGCCGCGGCGGACATCCTGGACCGGGAGGCCGACCAGATCGGCGCCATGCTCACCACGGAGATGGGCAAGACGCTGAAGGCGGCCGTGGCCGAGGTGGGGAAGTGCGCCAAGGCGTGCAGGTTCTACGCCCGGCACGCGGCGGAGTTCCTCGCCGACCGGCGTCCCGCCGAGGCGCGGGACGTGGGGGCGCGGGACGCCTATGTCCGCTACCAGCCGCTCGGTCCCGTCCTGGCGATCATGCCGTGGAACTTCCCGCTCTGGCAGGTGGTCAGGTTCGCCGCCCCCGGCCTGATGGCGGGCAACGTGGGGCTGCTGAAGCACTCCTCGAACGTGCCCCAGACGGCGCTGTTCCTGGAGGACCTGTTCCGCCGCGCCGGGTTCCCCGAGGGCGCCTTCCAGACGCTGCTGATCGGGTCGTCCAAGGTCGAGCGGGTGCTGCGGGACCCGCGGGTGAAGGCGGCGACGCTCACCGGCAGCGAGCCCGCGGGGCGGTCCGTCGCGGCGATCGCCGGGGACGAGATCAAGCCGACGGTCCTGGAGCTCGGCGGCAGCGACCCGTTCGTGGTGATGCCGTCCGCCGACATCGAGGCCGCGGCGCGGACGGCGGCGGAGTCCCGCTGCCTCAACAACGGGCAGAGCTGCATCTCCGCGAAGCGGTTCATCGCCGACATCGGCTGCGCGGACGAGTTCGAGCGCCGCTTCGTGGAGCACATGCGGGCGAAGAAGGTGGGCGACCCCATGGACGAGGCCACCGACGTCGGCCCGCTGGTCAGCGAGGAGGGGCGCGCCGAGGTCGAGGAGCTGGTGGCCGACGCGGTGGCCAAGGGCGCGGCGGTGCTGTGCGGCGGCGAGCGCCCGGACGGTCCCGGCTGGTACTACCCGCCGACCGTGCTCTCCGGGGTGACGCCCGAGATGCGGATGTACCACGAGGAGGTCTTCGGGCCGGTCGCGTCGCTGTTCCGCGTCCGCGGGGTGTCGGAGGCGGTCGAGGTCGCGAACGCGACGGGCTTCGGGCTCGGCTCGAACGCGTGGACGCGCGACGACGTCGAGCGGGACCGGTTCGTCCGGGAACTGGACGCGGGCCAGGTCTTCGTCAACGGGATGGTGACGTCCTACCCGGAGCTGCCCTTCGGCGGGGTGAAGCGCTCCGGCTACGGCCGGGAGCTGTCGGCGGACGGCCTGCGCGCCTTCTGCAACGCCAAGACCGTCTGGGCCGGCTGACCCCTCAGAGGACGAAGCCCTCGGGGAACGGGTCGCCGGGATCGAGCAGGTAGGTGGCGGTCCCGGTGATCCAGGCGCGCCCGGTGAACTCCGGGACCACCGCGGGCAGGCCGCCGGCCTCCGCGGTGCCGACGATCCGCCCGGTGAAGCGGGTGCCGATGAACGACTCGTTCACGAACTCGGTGTGCAGCGGCAGCTCGCCGCGCGCGTGCAGCTGCGCCATCCGGGCGGACGTGCCGGTGCCGCACGGCGAGCGGTCGAACCAGCCGGGGTGGATCGCCATCGCGTTGCGGGAGTGCCGGGCGTCCGAGCCCGGCGCGAGGAACTGGACGTGCTTGCAGCCCGCGATCAGCGGATCGCCGGGGTGCACGGGAGGGTCGCTCTCGTCGATCGCCGCCATGATGGCGAGCCCGGCGGCGAGGATGTCGTCCTTGCGGGCCCGGTCGAACGGCAGGCCGAGCGATTCGAGGTCGGTGATGGCGTAGAAGTTGCCGCCGTAGGCCATGTCGTACCGGACGTCGCCGAGCCCCGGGACGGTCACGACCGCGTCCTGCCGGAGGGCGAACGAGGCGATGTTGCGGAGCGTGACGTGCTCCGCGGCACCGCCGCGGACGGCGACGCGGGCCTCGACGAGCCCGGCCGGAGTGTCGAGGCGCACGGTCGTCTCCGGCTCGGTCACCTCGACCATGCCGGTCTCCACCAGGACCGTGGCGACGCCGATGGTGCCGTGCCCGCACATCGGCAGGAACCCGCTGACCTCGATGTACACGACGCCCCAGTCGGCGTCCGGCCGGGTGGGCGGCTGCAGCAGCGCGCCGCTCATCGCGGGGTGGCCGCGCGGCTCGTCCATCAGGAAGCGGCGCAGCCCGTCCAGGTGCCGGACGGCGTACCGGCGCCGCTCGGCCATGGTGGCGCCGGGGATGGGCGCGACGCCGCCGGTGACGACGCGGGTCGGCATGCCCTCGGTGTGCGAGTCGACCGCGGTGATCGACCGGGCCGACCGCATCAGGCGGCCCGCCGCCGCGCGAGTGCCTCGACCGCGCGGGCCATGTCGGCGGTGACGGCGGCGCGGTGCCCGGGGCTGAGCGGCCCGCGCGGCGGGCGGCAGGGGCCGCCGTACCGGCCGACCTGGTCCATGCCGAGCTTGATGGCCTGGACGAACTCGGTCCGCGAGTCCCACCGGAACGCGGCGACGAGCGGCTCGTACAGGTCCCGCGCCTCGGCGAGCCTCCCCGCGGTGGCCAGTTCGTAGAGGAGCGCCGACTCGGCGGGGAACACGTTGGGGAACCCCGCGAACCAGCCGGTCGCGCCCATCAGCAGCGACTCCAGGACGACGTCGTCGGCGCCCGCGACGACCTCCAGGCCCGGCGCCCTCTCCTTGATCTCCAGGACGCGGCGGACGTCCCCGGAGAACTCCTTCACGGCGACCACGCCGTCGATCTGGGCGATCTCGGCGAGCAGGTCCGGGGTGAGGTCGACCTTGGTGTCGATCGGGTTGTTGTAGACCATCACGGGGAGGCCGGCGGACGCGACGGCCTCGTAGTGCGCGACGACCTCGCCGGGGTTGGCCCGGTACATCGTCGGCGGCAGGCACAGGACGCCGTCGGCGCCGTCCTCGGCGGCGATCTCGGCCCAGTGCCGCGCCTGGTGGGAGCCGGGACCGTGGACGCCGGCCACGACGATCCCGTCGCCGCCGACGGCCTCGACGGCGGTGCGGGCGACGCGGCGGCGCTCCTCGTCGGTCAGCGCCGAGTACTCGCCGAGCGAACCGTTGGGGCCGACGCCGCGGCAGCCGCCGGCGACCAGCCAGCGGCAGTGCTCGGCGTACCGGTCGTAGTCGACGGCGAGCCCGGCCGGGGCGGCGGCGTCCTCGCGGTAGGGCAGCGCCGCCGCGACGATCACGCCTCCCAGGGGCGGGGGCGCGCCCTGCGTCCGACTGTCGCTCATGGGGAGCTCTCCTTCGTGCCGGGGTCCTCGACGGGCGGCCTCGCGAGCTCGCCGAGCCGGACGGGCTGGGCGATGGGCCGGTGGTGGGGGTGCCCGCCCCGCAGCAGCTCGGCGACCGTCGGGCCGCAGATCCGGGCCTGGCAGGGGCCGAGGCCTGCGCGGGTCGCGAGCTTCACCGCGTGCGCGGAGCCGGTTCCGGCGGCGCGCAGCAGGGCGCCGTAGGGGGTGTCCTCGCAGCGGCAGACGATCGTGTCCGGCCGCAGCCAGCCGGGCCAGGCCGCGCCGATGGGGTGGGCGGCGGCGAGGCGCGCGGCGAAGGCCCGCGCCCGGTCGCGGCGGCGGCGCGCGGCCACGGCGGCGGGGGCGTCCGGGGAGCCGAGGCCGGCGGTCCAGCCGGCGAGGAGGCCCTCGGCCCGGGCGGCGGGCGCCCCGGCGATCCCGGTGATCTCCCCCGCGGCGTGGACGCCGGGGACGCTGGTGCGCTGGTCGGCGTCGACCTCGACGAACGCGCCGCGGCGCAGGCGGCACCCGGCCGCGACCGGCAGTTCGAGCCGGGGGCTGAACCCGTGGGCGACGCACAGCGCGTCCACCGCGACGACCCGCTCGGTGCCCGGGACGACCGACCAGTCGGGGCGGAGCCGTGCCGTGACCGCCTCTTCGACGCGGCCGTCGCCCCGGGCCTCGATCACGGCGCGGCCCGTCCGGTACGGGACGCGGTGCCGGGCCAGCAGCGCGGCGTATCCGGCGAGCTCGGCGGTCTTTCCGGTCTGGGACGCCAGCTCCCAGGGCCGGCGCGTCCAGCCGCGCGCCACGGTCGCGGCGGAGTTGGCCTCCAGCACGGCCCGAACGCTCGCCCCGGCCTCCAGCAGCGACGCGGCGACGGGCAGGAGGAACGGTCCGGAGCCGGCGATCAGCGTCCGGCCGCCCGGCGGCAGCCCCTCCCTTTTCGCTAACGCCTGCGCCGCCCCGGCGGTGGAGACGCCGGGCAGCTCCCAGCCCGGGAACGGCAGGACGCGGTCGTGCGCGCCCGGCGCGAGGACCAGCGCGCCGGGGCGCAGGACGTGCCGGTCCCGTTCCGCCCCGTCGATCTCCCCGCGCAGCACATGGACGTCCGGCGCTCCGTCCCCCGCGCGGTCGATCGACCAGACCGCGCTCTGCGGCCACCAGTCGCACCGCGGATGGCCGAGAACGTGGTCGCGGAGCCGTTCGTAGCCGTGCCAGGCGCGGTTCTGGCCGCCGGGTTCCGGCGCCGCGTCGAGCAGGGTCACCTCCGCCCCGGCGCGCAGCGCTCCCGCCGCCGCGCACAGCCCGGCCGGACCGGCCCCCACGACCACGACGTGCCAGGTCATCGGGCATCCTCCCCCGCGCGGGACTGGGTGGTGACCGCGTCGCCGTCGCGGGCGCGGCGCAGGCACGCCCGCACGTCCCGGACGCCGTTCACGGTGACCAGGCAGTCGAAGCACACGCCGATCCCGCAGAAGACGCCGCGCGGCGTGCCGGTCGGGCTCCGCCGCCAGGACCGGAGGCCGCAGGCCAGCAGCACGCCGGCGATCGTCTGGCCCTCCCTGCCGGCGAGGGTCTCCCCGTCCACGGTGATGCGCAGCGGGCTCACGCGGCGTCGTCCTCGCACCGGACGGCGGGCCGGCCGGCGCGGAACGGCTCCGCGTCGACGGCCGGCTCGCGGCCGAGCATCAGGTCGCGCAGGACGGCGGCGGTGCCGGTGGACAGCCCGACCCCGGCGCCCTCGTGCCCGGTCGCGTGCCAGAGGCCGTCCAGGTGCGGGTCGGCCCCGATGACGGGCAGGTGGTCGGAGACGTACGGGCGGAACCCGCCGTAGGCGCGCATGACCGGTACCCCGGCCAGGGACGGGAACAGCCGCAGGGCCTTGGCGGCGATGACCGACAGCACCTCGGGGCGGATCCGGTCGTCGAACCCGACGCGGCGGCGCGAGGAGCCGAGCAGGATGGTCCCCGCCCGGGTCGACTCGACGACGGCGGACGCCTGAAGATCACCGTCTGCGCTGCCGACCGCGCCCACATAGCCGGCGTCGTAGACCTTGTGGAAGACGGTCGGCGGCATCGGCGCGGTGACCAGGACCTCGCCGCGGCGGGGCGCGACCCCGAGGCGGGCGCCGAGCCGCGCGGCGACCCGGCCCGACCACGGCCCGGCGGCGTTGACGAACGCGTCGCCCTCGAGCGTCCCGCCGGTGGTCCGGACCCCGGTGAGGCGGCCGCCGCGCCGGACCGCGCCGAGCACCTCGCATCCGGTGCGCACGGCGGCCCCGGCGCGCACCGCGGCGCCCAGCAGCGCGGTGGCCGCTCCGGCGGGCTGGACCTGGGCGTCCTGCGGGTAGTGGACGGCTCCGGTGACGTCCTTGGTGAGGTGGGGTTCGGCGGCGGCGAGGGCGGCGGCGTCCAGGTCCTCGGCGGTGACCCCGGCCGCGCGCTGGGCGCCGGCGAACTCCGCCAGGGTGCCCGCCCCGGCGGCGGTGGTCGCGACGACGATGCCGCCCTTGGCGTCCCATTCGGCGCCGGCCGCGCCCGGGGCGCCGTCCAGGACGGCGGGCCACAGCTCCCGCGACAGCTTCGCCAGCTCCAGCTCGGGGCCGGGTCCCTTGTCCGAGACCAGGACGTTGCCCTCGCCGTGGGCGGTGGTCCCGGCCGCGGGCCCGCCGCGGTCGGCGACGACGACCGCGCAGCCCGCCAGGGCCAGCTCGCGGGCGCAGGCCGCGCCGACGATCCCGGCGCCCAGCACCACGACCCGCATGCGACCCGCCAATCGTTCGCTAAACCGAACGGTTTCGAGCGTAAGCGGGCGCCGCTCGCGCTGTCAACGAAGGAGCGCCGGCCGGTGTCAGGGGGTCTCGACCAGGTGCGACGGAGCGGCCGGGGACGCGTGAAGCCGCTGGTCGGCGCTGTACTCCAGGAGGAGGACGGAGCGGACGGTCCCCCCGGCGGCCGTGTAGCGGTGGGGCAGCCGCGCGTCGAAGCGGACGTAGTCGCCCGGCCCGAGCTCCACGTCGCGGTCGTCCACCCGAACGGCGAGGCGCCCGGCCTGCACGATCGTGTGCTCGACGCCGACGTGGCCGAGCGAGTCCTGGCTGCGGCCGGCCCGGACGACCTGGTCGTACACCTCGACCAGGGCGCCGCCGGACTCGATGCCCCGCAGCGGCCGCAGGTCGACGCCCTCGCCGCTCAGCGGCTCCACCTCGGCCGCGCGGACCACGGTGAGCCCGGACGGCTCCCGGCGGTCGAGCAGGTCGGAGATGGGCACCTCCAGCGCGCGGGACAGGCTGAACACCGTCTCGATGGTGGGGTTCCCCGCCCCCGCCTCCAGCTGGGACAGCGTGGCCTTGCCGATCCTCGACCGGCGGGACAGCTCCGACAGCGACAGGCCGAGGTGGAGCCGCGCGCGGCGCAGGTTGCCGGCCAGCACGTCCCGCACCGAGTCCCCTGACGCGTCCACGCCCGCCGCCCCCGTCCCGTCACCCGTCCAGCCGTTCGCTCTATCGAACGGCCAGTGTACCGGGCGGGGACGGCCGGGCTCAGAGGTCCACCAGCCTCCCGACCCCGGCCTCGCGGGCGCGCTCCACGATGACGGAGGCCGCCGCCGTGTCCTGCACCCCGACGCCGACGCTGTTGTAGAAGACGATGTCGGCCTCGGACGCGCGCCCGGCGGCGAGGCCGGCGACGACCGGGCCGAGCGGGCGCACGTCGCCCGGGTCCAGCAGGCCGTCGCGGACGGCGGCCACCACGGGGCCGGCGTGCTCCAGCGCGGTCGGCACGTCGTCCACGACGACGGACGCGGCGCGGGTGAGGGTCTCGCCGTCCACCTCCGTCCGGTCCGGCGCGAAGGAGCCCACGCTGACGACCGTGCAGCCGGGCCGGAGCCATTCGCCCGAGACGACCGGTTCGGCGCTGGTGGTCGCGGTGACGACGATCTGCGCGTCCTCGACGGCCGCGCGGGCGGACGCCGCCGTCTCGACCGGCAGCTCCAGCTCGGCCGCGAGGTCGGCGGCGGCGGTGCAGGTGTCGGGATGGCGGCAGGTCATCGTGACCCGGCCGAGGGGGCGGACCGCCGCCATCGCCCGGACGTGCGCGCGGCCCTGGACGCCGCAGCCGATCACCGCGAGCCGGGACGCGTCCGGCGCCGCGAGGTGCCCGGCCGCCACCGCGCTCGCCGCGGACGTGCGCAGCGTCGTCACGGCCTCGCCCTCGATGACCGCGACGGGCCGGCCGTCCACCGGGTCCTGGACGGTGACGAGCGCGGCCACGGTCGGCAGGCCGCGCGCCGCGTTCCCCGGGGTGACGCTGCCGAACTTGGCGACGGCGCCGGTGCCGGGCAGCCGGGAGACGTAGCTGAACGCGACCTCGCCGTCCGGCCCGTCCAGCAGCACCCGGGGCGCGAGCCGCGCCTCCCCTCGGCCGAGCGCGGCGAACGCGGCCCGCTGCGAGGCGATCGCGGCGGGCAGGTCGAACACCGCGGCCACGTCGGCGGCGGAAAGCAGCAGGACACCGGCCATGGGGAGATCCTCGCGACCGCGCCGCCGCGCTGTCGAGGCCGAAAGGGCAAGCGGTGCTTACCGATCACTACATGAGATCGCATGCTTGCCCGTCTCGACGCCCGTGCCTGGACGTTTCAGGCTTTCACCATCCCTGGCCGCGAGTGACGGAGAGGCGCCGATGACCCTGCTGACCCCGCGGGACCGCGGACGCCGGTTCCGCCTCATCGCCACCGCCGGCGCCGGCCTGCTGCTCGCGCCGCTCGCCGCGTCCTGCGGCTCGGGCGACTCCGGCGGCGACGGCGCGATCAAGATCGGCGTGCCGGCGCCGCTGAGCGGCGACTCCGCCTCGGCCGGCCAGGACATCCTCGCCGCCGCCAAGGTCGCCGCCGACGAGATCAACAAGGCCGGCGGGGTGGACGGCCGCAAGATCGAGATCGTCGAGGCCGACGACCAGTGCAGCGCCCAGCAGGGCGCGCAGGCCGCGCAGAAGCTGCTCAACAGCGGGGTCGTGGCGGTCGCGGGCGGCTACTGCTCCGGCGCCGCGGTGCCGGCGATCCCGATCTACGGGCGGCGCAACGTCCCGTTCGTGATGGACGCCTCCACCAACCCGTCGCTGACCGACTCCGGCAAGGGCAAGGTCTTCCGCACCTGCGGGCGGGACGACAACCAGGGCCTCGTGGCGGCCAAGTTCATGACCGGGCCGCTCGGCGCGAAGCGGATCGCGCTGCTGCACGACAACACGACCTACGCCAAGGGCCTCGCGGACGCGGCGGCGAACTCGGTGAAGCAGGCGGGCGGCCAGGTGGTCTACGAGGACGCGCTGCAACCGGGCCAGTCCGACTACAGCCCGGTCCTGACGAAGGTGGCCTCGACCAAGCCGGACGTGCTGTACTTCACCGGCTACTTCGCCGAGGCGGGCCTGCTGATGAAGCAGCGCAAGCAGCTCGGGCTCGAGTTCACGCTGATGGGCGGGGACGCGACGACCGACTCGACCGTCCTGAAGACCGCGGGCTCGGCGGCCGACGGCTATATCGCCACGACCGCGCCGCTGGCCAAGGACCTGCCGGCCGCCGCGACGTTCGTCTCGGCGTACAAGTCGGCGAACAACGCCGACCCCGGGCCGTTCTCGGTGTACGAGTACGACGCGGTCAAGGTCGTCGCGAAGGCCATCGACGACGCCGGCTCTACCAAGGGCACCGCCATCACCGAGGCCCTCCACAAGATCAAGGACTTCCCGGGCATCACCGGGCCCATCACCTTCGACGACAAGGGCGACCGGACCGACCCCCTCTACATCACCGTGCAGGTCAAGGACGGAGGGTTCACCGCCTACAAGAAACTCGACCGGAGCGGCTCCACCTGGGTGGACGCCAAGGCCTCCTGACCGGGCGCAGCCGAACGGGGTTCCATGAGCGAGTTCGTCCAGTACCTGGTGAACGGCCTGACGATCGGGGCGTTCCTCGCCCTGATCGCGCTGGGCTACTCGATGATCTACGGGGTGGTCCGGCTGATCAACTTCGCGCACGGCGACGTGTTCATGATCGGGGCGTTCGCCGGGTTCGGGACGCTGACCACGCTCGGCGCGACCGGCGGGATGGCGCTGCCCGCCATCGTGGCCGCGGTGGTGGTCGGCGCCCTCACCACCGGCGTGGTCGGCACCGGGATCGCCAGGGCCGCCTACGTCCCGCTGCTGGCGTCCCCGCGGCTGGCGCTGCTCATCGCGGCGATCGGGGTCTCGCTGGCGCTGGAGGAGGGCGTGAAGGTGCTCACCGACGCCCGGTTCAAGTCCTACCCGCACGCGCTGGACGGCGGCCGGATCTTCAGCGGCGCCGTCCGCGTCACCTGGGGCCAGCTCGCGCTGGTCGTGCTGTCGGTGGCGCTGATGGCGGCGCTGTGGCTGTTCGTCACCCGCACCGTCACCGGGACCGCGATGCGCGCCCTCGCGATGGACCGCGACGCCGCCCGGCTGCAGGGCATCAACGTCGAGCGGCTGATCCTCACGACGTTCTTCATCGGCTCGATGCTCGCCGGCGCGGCCGGGGTCATGTACGGGCTGTACTACGTGCAGATCAGCTTCGGCATGGGCTTCCTCATCGGGCTGCGGGCGTTCACCGCGGCGGTCCTCGGCGGCATCGGGAACCTGCCGGGGACGATGGTCGCGGGCGTGGCCATCGGCCTCGTCCAGTCGTTCTCCGCCGGGTACGTCTCGTCCCGCTGGACGGACGTCATCATCTTCGGGCTGCTGATCGCCGTGCTGGCGCTGAGACCCACCGGCCTGTTCGGCGAGCGCGTCGTGGAGCGCGCGTGAGGGCCCGGGTCCGGGCGTCCCTCGCGGCGCGGCCGGCGGGCGCGCAGGCGGCGGTCCGCCACGGCGGCTGGCCGCTGCTGATCGCGGCGGCGCTCGTGGCGGGCGGGACCCTCGACGACTACGCGCTGACCGTCGCCGGCACGATCCTGATCTACGCGATCCTCGGGCTCGGCATCAACATCGTCGTCGGCTACGCGGGCCTGCTGGACCTCGGGTTCGCGGCGTTCTTCGCGATCGGCGCGTACACCTCCGGCCTGCTGATGCTGGAGCTGGAGTGGGGCTTCTGGCTCACCCTGCCGGCGGCGGTCGCCGCCGCCGCGGTGGCCGGCGTGGTCATCGGGTACCCGACGCTGCGGCTGCGCAGCGACTACCTCGCGATCGTCACGCTCGGCTTCGGCGAGATCATCCGGATCACGGTGGTGAACCTGGAGGTGACCGGCGGGCCGAACGGCCTGACCGGGATCCCGCCGGTCACGGTCGGCGGGCGGGAGATCGTCACGCCGCGGGACTTCTTCTACCTGGCGCTCGCCTTCTTCGTCGTCGTCCTCGCCGCGACGGCGCTGCTGGCGCGGTCGCGGCTGGCCTACGCCTGGCGGGCCATCCGGGCCGACGACACCGCCGCCGAGGCGGTCGGCGTGCCGGCCCGGCGGGTGAAGCTGCTCGCCTACGTGCTCGGCGCGGTGACCGGGGCGGTCGCGGGGCCGCTGAACGCCGCGCAGCTCGGCACCGTCGACCCGTCCAGCTTCACGTTCCTCACCTCGCTGATGATCCTGCTCGTGGTGATCATCGGCGGGATGGGCAGCCGGCCCGGCGTGATGATCGGTGCCGTCGTGATCGTCGCGCTGCCGGAGGTGCTGCGGACCGTCCAGGAGTACCGGGGCCTGTTCTTCGCGCTGCTGCTCATCCTGATCGTGATCCTGCGCCCGCAGGGGGTGTGGCCGTACCGGCCGCGCCGCTTCCGGCTGCCGCCCGAGGCGGGGCCCGCGCCGGACCTTCCGGCCGCGGCGGGCACGCTGCTGGAGGTGGACGGCCTGTCCCGGGCCTTCGGCGGGGTCACGGCCGTGGACGGGTTCGCGCTGCGCGCCGGCGCCGGGCAGGTGGTGAGCGTGATCGGCCCGAACGGCGCCGGGAAGACGACCGCGTTCAACTGCATCACCGGGATGCTCGCGCCGTCGGCCGGGACGGTCGTGCTCGGCGGGCGCAGCGTCCGGGGCCTCGCGCCGCACCGCGTGGCCGCCGCCGGGCTGGCCCGCACGTTCCAGAGCATCCGGCTGTTCGACGAGATGACGGTGGCGGAGAACGTGCTGATCGGCCGGTTCGCCCGGGACCGCGGCCTGCTGCGCCCGCTGTCGCGGGCCGACCTCGACGCGGTCCGCCGCTGCCTGGACTTCACCGGGCTGCTGGACGCCGCGGACCGCCCGGCGGGCGGGCTGCCCTACGGCGACCGGCGCCGGCTGGAGATCGCGCGGGCGCTCGCGGGCGACCCGCGGGTGCTGCTGCTGGACGAGCCCGCGGCGGGCGCGAACCCGACCGAGAAGCGGGCGCTGATGGAGCTGATCGGCCGGATCAGCGCGCTCGGCACCGCCGTGGTGCTGATCGAGCACGACGTCGCTCTGGTCATGTCGATCTCCGACCGGGTGACCGTGCTGGAGTACGGGCGGACGATCGCCGTCGGGCCGCCCGCCGAGATCCGGGAGGACCAGCGGGTGATCGCCGCCTACCTCGGCGTGCCGGACGACCCGGAGACCGACCTCGTCACGGAGGTGCTGCGGTGACGCTACTGGCCGTGGAGGACCTGCACAGCCGGTACGGGCAGGTCGAGGCGCTCGCCGGGATCTCGTTCGAGGTCGGCGAGGGCGAGATCGTCGCGCTGCTCGGCAGCAACGGCGCCGGCAAGACCACCGCGCTCCGCACGCTCACCGGCCTGCACCGGGCCCGGTCCGGGCGGGTGGAGTTCGACGGGCGCGACATCACCCGGCTCGCGGCGCACCGGGTCGTCGAGGCCGGGCTCGGCCACGTCCCCGAGGGGCGGCGGGTGTTCCCGGCCCTGAGCGTCGCCGAGAACCTGCTGCTCGGCGGGTACCTGCGGCGCCGCGACAAGGCCGCCGTCGCGGCCCGCCGGGAGGAGGTCTACGCGATGTTCCCGCGCCTCGGCGAGCGGCGCGGGCAGCTCGCCGGGCTGCTGTCGGGCGGCGAGCAGCAGATGCTCGCGATCGGCCGGGCGCTGATGCTGCGGCCCCGGCTCCTCGCCCTGGACGAGCCGACGATGGGGCTCGCGCCGCAGACGGCGCAGCAGGTGCTCCGGGTCGTCCGGGAGATCCGCGACCAGGGCACCACGATCCTGATCGTGGAGCAGAACGCCCACCAGACGCTCCGGCTCGCCGACCGGGCCCACGTCCTGGAGACGGGCCGGATCGTCCTGTCCGGCCCGGCGGCCGAGCTCGCGCAGGACGACCGGGTGAAGGCCGCCTACCTCGGCGGCGACCCGGTCATCGAGACGACGTGAGCAGCTTCCCGGCGGCGTCCTCGATGGCGTCCTCGGACAGCAGGACGTGGCGGGCGGCGTCGCCGAGGGGGATGAAGCTGTCCTCGCTGGCGGCCCTCGCCGCCCTGCCCTGGAAGCCCGCGTCGGCGAGGGCCGCCAGCACGCCCTCCGCGACGCCTCCGGTGCGGCGCGTCTCGTCCGCCACCAGGACGGCGCCCGTGGCGCGGGCCTCGCGCAGCAGGTCCTCGACGGGCAGCGGGGCCAGCCAGCGCAGGTCGAGCACGCGGCAGCCGACGCCGCGGGCCTCCAGGCGGCGGGCGGCGCGCAGGCTCATGCGCAGCCCGTTGGCGAACGTGACGATCGTGAGGTCCCGCCCGTCGCCGTAGGAGCGGGCGCGCCCGATCGGGACCGTCCCCCCGGCCGGGGCGAGCCAGCCTCCGTCCCCGTCCTCGTGCAGGTCGCGGACGTGGTAGAGCGCGATCGGCTCCAGCAGCGCGCACACCCGCCCCTCGCGCTCGGCGGCGTCGGCGCACGCGCGCAGCATCCCCGCGGCGTCGTCGGGGCGGGACGGTGAGGCGATGACCAGGCCGGGGATGTCGCGGAGCGCGGCCACGGCGTTGTCGTTGTGGAAGTGGCCCCCGAAGCCCTTCTGGTAGGCGTAGGCGGCGATCCGCACGACCATCGGGTTGCCGTACCGGCCGGACGAGAAGAACGGCAGCGTCGCCGCCTCGCCCCGGATCTGGTCGGCGGCGTTGTGCAGGTAGGCGAGGTACTGGATCTCGGGCACGGGCAGCATCCCGGCCGTCCCGAAGCCGAGCGCGAGGCCGAGGACGGACTGCTCGTCCAGGATCGTGTCGAACACCCGCGCCGCCCCGGCACGCTTCATCAGCCCGCGCGTGACGCCGTAGACGCCGCCCTTGCGCGCCACGTCCTCGCCGAAGACGACCATCCCCGGGCGCTCGTCCAGCAGCTCGCCGAGCGTCCGGTTGATCGCCTGCGCCAGCGTGACCCGCTCCCCCTCCGCGCGCGCCTCGGCCCGGCCGGCGGCGGCGGGCCGGAGCGGCGCCATGACCTCGGCGGCGGAGGCGAGGCGGGGCGCGCCGGCGACCTCCCCGGCGAGGGCCATGACCTCGGCGCGCTTGGCCTCGTAGAGGCCGACGACCTCCTCGGCGGTCGCCGCGCCGCGCTCGACCAGGAGGCGCGCGGTTCCGAGGAGGGGGTCGCGGTCGAGGTCGGCGGCCATCTCGGCGGGCGTCCGGTAGGACGACTCGACGTCGGAGCCGGCGTGGCCCATCAGGCGGACGGTGCGCAGGTGCAGGAACGCGGGGCGGCGGTGCTCGCGGACCCAGCCGGCCGCCTGCGCGGCCACGGCGTACGCGTCGGCGAGGTCGCAGCCGTCCGCGTGGAAGTAGGCGAGGCCGGGCCGGGACCCGTACGCGGCGTGGATCCAGCCGGGAGGGGTGCGGACGCTGATGCCGATCCCGTTGTCCTCGCAGACGAGGAGGAGCGGCATGGGCAGGCCCTGGAACCCGCAGTTGATCGCCGCGTTGATGGCGCCCGCGGCCGTCGAGTGGTTGGCGGAGGCGTCCCCGAAGGAGCACACCGCGACGGCGTCGCGCGGCCATGGCGCGTCCAGGCCGAGGCGGGCGGCCCGTTCGATGGCGAAGGCCACGCCGAGCGCGCGCGGGAGGTGCGAGGCGATGGTGGAGGTCTGCGGGATGATGTGCAGCGGACGGCTCCCGAACACCTTGTGGCGGCCGCCCGCGATGGGCTCCTCGGCGGCGGCGACCAGCCCGAGGAGCACGTCCCGGAGCGGGTTCTGGCCGGGAACCCGGCGAGCGCGCTCCAGGAAGAACGCCCCCGACCTGTAGTGCAGGAGGGCCGGATCGTCCGGGCGCAGGACGGCGGCGACCGCCGCGTTCCCTTCGTGGCCGGACGATCCGATCGTGTAGTAGCCGTGGCCCTCCGCCCGCAGGTGGCGGGCCGCGAGGTCCAGGTGACGGCTGCCGAGCTGGGCGTCGAACAGCTCCAGGCAGCGCTCGCCGGTGAGCGGCCCGTCCGGGGCCGGCGAGCCGGGCGCCTCGAGGGTCGCGGCCTTCTCCAGGAAGTGGACGTCGGCGGGCTCGGGCATGCGCGCTCCTGCGGGAAGGGAATGCGTGTCGAGCATCGGACGCCGCCCGGCCGGAGCCAACCCGCGGGAGGCCGCGAACCGGTTGGGAGTTGGCCAAGGATCGCTTAACGACGTGCCCGCGAGAGCCTCAGCCGGGCTTGGCCTCGCGATAAGGAAGCCGCGCTCTGCCCGATCTTGGCTCCGGCGCGCCGGTCCGTTCACGCTGGAGGCGTGCTCTCCTCCGTCATCGGCGGCGCCCGGATCCCGGCGGGGCCGCGTACGTACCGCTCGACCGATCCGTCCCGCACGTCCGAGACGGTCGCGGAGGTGTCCCTCGCGGACGCCGGCGACCTCGTCCGCGCCTGCCGCGCCGCCCGGGACGCGCAGGACGCCTGGCGGGACGTGCCCGCACCCGTCCGCGGGCAGGCGGTCGCCGCGATCGGCCGGCTCGTCGAGGACAACAAGGCGGCGCTCGCCCGCGTCGTGACCCGGGAGGTCGGCAAGCCGTACGCCGAGGCGCTCGGCGAGGTCCAGGAGATCGCCGACACGTGCGCGTTCTTCCTCGGCGAGGGGCGGCGGCTCTACGGGCAGACCGTCCCGTCCGAGATGCCCGACAAGCAGCTGTTCACGTTCCGCGACCCGGTCGGCGTCGTCACCGTCATCACGGCGGGGAACTTCCCGGTCGCGGTGCCGTCGTGGTACATCGTCCCGGCGCTGCTGTGCGGGAACGCGGTCGTGTGGAAGCCGGCGGAGTACGCGGCGGCCTGCGCCGAGGCATTCTACGCGCTGTTCGCCCACGCGGGCCTGCCGGACGGCGTCTTCAACGTCATGTACGCCGACGGCGCGGAGACGTTCCGCGGCCTGGAGCAGGCGCTGGGCGAAGGGCTCGTCGACAAGGTCGGCTTCACCGGCTCCACCGAGGTCGGGTCGCGGATCGGCGAGCTGTGCGGGCGCCATCTCCAGACGCCGTGCCTGGAGCTCGGCGGCAAGAACCCGATGGTCGTCGCGGAGGACGCCGACCTGCCGCTGGCGGTCGAGGGCGCCCTGTTCTCCGGGTTCGGCACGGCCGGGCAGCGCTGCACGTCCCTCGGGACCGCGATCGTCCACGAGTCGGTGCACGCCGAGTTCCTCCGGCTGCTGGACGAGGCGACCCGGGCCGCGGTGGTCGGGCACCCGGCGGGCGACGTCCTGTACGGCCCGCTGATCAGCGAGCGGTTCGCGGACGGGTTCGAGAAGGTCCTCGGCTGGATCGGGCCGGGCCACACCGTGCACGGGTCGTCCGCCACCGGGCGGATCACCGGCGCCGCGCCGCGCGAGGGCTTCGCCGGGGACGCCGCGGAGGGCCTGTACTACCACCCGGTGATCGTGGACGGCGTCGGCCCCGGCGACGAGCTGTTCATGAACGAGACCTTCGGCCCGATCATCGGCGTCGCCTCGTACCGCGGCCTGGACGAGGCGATCGCGCTCGCCAACGCGCCCGGCTACGGGCTCTCCGCGTCCATCTACACGACCGACCCGGCCAAGGTGTTCGCGTTCCGGCGGCGGATCTCCGCCGGCATGGTCAGCGTCAACAACTCCACGTCCGGCGCGGAGGCGCACCTGCCGTTCGGCGGGAACGGGCGGTCGGGCAACGGCAGCCGCCAGTCCGGCGTGTGGGTGCTCGACCAGTTCACCCGCTGGCAGTCGATGAACTGGGACACCTCCGGGCGGCTGCAGAAGGCCCAGATGGACGTACCGGAGATCTCCCCCGACCTCGGCTTCCGGCTGTAGGGGGGCCTGTGGAGAGCGCGGCCGAGGTCGTCGTCATCGGCGGCGGGGTCATGGGGACGAGCATCGCCTTCCACCTCGCCGAGGCGGGCGTGCGGGACGTGCTCCTCCTCGAGCGGAACGAGCTGGGGTCGGGTTCGACGTGCAAGGCGGCGGGCGGCGTCCGCGCCCAGTTCTCCGACGAGGTCAACATCCGGCTCGGTGCCCGCAGCCTGGAGGCGTTCGCCCGGTTCCCCGACCGCCCCGGGCAGGAGATCGACCTGCACCGGGTCGGCTACCTGTTCCTGCTGTCGCGGCCGGAGGACGTCGCGTCGTTCGAGCGGAGCGTGGCCCTGCAGAACGCACTCGGCGTCCCCAGCCGGATGGTCTCGGCCGCCGAGGCGCGGCGGCTCTCCCCCATGATCAGCGCGGACGGGCTGCTGGCCGCCGCGTTCTCCCCCGACGACGGGCACTGCACGCCCGAGTCGGTGGTCCTCGGGTACGCGGCCGGCGCGCGGCGGCACGGCGCGACGATCTCCACGCACTGCGAGGTCACCGGGATCGAGACCGAGGGCGGCGAGGTGCGGGCGGTCCGGACGTCCCGGGGCCGCATCGGGACGCGCGCCGTGATCTGCGCGGCCGGGGCGTGGTCGGCGGCGGTCGGCCGGATGGCGGGCGTCGACCTGCCGGTGGAGCCGCTGCGCCGCCAGATCGTCTTCACCGAGCCGATCTCGGACCTGCCCCGCCCGGTGCCGATGACCATCGACTTCGCCACGTCGTTCTACTTCCACGCCGAGGGCCAGGGGCTGATGCTCGGCATGTCCGACCCGGACGAGCGGCCCGGGTTCCTGCTGAACCGCTCGGACGCCTGGCTCCACCGGCTCACCGAGGCGATCGGCGCTCGCGCGCCGCGGCTCCTCGACGTGGGGCTCACCGGCGGCTGGGCGGGCCTGTACGAGGTCACGCCCGACCACAACGCGCTCATCGGCGAGGAGGAGACGGTGTCCCGGTTCCTGTACGCGACGGGCTTCTCCGGCCACGGCTTCCTGCAAGGGCCGGCGGTCGGCGAGGTCGTCCGCGACCTGTACCTCGGCCGGGAGCCGTTCACCGACGTCGGCCCCCTGCACGCCGCGCGTTTCGCCGGCGACCTCCTCCGCCCGGAGATCAACCGTGTCTGACCTGCTCGCGCTGATGGACGAGTGGGGCCCCGAGCGGGTCGTGTGCGTCTCCGACGCCCGGACCGGGATGCGGGGCGTCCTCGTCATCGACAACACCGCCCGCGGCATGGGCAAGGGCGGCATGCGGATGAGCCCGAGGGTGACCGTCGCGGAGGTGGCGCGGCTCGCCCGGGTCATGACCTACAAGTGGGCCGGCGTCGACCTGTTCTTCGGCGGCGCGAAGGCCGGCATCGCGGCGGACCCGGCGTCGCCGGACCGGGAGGCGATCCTGCGGTCGTTCGTCCGGGCGCTGGCCCAGGAGATCCCGCGCCGGTACGTGGCGGGCCTCGACATGGGGCTGTCGGAGCGGGACGCGGCGATCGTCCAGGACGAGCTGGACGACCGGGGCGCGGCGGTCGGCACCCCGCACGCGCTCGGCGGGATGCCCTACGACGAGCTCGGCGTGACGGGCTTCGGGGTCGCGGAGGCCGCCGACGCCGCCGCCCGGCATACCGGCACGTCCCTCCGGGACGCGCGGGTGGTGGTGCAGGGGTTCGGCGCGGTCGGGCACGCGGCGGCGCGGCGGCTGGACGAGCTGGGCGCGGCGGTGGTGGCGGTCTCGACCGTCCACGGGGCCCTGTACGACCCGGACGGGCTGGACGTCGGCAAGCTGCTCGGCCTGCGGGCCGAGGCGGGCGACGCCGCCGTGCTGGAGTACGGCGGCCGGCTCCTGGACGTGGGCGCGGAGCTGACCGTCCCCGCGGACGTCCTCGTGCCCGCCGCGCTGCAGGACGTCATCGACGAGCGCGTGGCCGCGGACGTGCGGGCGAGGATCGTCGTGGAGGGCGCGAACCTTCCGACCGCGCCGGAGGCGCAGCGCGTCCTCGCCGAGCGGGGCGTGACGGTCGTCCCGGACTTCGTCGCCAACGCGGGCGGCGTCGTCGCGGCGGGCTTCGCGATGGACGCCCGCCACTCGGCGTTCCGCCCCGATCCCGACGCGGTGTTCACGGCGGTGTCGGCGAAGATGCGGGAGAACACCGTGACGGTGCTCGACACGGCCCGCGCGCAGAGCACCACCACGCACCGGGCGGCGGTCGCGCTGGCGCAGGAGCGCGTCCGCACCGCGATGGAGCTCAAGGGCCGGTGGCGCCGCTGATCTCCGCCTCGACGCTGCGGGCGACCTCGGTGAGGCCGCGCATGGCGTCCTTGACGAGCGGGTTGGAGTTGGTGGTGCGGCGCAGGACGGTGACGTGCCGCTGCGGGCTGCGGCGACTGAGCCTCAGCATCTTCAGCCCCGGCGACGGGACGCAGCCGAGCGCCGGGACGAGCGCGATGCCGAGCCCGCACGCGACCAGGCCGCACACCACGGCGTAGTCGTTGCTGCGGAACGCGATGTTGGGGGTGAACCCGGCGGTGCTGCACAGCCGCAGCAGCGCCTGCGCGCCGGAGCTCTCCGGACGGCTCGCGATCCACGTCTCCGTGCGCAGGTCCCGCAGGCGGGCGGTGCGCCCCTCGGCGAGCGGGTGCTCCGTCGGGACGCACAGCACCAGGTTCTCGTCCATCACCGGCGTCTCCACGATCTGGTCGGGCCAGGTGCGCGGGAACAGGTCGTAGCGGTAGACGAGCTGGAGGTCGAGGTCGCCGTCGAGCAGCTCGGGCAGCAGCTCGTCCGGCTCGCCCTCCGACAGCGTGATCTCGATGCCGGGCCGGACCCGGGACAGCTCCGCCAGCACCCGCGGCAGGATGCGGGCGCTGGCAGTCGGGAAGCTGCCGAGCTGGAGCGCGCCGCGCTCGCCGCTGGCGACCGTGCGCAGCTCGCGCTCCAGCGTGTCGAGGGCCGACAGCACGTCGTTGCCCTTGCTGACCATCAGGAACGCGGCGCTGGTCGGCCGCACGCTGCGGGCCCGGCGCTCGAAGAGCACCAGGCCGCACGCGCGCTCCAGCGCCGCGATCTGCTGCGAGACGGCGGACGCGGTGTACCCGAGGTTGCGGGCGGCGTCCGCGAACGAGCCGGTGCGGACGACCTCGCGCACCGTCTGGATGTGCAGGGGACTGATCATGAGAATGCGCACCCCGTTCATCTCTGAACGTGACCGTCTCCCCGCGGACGTCCTCCCTCTCGGTTAATAGTCACCCGTGCCGCGGTCGTTTCGCCACCAGCGTCAGCACGTCGTACTTGGCGACGGACGCCCCCTCCTGGTTCGTGACGTCGGTGTCCCAGCGGACCTCGCCGTAGTCGGCGCCCTCGCGCGGCGTGATCTGCTTGGCGGTCAGCGTGACGGTGAGCTCGTCGCCCGGCTTGACCGGTGTGAGGAACCGCAGGTTCTCCAGCCCGTAGTTGGCGAGGACCGGCCCGGGGGCGGGGTCCACGAACAGCCCGGCCGCGAACGACACGACGAGGTAGCCGTGCGCGACGCGCCCCCCGAAGAACGGGTTGGCCTTCGCGGCCTCCTCGTCCATGTGGGCGTAGAAGGTGTCGCCGGTGAACTCGGCGAAGTGCTCCACGTCGCCGAGGGTGACCGTGCGGGGCCCGCCGGCGGCGGTGTCGCCGACGCGCAGCTCCTCCAGGTGCTTGCGGAACGGGTGCTCGTCGGTGACGGTCCGGTCGGTGCCGGGGACCCAGCGCCCGGTGATCGCGGTGAGCATCGCCGGGCCCGCCTGGACGGCGGTGCGCCGCATGTGGTGCACGACCCCGCGGATCCCGCCCATCTCCTCGCCGCCGCCGGCGCGGCCGGGGCCGCCGTGCACGAGCGGGGGCAGCGGCGACCCGTGCCCGGTCGACTCCTTGGCGTCCTCGGTGTTCAGCACCAGCAGCCGGCCGTGCCAGGGCGCGGTGCCGAGGACGACCCGGCGGGCGAACTCGGCGTCGCCGGTCACGATCGACCCGGCGAGGCTGCCGCGGCCCCGCGCCGCCAGCTCGACCGCCTGCTCGGCGCCGTCGTACGGCAGCAGCGTGCTGACCGGCCCGAACGCCTCGACCTCGTGCGGCTCGGCGCGTCCGGGGTCGTCGGCGCGCAGCAGGATCGGGGAGATGAAGGCGCCGCGCTCGGCGTCCGCGCCCACGACCTCGACGCGCTCGGGGTCGCCGTACACGACGCGCCCGGCGTCCATGAGGGACTTGAGGGAGCGCCGGACCTCGTCGCGCTGGTCGAGGGTCGCGAGGGCGCCCATCCGCACGTCCGGGTCGGCCGGGTTCCCGACCGTGACCTTTGCCAGCCGCTCGCGGACCGCCTCGGTCACGTCGTCGATCAGCTCGGACGGGACGAGCGCGCGGCGGATCGCCGTGCACTTCTGGCCCGCCTTCACGGTCATCTCCGTGACGAGCTGCCTGACGTAGAGGTCGAACTCCTTCGTTCCGGGCGTCGCGTCCGGCCCGAGGACGGAGCAGTTGAGCGAGTCGGCCTCGGCGTTGAACCGGACCGCGTTCGCCACGATCACCGGGTGGGTGCGCAGCAGCCGCGCGGTGGACGCCGACCCGGTGAACCCGACGATGTCCTGCTCGGTGAGGTGGTCGAGCAGGTCCCGCGGGTCGCCGCACACCATCTGCACCGAGCCCTCGGGCAGGATGCCGGACTCGACGACCAGCTCGACCAGCCGGGCCGTCAGGTAGGCGGTCTGGCTCGCCGGCTTGATCAGGCTCGGCACCCCGGCGAGGAAGGCGGGGGCGAGCTTCTCCAGCGGCCCCCACACCGGGAAGTTGAAGGCGTTGATCTGCACCGCGACGCCGTGGGACGGCGTGCACAGGTGCTGCGCCACGAACGTGCCGCCCCTGCCGAGCGGCTCGACGTCGCCCTCGACCAGCACCCTGTCGTTCGGCAGCTCGCGCTTGCCCTTGCTCGCGTAGCCGAACAGGACGCCGATGCCGCCGTCGACGTCGAACTTCGAATCGTTCAGCGTGGCGCCCGTCCTGGCCGACAGGGCGTACAGCTCCTCCCGGTGCTCTCTCAGATGGGAGGCGAGGGCCTTCAGCAACGCCGCGCGCTGGTGGAACGTCAGTTCTCTCAATACCGGGCCGCCGGTCGACCGCCCGTACTCCAGGGCGGCGCGCATGTCGATCCCCGCCGAGGAGATGCGGGCGACCTCCTCCCCGGTGACGGCGTCGTGCAACGGCGCCCCCTCGTCCTCCGGTGCACGCCATGAACCCGACACGTAACTGCGCAGCACGACCACTGGGACCTCCTCGTCCATATCTCCTGACCATTCTTGCCACCTCCCGGCCACGTTCACGCATCGCAGAGGTGACAGCCGGGCCGGGGGCGGTTTGTGTACTCGCTGCCTTCAGCCGCGCGCCGCCGGGGGCAGGGCGACGTCCCAGGCGTCCTGGCGGACCTCCACGTGGGCGGAGCGGCGCAGGCCGTCCAGGAGGTCCCGCCATCCGTCCGGCCACTCGGCGGCGGGGCCCGCCTGCCGGACGAGGGCGACGGCGAGCAGGTGCGACACGGCGTCGTCGCGTCCGGCGAGGAGCCGGGCGGCGGGCAGCAGCCGCGCGGTTCCCCCTTCCCTGCGCATGCCGTAGCCGCCGAGCGCGGAGAACAGGCGCCGGTCGGCGATCCTGGCGGTCAGGGCGGGACGGTCGCGCAGGAGGTCCGCCACCGCGGCGAGCTCGTCCGAGATCCGCTCGGCCCGGGTGCCGTCCTCCGCGAGCCGCCCGGAGTCCAGCGCGGCCTCGACGGCCTGGGCGATGTAGAGAGGCCGTTCGGCGAGCATCCGCACCACGCGGCGGGCCAGCGGCGCGTGCCGATGGCCGGCCGGAAGGTTGCTGATCGTCTGCGCGATGGACACCGCACGCGAGCGTGCCCGGTCGCCCGGCTCGGCGGCCAGGAGGGAGCCCAGCACGTCCAGGGCCTCCTCGCCCACCGAACCCGCTCTCACCAGAGCGTTCAAGACGGAGAGCTCCGCGTCCCCGGCCGGGTCGGCGGGGTCGGCGACGGCGGTGAACACCGTGTCGAAGCCCTCGGCGTACCACGGGGCCCACGCGGCGAACGCCTTGGACGCCCGGAACCGGACGCCGGGACCGTCCGCCGCCGTGCCGAGGCGCCGGACCAGGGCGGCCAAGGCGGGACGGTGCGCGGGCGCGTACTCCGAGGGCGCGGCCTGGAAGAGCGCGCGCAGCATCGGCTCCGACGCGTACGGGCCCGCGGCGTCGCCGAGCGCGGCCGGTGCACGCGGGTCCTCCGGCATGTGGCGCAGGGCGGTCGCGACGGCGATCCGCACGTCCCGGTGCAGGCCGGGGTCGTTCCACGCCTGGAGCAGGGCGTCCGCGGCGCCCGGCGGCCGCAGCCTCTCCAGGAGCCGGGCGGCCTGCTTGCGCGCGGTCACCTTCCCGTCCGGTCCGGTGAGCGCCTCGGCGAGGACCGGCCCGAGGAGCGACGGCCGGACCGACGCGCAGCACTGTCCCAGGGCGGCGGTCGCCACCGGCGAGCGGTCTCCCCGGGCGTGCCGCAGGAGCACCGGCAGGGCGTCGGCGGGCCGGTCGGTGGCCGCCATCGCCGCCAGGGCGGCCTCGGCGAGGACGGTGTCGTCCCGCCGGCCGGCCAGGGGGGCCAGATCCTGGAGGCCGTCCGGCAGCAGGCCGAGCGAGGCCACCGCCTCGGTCCTGACGGCGGCCGGGAGCCGCTCGTCCCGCACGGCCGCGGCGAGCGCCGCGCGCACCCGCTCGATCTGGGCCGGTGTCCAGCGGCCCGCGTCCTGTCTCCCGACCCGCGGCGCCCATTCCGCCGTCTCGAACCGTCCCGTGCGGTCGCCGTCGAGGACGGGCGAGAGCAGGTCGGTGCGGCGGCCGGCGACGGCCCGCCAGACGCCGGGGAGGACGACCGCGGACGCGTCGGCCGCGAGCAGCTCGGCCGCCCGCCGCTCGCGCCGGGCGGGATCGGCCAGCCACAGGCCGGCGGCGCGGCGGGCGACGTCCTCGGGCGCGTCCAGGATCGCGGCGCGCAGGCCGTCCTGGACGTCCGGCAGCGCGAACGCCCGCCGGCCGAGCGCCCCCGCCAGCGCGACCACCGCCGCATGGCCCCGCAGGCGGGGGCGTAGAACGTCGACCAGATCGCGCTCCCGCCCGCGTGGCAGCACGCAGTCGAGTCGGTGGCCGTCGAGCACCTCCGTCCCGTGCACGGCGACGAGCCGCGCGTAGGCGTCCAGCGCCCAGCGGGTGAGCGCGGGCGACCCGGAATGGGCCAGGACCCGGTCCGCGAGACCGCGCAGCGTCCGCCGGGCGGACGCCGAGGAGTCGCGCGCGTCGACGACGGCGCCGGCGAGGTCGGCGAAGGGCCCGGCGAGCGGGTCGTCCAGGAGCCGGGCCGGCACGGAGGCCAGGGCGGCGAGCAGCTGCTCGCGGTGCGGGTCGCGCTCGTGCCGCGTCCGCCGCACCAGTTCGGCGACGAGGTCGTGCAGGAGGGCGGGGTCGCCGGTGCGGACGGTCAGGTCGATGAGGAGGCCGCGGGCGAGGCCGCGCCGCCTCGGGTCCCCTTCGAACGCCGCCTCCCGGACGGGTCCGACCGCCTCCGCGTAGGAGAGGTGGGCCGTGATCTTCAGCGGGATCTCGGGATCGTCCAGCCTGGACCGCGCCAAATGCCACACCGAGCCGTGCCATTCGAGCATCCGGAGCGCCTCACCGGCCGCCTGCTCCGGCGGGAGGAGAAGCAGCAGTCGGAGGGCTCCCAGCCCTCTGTACCGATCGGGGGCGCGTTCCTTCGCGGCGTCGTACACCTCGGCCCTGCGGCGCGGTGGTACATGCTGGAGCAACTCACGCAACCGGTACGGGTCACCCGGGAGGAACTCGCCGAGCTCCTCCGGCGGAAGACCGCCGACGTTGTCGAAATACGCGCGCGGAAGGCGGTTCCGGCGCCCGGTGAGGCGGACCAACCGGGCGGCCCGGACCACGTCCACCCGGAACAGGGACGTGACGAGCGCCTGCGGGAGCTGCCGCACGGCCCACGGGGACCGGGGCCTTTCCAGCAGATCCAGCAGTCCGGCGGGGTCACGGCGGCCCAGCGCCTGGAGTCCCGCCCTGCACCGCCGCCAGAAGGCCCATTCCGGGACCCGGTCGCGGGCACGGGCGAGGAACGGGCCGGGGTGGCGGTCGGCGAGGGCCCGCCACGCGGTGACCGCGTGCTCCAGTTCGGGAAGGAGCCGCGCGACCGTCTCCCCGGTGCACGCGGGCAGCAGCGCCGCGGCCTCCCGGTCGCCCCAGCGGGCGCGCACGTCCGGGAGGAGCCGGTCGGCGAGCGCCGCGCGGCGGGAATGGCGGAGCATCCGGTAGAACGCACGGCGCAGATCGGCCGGCGCGTCGTCCAGGACCGCCGCGGCGGCGCCGTCGGAGACGGGCAGCGTGCGGACGGCCCGCAGCGCCGCGCGCCGCAGCGCCATGTCGGGCCCGGCGAGGACGCCCTCCACGTACGGAAGGTCGCGTGCCGCCATGGCCATGTGCAGGGCCGTGCGGCGCTCGTGGCGGCCGCCCGCGGACAGGGCGGCGAGGAGATCGCGGAGTTCGGGCGTCCCGGCGAGGCGCCGGGCTCGCAGTGCCAGCTCCCGCATGCGCAGCGGGCAGGGCAATGTTTCGAGGGCCGGTTCCAGCACCGGCTCGGCGGGGCTCAACGGCCCGGGCGGAGACCGCCCTTCCTGAAGATCATGGGGTCGATCATGGCCGACGCGGGGCGGATCCGGCAAGCGCACGTTGCTGAAATACTCGTGACCATGACATATGTGGCGGACACCGACAGGTACGAGCGGACTCCCTACCGGCGGTGCGGGCGCAGCGGGCTGCTGCTGCCGGCGATCTCGCTCGGCCTGTGGCACAACTTCGGCGACGACCGCCCGCTGGACGTCCAGCGGGCCATCCTGCGCCGCGCGTTCGACCTCGGCGTCACGCACTTCGACCTGGCCAACAACTACGGCCCGCCGTACGGGTCCGCGGAGATCAACTTCGGCCGGATCCTGCGGGAGGACCTCGCTCCGTACCGGGACGAGATCATCATCTCGACGAAGGCCGGGTACGACATGTGGCCGGGACCGTACGGTGAGTGGGGGTCGCGCAAGTACCTGCTCTCCAGCCTCGACCAGTCGCTGCGCCGGATGGGCGTCGACTACGTCGACATCTTCTACAGCCACCGGTTCGACCCGGAGACGCCCCTGGAGGAGACGATGGGCGCGCTGGACCGGGCCGTCCGGTCCGGGAAGGCGCTGTACGCGGGCATCTCGTCCTACTCGCCCGAGCGCACCGCCGAGGCCGCGGCGATCCTGCGCGACATGGGCACGCCGCTGCTGATCCACCAGCCGTCCTACTCGATGCTGAACCGCTGGATCGAGGGCGGGCTGCTCGACACGCTCGAACGCGAGGGCGCCGGCTGCATCGCCTTCTCGCCGCTGGCGCAGGGGATGCTGTCCGACAGGTATCTCGACGGCATTCCGGAGGGCTCCCGGGCCAGCAAGGGCACCTCGTTCTCCTCCAGCCTGCTCACCGAGGAGAACCTGCGGCACGTCCGGAAGCTGAACGAGATCGCCAAGGAGCGCGGGCAGTCGCTCGCCCAGATGGCGCTCGCCTGGTCGCTGCGGGACGGGCGGGTCACCTCCGCGCTGATCGGCGCGAGCAGCGTCGCGCAGCTGGAGGAGAACCTCGCGGCCCTCGACCGGCTCGACTTCAGCGCGGACGAGCTCGCCGCGATCGACCGGGACGCGGTCGAGGCGGGAATCAACATCTGGGCGGCCTCCAGCGCCGGATGACCGCGCTCCGGCGTGCATCGGCCCCGCACGCATCGACCGGGTGCGCATCGACCAGGTGCAATGGGGCACGACCAGCACATGGACAGGGACGGGTCCGGCCGGCACGACGGCGGACCGCGGGGCGACGAGCCGCTGCACGCCCGCAGCGCGCTGCGGCTGCGGGCGGTCCTGTCCGCGGTGGCGCTGGTGGCCGCGGTCGCCGCCGCGATGGTCTTCGCCGTCGGCGCGGAGGACGACGGCACGTGGGCTGCGGCGGGCATCTGCGCGGCGGTCGCCGTGATCGCCGCGATCGACCTCGTCGTCATCGCCCGGCGCACCCGGCACTGAACCGCTCCCGCTCCGGCCGTGCTCAGCGGCCGGAGCTCAGTGGCGGTGGTCGGGGGCGGCGGCCTCGGGGTTGGCGAGCAGCCAGCCGATCCGGTCGCGGCTCTCGTCGTCGGTCGGGGTGTAGACGACGAGCCGGGCCCCCTGGGGACGCGGTGATGTCCATGCTCGTGGTGCGCGTGCGGATCTCCCCCACCGCCCGGTGCCGGAAGACCGCGACGAGCCCGGGCGCCGTCTCCTCGAAGTTCACGGCGGGGTTGCAGCACGGCGGGAGCGTGAACGCCATCCACATCGAGTTGCGCTCGCACGGCCCGGCCGTCGCCACGTGCGGCAGGATCGCCGCGTAGGCGGCGTTCCACGCGAGGATGTCGCAGCGGTCGTTGGCCACCGTGGCGGGCATCGGCACGAGCCCGTCCAGGATCGCCTGCATGTCGGCGGGCGGCCGCGGCGAACGTCAGTACCCGCTCAGCCGGGCGCGGGCGGCCTCCACCGCGGGCGGGACGGGGCGGCGGGCGCCGGCGACGGAGGGCAGCGCCCGCGCCGCACCGGCCAGCGCGGCGCGGCCGTCCCGGCTGCCGAGCGCGGACGCGGCGGCCCGCGCGACCACCGGGAGCGGGCGCCGCAGCCACGCGGTCAGCAGCCGGTTGCGGGCCTGCCGGCGCCGGCGGGCGGCCGGGTCGCGGCCCAGCGCGGACGGATGGTGGTGGACGACCAGTTCCGGGACGTAGGCGAGCCCCCACCCGGCGGCGGCCAGGTCGAGCGCGAGCAGTTCCTCCTCGCCGCCGAAGTGCAGGACGTCGGAGAAGCCGCCGGCGTCGAGGAAGGCGTCCCGGCGGACGATGACGGAGCAGGCGAGGAACCCGAGGACGGCCGGTCCGGGGAGCCCGTCCGGGCGGCCGAGCGGCGCGCGGGCCATCTCCTCCGACACCGGCTCCGGCCGCTCCTCCTCGCCGACGAGGATCCGCGCGGCGAGCAGCGCCGTCCGGGGGTGGGCGTCGAGGATCTCCACGGCCCGCTCCAGGGCGCCGGGCGCCCACCAGGAGTCGTCGTCGGCGAAGGCGACGTAGGGAGTGGCGGCGAGCTGGGCCCCCGCGTTGCGGGCGGCGGCGCCCCGGTTGCGCGGCAGCCGGAGCACGGTGGCCCCGGCCGCCTCGGCCACGGCCGGGGTGCCGTCGCGGGAGGCGTTGTCCGCCACGATCACCGGGGCCGCGTGGCGGCGGAGGCTGCGGCGCAGCTCCCCGGCGCGGTCGCGGGTCGCGACCACGACGGTGACATCGGCGTTCGTCGGGTCGGGCACGGTGGGTCTCCTAGCTGACGTAGCGGCGGGCGGTGGATTCTCGCTGGGACGTCTCCAGGCTGCGGAGCCGGTCCTCGACGTCGCGCGGGAGCGTCCTGCGCTCGCGGGCCACCCAGGCGAAACCGGCGGCGGCCTCGGCGAGGGCGGCGGCCGTCACGCGGTCGCGCGGCAGGGTGCGCAGCAGGCCGGCCGTGCGGCGCACGGCGGTGGGCAGGGGGCGGCGCAGCCAGGTGAACCAGAGCGTGTTGCGGATGCCGTGGCGGCGCCGGAGACGGGGGTCGCGGAGCGGGGACGGCTCGTGGTGGACGACGACGTCCTCGGCGAAGCACAGATGCCATCCGAGCGCCATCAGGTCGGCGCTGAGCAGCTCCTCCTCGCCGCCCAGCCAGAGCCGGGCGGAGAACCCGCCGGCCGCGCGGAACGCCTCCGTCCTGACCATGGACGCGCCGGCGAGGAACGACCCGAGCGCGGGACCCGGCAGCCACGGCGGCCCGGGGACGGGCGAGTGCCGCAGCTCCGGAACGATCGGGTCTTCGCGGCCGCCGGGCTCGACCAGGATCAGCCCGGTGACCACGGCGAGCCGCGGGTGCGCGTCCAGCAGGCGGGCGGCGCGGGAGGGCGCCTCCGGTTCCCACCAGGTGTCGTCGTCCCAGAACGCCATGTACGGGGTGCGGACGTGGTCGGCGGCGAGGTTGCGGGCGACGGCGCCGAGGTTGCGCGGCGACGGGATCAGGACCGCCTCAGGGAACTCCGCGGCGACCGCCTCGGCGGTCCCGTCCCGCGAGGCGTTGTCCACCACGACGACCGGCCCCCGCTCCCCGATCTCCCGCGCGCGGGAGAGGACGGCGCGCAGGGACCGGCGGCGGTCCCGGGTGATCACGACGATGGTGAAGCGCATGAATCCGCGAGTACCCGCCGGATTCCGGTCTATGTGTGCAAATACCGCATGACCTGCTACTTCGACTAACTGCGACTTTTCTGACTTCGGAGTTTAGGTCCACGGTTCTCGGCAATGCCGAAATCACCTATAGGGAATTCACATCCCCGGCGAGACCGCTCGAGGCCGGTGTCTGCGACGAAGGCACCCGCCGGATCACCGGACGCTGCACCGAAACGGGGCTCCCATGCGCGTGCTCGGAATCAATGCGATCTTCCATGACCCGGCCGCGGCACTGGTGTCGGACGGCACCGTCGTCGCCGCGGCCGAGGAGGAGCGTTTCAGCCGCCGAAAGCACGGGAAACGCCCGGTGCCGTTCTCCGGATGGGAACTGCCAGAGCAGGCCGCCCGGTGGTGCCTGGAGTCGGCCGGACTCGAACCCGGCGACCTCGACGCCGTCGCCTACTCCTACGACCCCGCCCTCGTCGAGCCCGGTCTGGACGGCCACGACGCGCAGTGGGAGCGGCTGCGGACCCTGTACGCGCGGCGCGCGCCGAACTTCCTGGCGACGGCGCTGCCGGGGCTCGACCCCGGGATCGTCCGGTACGTCCCGCACCATGTGGCGCACGCCGCGTCCGCGGCGCTCGCCGCGCCCCGGCCCGGCGACGGGGACGTGCTGGTCCTCGACGGCCGCGGCGAGTCGCACTCGCACCTGGCCGGGACCTACGAGGGCGGCGCCCTGACCCCGCTGCGCGCCCAGCGCCTCCCGCACTCGCTGGGCCTCATGTACGAGGACCTCACCGAGCACCTCGGCTTCCTGCGCTCCAGCGACGAGTACAAGGTCATGGCGCTGGCGTCCTACGGCGAGCCGCGCTTCCTGGACGAGCTGCGCGAGCACGTGCGCGCGACCGCCGACGGGGGCTTCGCGGCCGCTCCGATCGACTGGGGCGCCCTCGCGAAGGCCCGCCCGCCGGGTGGCGAGTGGAGCCGCGACCACGCCGATCTGGCGGCGAGCGTCCAGGCGCGCCTGGAGGAGGTGCTCCTCGACCTCGCGGCATGGCTGCACGGGCAGACCGGCTCCCGCCGGCTCATGCTCGCCGGCGGCGTCGCGCTCAACTGCGTCGCGAACACCCGCCTGGCCGAGGCCGGCCCCTACGAGGACATCTGGGTCCAGCCCGCGGCCGGCGACGCCGGGACGTCGCTCGGCGCCGCCCTCCACGTCGCCCGGTCCGGCGGCGACCCGCTCGCGGCGATGCGGGGCCCGGACCTCGGCCGGCAGTGGGACGACCGGGAGATCGCCGCCCGGCTCGACACCGCCGGGATCCCCTACGCGCGGCCGGACGACCTCGCCGCCACCGTGGCGGACGCGCTGGCCCGCGACGAGATCGTGGCGTGGTTCCAGGGCCGCTCGGAGTTCGGCCCCCGCGCGCTCGGGCACCGCTCGCTCCTCGCCCACCCCGGGCACGCGGGCAACGTCGAGCGCCTCAACGACGTCAAGGGCCGCGAGCAGTTCCGGCCGATCGCGCCGATGGTCGCGCTCGGGCACGCGGCCGGGATCTTCGAGGGGCCGCTGCCGAGCCCGTACATGCTCTTCGTGCACCGGGTGAGACCGGAGTGGCGCGAGCGGATCCCCGCCGTCGTGCACGTGGACGGCACCGCCCGCATCCAGACGGTCGCCGCGGAGGACGAGCCGCTGGCGCACCGCCTGCTGGAGGAGTTCCGCCGCCGCACCGGCCTGCCCGTCCTGGTGAACACCAGCCTGAACACCGCCGGCCGCCCCATGGCGGACGACCCGCGTGACGCGCTGGAGTGCTTCGGCTCCGCGCCGGTCGACCTGCTCGCCATCGGGCCGTTCGTGGTGAGGCGCCGGGAGGTGCACGCCCGATGAACCACACCGTGGTCATCACCGTGGTCATCCCGACGCTCGGCAGGGAGAGCCTGCGGCTGACCCTGCACGCGCTGCTCGCCGCCCCGGGGGACGGGGCGGGACCCGCGCCGCGCGAGATCATCGTGGTGGACGACCGCCCCGCGCCCGGCGCGCCGCTGCCGCTGCCGCCGTCCGCGGGGCCGGAGATGCGGGTGATCAGGTCCGGGGGCCGCGGGCCCGCCGCCGCGCGCAACGCCGGCTGGCGCGCCGCCACGACGCCGTGGGTCGCCTTCCTGGACGACGACGTCGTGCCCGAACCGGGGTGGCCCGCCAGGCTGGCCGCCGACCTGGCCGCCCTGCCGCCCGAGGCCGCCGGCTCGCAGGGCCGCGTCACCGTCCCGCTGCCGGACGACCGGCCGCCGACCGACTGGGAGCGCAACACCGCGGGGCTCGCGGACGCCGACTGGATCACCGCCGACATGGCCTACCGCCGCCGCGTCCTCGCCGGCCTCGGCGGCTTCGACGAGCGGTTCCGCCGCGCCTACCGGGAGGACGCCGACCTCGCGCTCCGCGCGCTGGACGCCGGCCACGCGCTGGTCCGCGGGGAGCGGCGGGTGACCCACCCGGTCCGTCCGGCCGGGTTCTGGGCGTCGGTGCGGGCCCAGGCCGGGAACGCCGACGACGTCCTCATGTGGCGCGTGCACGGCACGTCCTGGCGTACCAGGGCCGGTGAGGGCCGGGGGCTCCTCCGCCGCCACGTCCTCACCACCGCGGCGGGGCTCGCCGCCTTGGCCGCCATCCCCGCGGCACCTCGCGCCAGGGGCGGCGCGGCCGTCGCGCTCGCCGCCGGAGCCGCCTGGACGGCGCTGACGGCACGGTTCGCCGCCGAGCGGATCCGGCCGGGCCCGAAGACACCCCGCGAGGTCACGACGATGCTCGTCACCAGCGCCGTGATCCCGCCGGTCGCCGTCCGGCACCGGCTCCGGGGACTCGCCGTCCACCGCCGGGCACGGGTCTGGGGCGGGCCGCGGGCCGTGCTGTTCGACCGCGACGACACCCTGATCAGGGACGTCCCCTACAACGGCGACCCGGGCCGTGTCGAGCCGATGCCCGGCGCCCGCCGCGCCCTCGACCGCCTCCGCCGGCACGGCGTGCGGATCGGCGTCGTGTCCAACCAGTCGGGCGTCGCCAAGGGGCGCATCACGGCCGGCGACGTGCGGCACGTCAACGCCCGCGTCGAGGAGCTCCTCGGCCGCATCGACGTGTGGGAGTTCTGCCCGCACGACGGCGGCGACGGCTGCGGGTGCCGCAAGCCGCGCCCGGGCCTGATCGAGCGCGCGGCCGAGCGGCTCGGCGTGGCGCCCTCCGACTGCGCCGTCATCGGCGACATCGGCGGCGACGTCGAGGCCGCCGCGGCGGCCGGGGCGCGCGGCATCCTCGTCCCGACCGGCCGGACCCGCGCCGCCGAGATCGCGCTGGCCGCCGAGACGGCGCCGACGCTGGACGCCGCCGTCGATCTGGTCCTCGGCGGAAGGCGGTACCGATGAGGGTCCTCGTCGCACGCCAGGACAACCTCGGCGACGTGCTGCTCGCCGGGCCCGCCGTGCGGGCGGTCGCCGGACGAGCCGACGAGGTCGTGCTGCTCTGCGGGCCGCGCGGGCGCGCCGCCGCCGACCTGCTGCCCGGCGTCGACCGCGTCATCGAGTGGCGCGCGCCCTGGATCGACCCCGACCGCGTCCCCGTCGAGCGGGCCTCGATCGACGGGCTCGTCCAGGATCTGCGGGGGTTCGACCGGGCGCTGATCCTCACCTCGTTCCACCAGTCGCCGCTGCCGCTCGCGCTGCTTCTGCGCCTCGCGGGGACGCCCTGGATCGGCGGCATCAGCGAGGACTACCCGGGCTCGCTGCTCGACCTCCGGCACCGGCCGGACACCGACGTCCCCGAACCGCTGCGCATGCTCGCGCTCGCCGAGGACGCCGGTTTCCCCTCCCCCGCCGACACCCGGCTGCGCGTCCGGGATCCGCTGCCCGACACCGGCCACCTCACCGGCGGGCCCGGCTACGTGGTCGTGCATCCGGGCACGTCCGTGCCCGCGCGCGCCTGGCCGCCGGGGCACTGCGCCAAGGCGGTGCGGCTGCTGGCCGAGGCGGGGCACCGGGTGGCCGTCACGGGCCACCGGGACGAGAAGGAGCTCACCGCGCACGTCGCCGGAGAGGACGGGCTCGACCTCGGCGGGCGCACCACCTTGCCGGAGCTGGCGTCCGTGCTGGCGGGCGCGCGCGCCGTCGTCGCCGGCAACACCGGTCCCGCGCACCTCGCGGCGGCCGTGGGCACGCCGGTCGTGTCGCTGTTCGCGCCCACCGTGCCGGCGGCGCGGTGGGCGCCGTTCGGCGTCCCGCTGGCGCTGCTCGGCGACCAGCGGGCGCCGTGCCGGGACAGCCGGGCCCGCGAGTGCCCGGTCGACGGGCACCCGTGCCTGGCGTCGGTCGGCGCGGAGGAGGTGGCGGCGGCGGTGGAGGTGGTCGCCAAGGCCCCGCCGGCCGCGGAGGGGGTGCCCGCCCGATGAGAGTCCTGATGTGGCACGTGCACGGCTCGTGGGCGACGTCGTTCGTGCACGGCCCGCAGACCACGCTCGTCCCCGTCACCCCCGGCCGCGGGCCGGACGGCAAGGGCCGCCCCGACACCTTCCACTGGCCCGACCGCGCGATCGAGGTCCCGCCGGAGCGGCTCCGCGACGAGGACGTCGACGCGGTCGTCCTGCAGCGCCCGCACGAGCTGCGGCTCGTCGAGAAGTGGCTCGGGCGGCGCCCCGGGAGGGACGTCCCCGCGGTCTACGTCGAGCACGACACGCCCCGCCGCACCCCGTCCGACATCGGGCTCCCGGAGGAGGTCGTCCCGGACAGCCGGCACTTCCTGCACGACCGCTCCGACATCCCCGTCGTGCACGTCACCCACTTCAACCGGCTGTTCTGGAACTGCGGCCGCGCGCCGACCACGGTCATCGAGCACGGCGTCGTCGACCCCGGCTACCGGTACACCGCCGGCATGCCGCGGGCCGGCGTCGTCATCAACGACCCGCTGCGCCGGGGCCGCGTCTGCGGCACCGACCTGCTCGCCGAGCTGGCCGCCGCCGTCCCCCTCGACCTGTTCGGCATGAACGTCGCGGGCGTCCCGGACCGCCTCGGCATCCCGCCCGAGTCGCTCTGGACGTTCGAGGACCTGCCGCAGGCGAGCATGCACGAGGAGCTCGCCCGCCGCCGCGTCTACGTCCACCCCTACCGGTGGACGTCCCTCGGCCTCGCCCTGATCGAGGCCATGATGCTCGGCCTGCCCGTGGTGGCGCTCGCCACCACCGAGGCGGTCGAGGCGGTGCCACCGGAGGCCGGGGTCCTGTCCACGCGCGTCCCCGCCCTGGCGGACGCGGCGCGGGCCCTGGCCGCCGACCCGCCGCACGCGCGCCAGATGGGCAAGGAGGCGCGGGCCTTCGCCGTCGAACGGTACGGCCTGCCGCGCTTCCTGCGGGACTGGCGGCGAACTCTCCAGGAGGTAATGCGATGAGGATTGCCATGATCTCCGAGCACGCCAGCCCCCTCGCCGCCGACGGCGGCCTCGGCGGGGCCGACGGCGGTGGGCAGAACGTGTTCGTCGCGGAGCTGGCCACCGAGCTCGGCCGCCAGGGGCACGACGTCACCGTCTACACCCGGCGTGACTCCTGCGACCTGCCCGAACGGGTGCGGCTCGCGCCCGGCGCGACCGTCGAGCATGTGCCGGCGGGCCCGCCCGAGCCCGCCGCCAAGGACGACCTGCTCCCCTGGATGCGCGACTTCGGGACGTACCTGGAGCGGCGCTGGGCGGCGGACCCGCCGGACGTCGCGCACGCCCATTTCTGGATGAGCGGCCTCGCCGCGGTCCAGGCCGCGCAGCCCGCCGGGGTGCGGCGCGTGCCGGTGGTGCAGACCTACCACGCGCTCGGCACCGTCAAGCGCCGCCACCAGGGCGGGAGGGACACCAGCCCCGTCTCGCGCATCCGGCTGGAGCGCGCGATCGGGCGCGCCGCCGACACCGTCATCGCGACCTGCTCGGACGAGGTCGCCGAGCTGGCGGCAATGGGCGTTCCCCGCGACCGCGTCCGGGTGGTGCCGTGCGGGGTCGACCTCGGCCTGTTCACCCCCGAGGGCTCCGCATCGGGCGGGGACGGGCCGCACCGGCTGGTGGTGCTGTCCCGGCTCGTCGAGCGCAAGGGCGTCGACACGGCGATCCGCGCGCTGGCGCACCTCCCCGACGCCGTGCTCACGGTCGCCGGCGGCCCGCCGCAGGACGAGCTGAACCGCGACCCGGAGGTGCGCAGGCTGCGGAAGGCGGCGCGGAACGCGGGCGTGTCCGCACGGGTGGAGTTCCTCGGCAGGCTCGGCCGGGACGCGGTCCCGCCGCTGCTGCGGTCGGCGAGCCTCGTGGTCGCACTGCCCTGGTACGAGCCGTTCGGCATGGTGCCGCTGGAGGCCATGGCCTGCGGCGTCCCGGTGGTGGCGAGCGCCGTCGGGGGCCACCTCGACACCGTCGCCGACGGTGTCACCGGGGCCCTCGTCCCGCCGCGCGACCCGGACGGGGCCGCCGCGGCCATCCGGGCGCTGCTGGACGACCCGGCCGCGCGCGCCGCGATGGGCCGCGCGAGCGCCGGCCGGGCGTGCGAGCGGTACTCGTGGGCGCGCGTGGCGGCCGACACGGCCGAGGTGTACCAGCGCGCCGCGGCGCTGAGCGGGGTGGCCGCCTGATGACCGCCGAGCCGAGCCTTCCGACCCGCGCGTCCACCGTCCACGACCGGCGGCTGGAGGCGCTCGCCGAGGCGGCGCTGCTGTTCCGCGAGCGGGTCCCCACGATCGAGGCCTGGGGGCGCCGGCTGGCCCTCGTGCTGCGCGCCGGCGGGCGGCTGCTGGCCTGCGGCAACGGCGGCAGCGCCGCCGAGGCGCAGCACCTGACCGCCGAGCTCGTCGGCCGCTTCGAGGACGAGCGGTGCCCGCTGTCGGCGATCGCGCTGCACGCCGACACCTCCTCGTTCACCGCGATCGGCAACGACTACGGGCCGGTCAGCGTGTTCGAGCGGCAGGTGCGGGCGCACGGCCGCCCCGGCGACGTGCTGGTGTGCCTGTCGACCAGCGGGCGCAGCCCCAACGTGGTCGCGGCGGCGCGCCAGGCCCGGCTGCTCGGGATGACCGCGTGGGCGCTCACCGGGCCGGGCCCGAACCCGCTCGCCGAAGCGTGCGACGACGCGGTCTCCGTGCGGGCCGGCGCCACCTCCACCGTCCAGGAGGTCCACCTCGCCGCGATCCACCTGCTGTGCGGGGTGCTCGACGAGGCGCTCGGGGCGACCCGGTGACCGCGCCGCTGGTGGTGGTCGGCGACGTCCTGCTGGACATCGACATCGTCGGCAGCAGCAGCCGGCTCTGCCCGGACGCACCGGTCCCCGTCGTCGAGCAGGCCGAGGAGCGCCCCCGCCCGGGCGGCGCGGGCCTCGCGCCGCTGCTGGCGGCGGCCGGGGGCCGGGAGGTGGTGCTCGTCACCGCACTCGCCGACGACGAGCCGGGCCGGCGGCTGCGCGCGATGCTGGAGGACCACGTGGAGGTCGCCGCGTTCCACCTGCACGGCGGCACGCCCTGCAAGCTGCGCATCCGGTCCGGAGGCCAGTCGGTGGCACGCCTGGACGCCGGGGAGGGGCAGGCCCTCGACGGGCCCGTCGGTCCGCGCGTCGCCGACGCGATCGCGGGGGCCGGCGCCGTGCTGGTCGCCGACTACGGCCGCGGCGTCGCCCGGCACCGCGCCGTCCGGTCCCTGCTGGAGGACCTGCCCGCCGGCGTGCCCGTCGTGTGGGACCCGCATCCGCGCGGCGAGCCGCCGGTGGCGGGCACCCGGCTGCTCACCCCGAACGAGGAGGAGGCGGCCCGGCTCGCCGCCGCGGACGGCGCCGACATCGCCGGCTCCGGACTGTCGGCCGCCGGGCGGCGCGGCCGGTACCTCGGCCGCTCCCGGGGCATCGAGGGCGTCGCGGTGACGCTCGGCTCCGCGGGCGCCCTGCTGTGCGACGGGTCGGAGGCGCCGTTCCTCGCCCCGGCCCGGCCGGCGCGGGGCGACACGTGCGGGGCCGGCGACAGCTTCGCGGCCGGGGCCGCCGGAGCGCTCGCCGACGGCGCCGGCCTGGCCGCCGCCGTCACCGAGGGCGTCCGCCAGGCGTCGGAGTTCGTCCGGGCCGGCGCCGCCGCGGCCGTCGCGGTGCGGCTCGCCGAGTCCGGCACCGCCCGGCTCGTGCCCGAGCGGGGCGAGGACGCGTGGGACGTCGTCGAGCGGACGCGGCGGGCGGGCGGCACGGTCGTGGCGACCGGCGGCTGCTTCGACCTGCTGCACGCGGGCCACGTCAGCCTGCTGCAGCAGGCGCGGCGGCTCGGCGACTGCCTGATCGTCTGCGTCAACTCCGACGCGTCCGTGCGGCGCCGCAAGGGGCCCTCGCGCCCGGTCACGCCCGCCGCCGACCGCGTCCGGGTGCTGGAGGCGCTCAGCGACGTCGACGCCGCGCTGGTGTTCGACGACGACACCCCCGCGACCCTGCTGGAGCGGCTGCGCCCCGACGTGTGGGTCAAGGGCGCCGACTACGCCGGGGCGGACCTGCCCGAGGCCGAGACCGTCCGGGCCCACGACGGCGAGGTGGTCCTGCTGCCTCTGCTGGAAGGGCGCTCCACCACGCGCCTGCTGTCCACGACGAAGGGAAACGCGTCATGAACGTCCTCATCACCGGCGGCGCCTCCGGACTCGGCGCGGCCGTCGCGCGCAGGATCGCCGAAGACGGCGGCCGGCCCCTCGTCCTCGACCGGCACCCGCCGAAGGACGACGTCGAGCACATGCAGGCCGACCTCGCCGACCGCCGCTGCGCGGAACGCGCCGTGCACGGCCTGGCGCGCGCCGCGGGCGGGCTGAACGCAGTCGTCACCGCCGCCGGGATCGACGCGTGCGGGACGCTCTGCGAGGTCCCGGCCGAGGACTGGGAACGGGTCGTCCAGGTGAACCTGCTGGGCACCGCCGCCGTCGTCCGGGCCGCGCTCCCCTACCTGGAGAACGAGCCGCACGGGCGGGTCGTCACCGTCGCGTCGACGCTCGGGTTCCGTGCCGTGAGCGACGCCACCGCGTACTGCGCGTCCAAGTTCGGCGTCGTCGGGTTCACCCGGGCGCTCGCCGCCGAGATGACCGGACGGGTCGCCGTCACCATGGTCGTGCCCGGCGGCATGGACACCGCGTTCTTCGACGGCCGCGCCGACCGGTACAAGCCCGGCCCGGACGCCAGGCTGAACCGTCCGGAGGACGTCGCGGCGACCATCGTGTTCGCGCTCTCCCAGCCGGCCGGCTGCGAGGTGCGCGAGCTGGTCGTCTGCCCCTCCGAAGAACCGTCGTGGCCGTAGAAGGCCTCGGCACCGCCGACCGGGCGCTCGTGCTGCGGGCGCTCGGCCTCGGCGACCTGCTCACCGCCGTGCCCGCGCTGCGGGCGCTGCGGCGCGGGATGCCGCGGGCGCGGATCACGCTCGCCGCGCCGGCCGCGCTCGCGCCGCTCGCCCGCGCCACCGGCGCCGTCGACGGCGTCCTGCCCGCGTCCGGCCTGGACGCCCCGCTGCGGCACGCCGGCCCCGTGGACGTGGCGGTCGACCTGCACGGCAGCGGACCGCAGAGCCACCGGCTCCTCGCGGGCCTCGTCCCGGGCCGGCTGCTGGCGTTCGCCTGCCGCCCGGCCCACCCGGGCGGGCCGGAATGGGACCCCGCCGAGCACGAGGTGGACCGATGGTGCCGGCTCGTCGCGGCGTACGGGTTCGACGCCGACCCCGGCGACCTGGACCTGCCGGTCCCCGCCGAGCCGTCGCCCGCGCCGGGAGCCGCCGTCGTCCATCCGGGCGCGGCGTTCCCGGCGCGCCGGTGGCCCGCGGAGCGGTTCGCCGCGGTGGCGGCGGCGCTGCGGGACGCAGGGGAGCGCGTCGTCGTCACCGGCGGGCGCGGCGAGGCGTCCCTCGCCCGCCGCGTCGTCCGGCTCGCCGGGCTGGACGGGGCGGCCGACCTCGCCGGCCGCACGTCGCTGCCGGAGCTGGCCGCGCTCGTCGCGGCCGCCCGGCTGGTGGTCTGCGGCGACACCGGCGTCGCGCACCTCGCGACCGCGTTCCGCACGCCGTCGGTGCTGCTGTTCGGCCCGACGCCGCCCGGCCGGTGGGGACCGCCGGACCGCGCCGAGCACCGCGTCCTGTGGGCGGGACGCCGCGGCGACCCGCACGGGCACGAGCCCTGCCCGGGGTTGCTGGAGATACCCGCGGAGCGGGTCGTCGAGGCCGCCGGGAGAGCCCTCGCCTGCCAGAACCGATGAAGGGGACATGATGAGACATCCACGCGCCGTCGTCACCGGAGGATCCGGCTTCCTCGGCTCCCACCTGTGCGAGGCGCTGCTCGCCCGGGGCATCTCGGTGGTGTGCCTGGACAACCTGCTGACCGGGACGTCGCGCAACATCGCGCACCTGACCGGGCGGCGGGACTTCCGGTTCCTGCGGCGCGACCTCACCGAGCCGGTGACCGTCCCGGGCGAGGTCGGCTACGTGTTCCACCTGGCGTCGGCGGCCTCCCCGGCCGACTACCTGCGGTACCCGATCCAGACGCTGGAGGTCGGCAGCCAGGGCACCCGCAACGCGCTGGACCTCGCCGAGGCCAAGGGCGCCCGGTTCGTCCTCGCCTCCACCTCCGAGGTGTACGGAGACCCGCTGGTGCACCCGCAGCCCGAGTCGTACTGGGGCAACGTGAACCCCGTCGGGCCGCGCAGCGTGTACGACGAGGCCAAGCGGTTCGGCGAGGCGCTGACGTCGGCGTTCCGGCACTCCCGCGGCCTCGACGCCGCGATCGTGCGGATCTTCAACAGCTACGGCCCGCGGATGCGCCCCGACGACGGCCGCGCCATACCGACCTTCCTGCGGCAGGCGCTGACCGGCGAGGACCTCACCGTCACCGGGGACGGCTCGCAGACCCGCTCCATCTGCCACGTCGACGACACCGTCCGCGGCATCCTCGCGCTCGCCGCGTCAGGGCATCCGGGCCCGGTCAACATCGGCAGCCCGTACGAGGTGTCCATGGCCGGGCTGGCGCGGCTGATCATCGAGCTGACCGGCTCGCGGTCCGGCATCCGTTTCGTGGACCGCCCGGAGGACGACCCGCGCGTCCGGCGCCCCGACACCTCGCTGGCCGAAGAGGTGCTGGGCTGGCGGCCGCGTTTCACGATCGAGGAGGGCCTGCGCACCACGATCGACTGGTTCGCCCGGGAACTGCCCGTCGCCAAGCCCGCGTGATCAGCCGGAGCTGCCTGCGGGCAGCAGGTCGCGGATATCGGGTGGAAGGGCGTGGCGTACCTTGGCGGTGATGGAGCCCTGGGTGGCGTCGTCCACCACGCTGAGGACGCTGCGCGCGAGGAACGCGGCCTTCGCCTCGTCCGTGCCCGCCCTGATCGCGACACGCTCGATGAAGCCGTGCCTGTCGAACCGCTCCCCGGAGCCCGCACCGCCGTAGACCTCCGTCCGGCGGAGATGCTCGCCGATCTCGTGCGGCAGCTGGGCGGCGAGGTTGTCGGCGAGGCCCTCCGGCACCCGTTCGCCGAGCGTCTCCAGCGTCGCGCGGGACGCTCGCTCGGCTTCGCCCCACCCCCCGAGGCGGGCCCGGTCCTGGACCTGTCCGATGAACTCCTCGTGCCGCATGTCGGACGCTCCTCTCTACGTGTGAAATGCAGAGACTGCCCGAATCGTCCGGCGGCTAACGCACGCCGAGGACGTCCAGCAACTCGCCGATCACGGACCCGTCCGGCGGCAGCGCGGGGGCCCGCCCGGCCCCCTCGGCCGACAGGCACCAGTCCCACCAGCGGTCCAGCTCCCGCACGTCCAGCAGCCGCCCGTCCGGCTCCGAGGCGGGCACGGTCAGGACGGCGGGCCACGACCACGCCCGCGCCTGGGCGGCCACCTTGGCGCCGCCGGCGACCGGGTCGACGGCCAGCGCCGGGACGCCGTTCTTCAGTGCGAGCACGAGGCCGTGCAGCCGCGTCGTGACCACGACGTCCAGCCGGCGCAGCACCGATTCGAGCTCGGCCGCCGTCGTGAACAGGCGCCAGTCGCGGGGGTCCAGCCGGGTGTCCAGCGGGAGCCGCGCGCACCCGCGCGACGCGAGCCACTCCGTCAGCTCGCTCTCGACCTGGGAATGGCGCCGGCGCGGCCCGTACTCGGCCTGGCCGGGCGCGAGCACGACGCCGGCGACGGGCACCGACGGCGTCGCGGGCAGCGCCGCGAGGTCGTGCCGCGGCGCCTCCGCCGGGGTGTCCCGCGCGAGGACGGCGTCGAAGCCGGTGACCGCCCGGTCATGTGGCTCGATCACCGACACGCCGACGGCGACCCGCGTGCAGCGCGCGAAACGGCGGTGCAGATCCTCGATCTGCCGGCCGCGGAGCGGGCCGCAGGCGAACACCAGATGCGTGTAGGCCCCCGGATCGGCGCGGTCGAGGTCGAGGCCGCCCGGGCGGAAGACCGGGCTCCACGCCAGGTCGCAGCCGACCCCCGCCCCGGCGAGCGCCGCCCGCACCGCCTCCATCGCCAGCACGTCCCCCGCCGTCGCCTCGCCGTTCAGGAAGCTCGGCCATCCCGTCACCAGCACGCGCATCGCCCAGCCGCCTTCCGCCGTCTCTCTCGGCTGCTACCCGGTGGCCTGCATCCCATGTGCCGCGCACGCAGGGACGGAGAGGGCACTCCCCCCGCGGTGACAGTTGAGACACCTACCGGTTTACGGACTGGCGCGAACGGGGACAGTGACCTCGCGGCCCACTCGCCGGCTCGGAGCCATGTGCCCCCAGCCGCGAGCCTGGGCCGCACCAGGCGTTCAGCCCGCGGCCGACCGGGCGATCATCATTCCGACGCAGGCGGCGGCGAGCCCCGCCGCAATGGAGGCCGCCGCGTTCAGCACGGCGTACGCGCGCGCCCCGTCCTCGGCGAGGCGCAGCGTCTCGTAGCCGAAGGTGGAATACGTGCTCAGGGCGCCGCAGAAGCCCGTCCCGGCGAAGGCCCGCACGCCGTCGCCGGCCGGCAGGGCCGCGAGGAGGCCGAGCAGGAACGCCCCGGCGACGTTGACGGTGAACGTCCCCCACGGGAACACCGAGTCGTGCCGCGCCTGGACGACGCGGTCGGCCAGGTAGCGCAGCGGAGCCCCGAGCGCGGCGCCCAGCGCGACGAGCAGGACGGTCACGCGCCGCCCTCCGCGCCGATCAGCCGCCGGGCCGCCAGGCGGGTGAGGCGGACGCCCGCGAAGACGGCCGCGAGCGCGGCCAGGAGCGTCCCGGCGAGGTACGCCAGGCCGACCAGCGGCGCGCCGGCGGTCACCGCGTCCTGGATGTCGACGACATAGGTCGAGAACGTGGTGAAGCCTCCGAGCACCCCGACGCCGAGGAACGGCCGCGCCAGCGGGTGCGCCCGTCCCGCCTCGGTGACGAGCACCATCAGCGCCCCGATCAGGAGGCATCCCGACACGTTCACCCCGAAGACGACCCAGGGGAATCCGCCCGGCCGGTACGGGAAGGCGTCGCTCAGCCCGGATCTGGCGAGCGCCCCCAGGACCCCGCCGGCCGAGATCGCCGCGAGCGTCCTCCAGGGCGCCTCGCGCACCTCGCGGCGCTGCGCCGGGACATGAAGATCGACGTCGGGGTCGACGGGACGGCCGGGCACGGACACGGGCCCACTCCTACCAGCAGCGTTGACGATCACCGGTAGGGACCGTCGGCGGATCGCTCCGCGGTTCACCCGGTTCGGGCGCGGCGGGCCCCACCGCCGCCGTCCGGTCGCCCGGACCGCCGCCAGCCTACCCGCGGCCCGCCGCGTGCCGGGCCTCGATGAGCCTCTTGAACCGCTGCAGGTCGGCCTTCACCCGCCGGCCGAGGGGCCCGGGCCCGTCTCCGGCCCGTCCGGCGAAGCCCGCCGGGTCGATCTCCATCTGGACGGTGAGGCGGGTGGTCGTCTCGTCCAGGCGGTGGAAGGTCACCACGCCGGCGTGGGTCGGGCCGTCCAGCGACGTCCAGGCGACCCGCCCGTCGGGCAGCAGCTCGGTGATCCGGGCGGTGAACTCGCGCGTCACGCCGGCGATCCGGACGGTCCAGTGCAGCGTCCCGTCGGCGAGCCGCCTGATCTCCTCGACGTCCCTCATGAACTGCGGGAACGTCTCGAAGCGCGTCCACTGGTCGTAGGCCACGCGGATCGGCACGGTGACGTTGACCGACTCGCTGATCGTGCTCACGGCCCAACTCCTCTCCCCCCGGGCGGGTACCCGTGCAGGCCTCGTTCATCCCGGCGTCCCAGGCGGCGCGGCCCGTCCGTGTGAGGCGCCGATCGTCGGGTAGGGCGATCAGACCGAGCGATCGCCCCCTGCCCTCGCCCGCCTCCTCGACACAGGAAGGCATCCGCATGACGTCGGCGCAGTCCGCCCACCGGTTCGACGACGGACAGACAGAACTTCTCCTGGCGGAGATGAACCGGCTCCCGGAGGACGATCCCCGGCGGGAACGCCTGCGGGAGCGCATCGTCGGCGTCCACGAGCCCCTGATCCGCGGGGTGGCGCGCCGGTACGCCAACCGAGGGGAGCCATTGGACGACCTCCAGCAGGTCGCCTATCTGGGCCTCGTCAAGGCCATCAACCGGTTCGACCCGGAGATCGGCGACCGGTTCGTCACCTACGCCTACCCGGTCGTGACCGGGGAGGTGAAACGGCACTTCCGCGACAAGACGTGGGGCATCCGCGTGACGCGCCGCATCCAGGAGCTGCGCCCGGTCCTGCAGCGCACGGTCCAGGAGTTCACCCGCGAGCACGGCCGGTCCCCGACGACCGCGGAGATCTCCGGCCGCATGGACATCACCGAGGAGGAGACCACCGAGGTCCTCATCGCCTGCGACGCCTACCGGCCGCTGTCCCTGGAGGCGCCCGCCGACGGCTCGCAGGGCGGCGACAACGGCACCGTCGGCGAGTACCTCGGATCGGACGACCCGGCCCTGGCCTCCCTCATCGACGGCCACGCCCTCCGCCCGCTGATCGACGAGCTGCCCGAGCGGGAGCGGACGATCCTGCTCCTGCGGTTCTTCGGCAACAAGACCCAGACGCAGATCGCCGAGCAGATCGGCCTGTCCCAGATGCACGTCTCGCGGCTGCTCCGCGCCACCCTGGACCGGCTCCGCACGGGCCTGCTGGCGGAGTCGTGACCGCCCCGCCCGTCAGGGCCGGGGCAGGGCGCACCCCTTCCCCAGGACGACCTCGTTGCCGGCGCCGAGGCAGCGGGCGAGCAGGTACGTCTGCTGGCCGTAGTGCGTGCCGTGCCGGACGGTGACGGCGCCGTTGCGGTCGACCTCGCAGGGGTTGTTGAACGTGCAGCGCGCACCGTCCTCGTTGCCGGTGTTGTTGACGCCGACGACGAGGCGGGTCCCGGCGTCGATGACCGGCGACCCGGACGTGCCGTGGACGGTCTGGCACCGCGGCGTGTAGCGGAGGGAGTCCTTCCACGTCCAGCCGGCCTCGCGCAGCCGGTGCACGGTCCCGTCGATCGCGCAGTCGTAGATCGTCCGCCAGTAGCCTGATACGACGCGGATCGGCGTGCCGTCGGCCGGCCTGGCCGTCGACAGGCGCAACGCGGGAATCCCGTACCGCCGCTGGATCGCGGCGTAGGTGGTGTCCAGCCGGTAGACGCTCACGTCGGTGTCGGTCATGGTGGCGTACTCGATCCGCGTCGCCTGGAGCGAGCCCAGGGTCCGCCCGCCGGACGGGTCGAGGAGCGTGAACGTCCGCGACGACCTCCGGGACACCACGACCTCGCCGGCCTTCGGCATCCCCGACTCCAGGCAGTGGCCGTTGCTCAGGACCAGCGCCGCGTCGGTGTCCCGCGTGCGCGGCCCGCGGACGAGCGAACCCGAGCAGTTGCTGAGCGCGACGATCCCGGTGAAGTCGACGCCCGCCCGGTGCTTCCCGGGCGCCTCCGGCAGGGCGGATACGGGCGCGGCGGCCGCCGCGGCGCCCGGGACGGCCAGCGCCACGGCGGCGATCACGGCCGCGGCGAGGCACCCGAGCCTCTGGACCCCTCGGATTCCTCCCATCAGTCGACGTCCACCCAGCCGTAGGTGCGCTCGACGGCCTTCTTCCAGCCCGCGTACCCCTGCTCCCGCTGCTCCTCACTCCATGTGGGTTCCCAGCGCTTGTCCTCGTTCCAGTTCTGGCGGAGCTCGTCGACGTTGTTCCAGAACCCGACGGCGAGGCCGGCGGCGTAGGCGGCGCCGAGCGCGGTGGTCTCGGCGACGACGGGCCGCGACACCGGGACGCCCAGGATGTCGGCCTGCATCTGCATGCACAGCTCGTTGGCGGTCACGCCGCCGTCGACCTTGAGGACGTCCAGCGAGACGCCGGAGTCCTCCCGCATCGCCTCGACGACGTCGCGGGACTGGTAGCAGATCGACTCCAGGGTGGCGCGGGCCAGGTGCGCGTTGGTGTTGAACCGCGACAGCCCGACGATCGCGCCGCGCGCGTCCGACCGCCAGTACGGGGCGAACAGCCCCGAGAACGCCGGGACGAAGTACACCCCGCCGTTGTCCTCCACCTGCCGCGCGAGGGACTCGCTCTGCGCCGCGCCGGAGATGATGCCGAGCTGGTCGCGCAGCCACTGCACGGCCGACCCGGTCACCGCGATCGCCCCCTCCAGCGCGTACACGGGGGCGTCGGTCCCGAACTTGTAGCAGACGGTGGTGAGCATCCCCGCCTTGGACCGGACCAGTTCCGTACCGGTGTTGAGCAGCAGGAAGTTGCCGGTGCCGTAGGTGTTCTTGGCCTCGCCGGGCGAGAAGCACACCTGCCCCACCGTCGCGGCCTGCTGGTCGCCGAGGATGCCGGTGAGCGGGACCTCGCCGCCGAGCGGGCCGTCCGCGCGGGTGACCCCGTAGGCGTCCGGCGCCGAGGACGGCTTGATCTCCGGCAGCATCGACCGCGGGATGCCGAAGAACGACAGCAGCTCGTCGTCCCAGCTCAGCGTCTCCAGGTCCATCAGCATGGTGCGGCTGGCGTTGGTCGGGTCGGTGACGTGCACGCCGCCGTCCGTCCCGCCGGTCAGGTTCCAGAGCACCCAGGTGTCGATGTTGCCGAACACCGCGTCGCCGTTCTCGGCGGCCGCGCGGACGCCCTCGACGTTCTCCAGGATCCACTGGATCTTGCCGCCGGAGAAGTACGTGGCCGGCGGCAGTCCCGCGCGGTACCGGATCGTGTCGCCCTTCTCGTCGCGTTCGAGGGCGGAGGCGATGCGGTCGGTGCGGGTGTCCTGCCAGACGATCGCGTTGTAGTACGGGCGGCCGGTGCGCCGGTTCCACACCACGGTGGTCTCGCGCTGGTTGGTGATGCCGACCGCCGCGAGATCGGTGTGGCTCAGGTCCGCCCTGTTCAGCGTCGACTGGACGACGGCGCGGGTGCGCTCCCAGATCTCGGTCGGGTTGTGCTCCACCCAGCCGGCCTGCGGCAGGATCTGCTCGTGCTCGAGTTGGTGCCGGGCGACCTCGTTGCCGCCGTGGTCGAAGATCATGAAACGGGTGCTGGTCGTGCCCTGGTCGAGCGCTCCGACGAAGTCGGGCATGGACTCTCCCTTTCTGCTGGAGGGGCCGGGAACCCCGTCAGGTAACGTCGTACTCCGGCTCTGGCCTCGTCCCGCCGGGGCCTTCCTCCTCTTCGGGGATGTGCCGGCCCACGAGCAGGAGGTACAGGCCCGCGCCGAGCACACCGCCGATGAGCGGGGCGACGATCGGTACCCAGAAGTAGAAGTCCCCGTACTGGTCCCGCCACGCGCCGCCGTACCCGGTGAGGTACTGGGCCAGCCGGGGGCCGAGGTCGCGGGCGGGGTTGATCGCGTACCCGGCGTTGGTGCCCCACGCCATCCCGATCCCGACCACGACCAGCCCGATGATGAACGGGCCGAGATTGGCCAGCGGGGGTGCGTTGCGCAGGTCGGTGAGGGCGAGCACCAGGAACAGCAGGATCGCGGTGCCGATGATCTGGTCGCGGAACGCGCCCCAGGTGTGGACTGGCAGCGCCCCGTTGCCGGGCAGCGTGGAGAACACGAGCTGCGACTTGATCGTCAGGCCCGGGTCGAACTTGTGCAGGACCTCGGTGTAGTTCCACCGGACGAGCAGCGCCGCGACGAACGCCCCGAGGAACTGGGCGAACCAGAACGGAATGACCTTGCGCCACGGAAAGCCCTTGAAGACCGCGAGCGCCAGCGTCACGGCCGGGTTGATGTGGCCGCCACTGATCCGCGCGGAGACGTACACCCCCAGCGTCACGCCGATGCCCCAGGCCCAGGAGATGCTGTCGTGGTCGCCCAGCGCGGTGCCGCCCGCGACGACCTGCGCGACGACGGCCACACCGAACAGGATGAGGATCATCGTGCCGGCGAACTCCGCGAGCATCTCCGCGGCGAGCTGGGGAATTCTCTGACGACGCGTCATGGTCATGCCGTCCCCTCCCGCCCGCGTGACGTGGGACACGGCCGCCGTGAACGTACGTACGCCCGGCGGGACGGGTCAACCGACACATGACAGCGATGCGGGCACCCTGGGCCGTCCATCACACCCCCTGGAAGATCATCGTGAGGGGGATCGTTCCCCGTGAGCGCACAACTACACAGGGTCATCGCAGGTGGGTGCTAGTGCCCGCGGAACGCCTCCGCCAGCCACCAGGCCGGGCTCCCCCGGTTGACCTTGGCGTCCACGAGCATCGGGCGGTCCCGCGGGCCGGCGAGCCAGTCCGCCACCGCGGCGAGGTCGGCCGGGCGCCGGACGGTCGCCGCCGCGCAGCCGAACCCGCGGCCGATCGCGGCCAGGTCCGCGGGCGGGAACGTGACGGTGTCGAGCGGATGCCCGGCGGGCCCGAAGTGGTGCACCTCCGCCCCGTAGGCCTCGTCGTCGTAGACGAGCACGAGCATCCCCAGCCCCAGCCGGACGGCCGTCTCCAGCTCCGCGACGGACATCAGCGCACCGCCGTCCCCGAGCGCGGCGACCGTGAGGCGGTCGGGCCGGGCCACCGCGGCGCCGATCGCGGTGGCGAGGCCGAGCCCGACCGACTGGAACGCCTGGGTGAACACGAGGCCGTCGCCGTCCGGGACGTCCAGGAACATCGCGGGATACCCCATGAAGTTGCCGGAGTCGACGGCGACCGTGCGCTCGCGCGGCAGCATGCGGTCGAGCGCGATCGTCAGGGTCCGCGGATCGATGCGCGGGCCGTCCCCGTCCTTGTCCTCGGGATGCTCCTCGTACGGGACGTCCTGCCAGCGGCCCTCCCGGGCGAGCCGCTCGGCGACCTCGGGCGTGCGGTAGCCGGTGGCGCGGTGGCCGCGCGCCTCCAGCTCGGCGGTCACCGCCAGCGCGGTCTCGGCGGCGTCTCCGATCAGGCCGAGGTCGACGGGGCGGTGCGCGCCGAGGGCGCGGGCGTCCACGTCGACCTGCACGACCTTCGCCCGCCGATCGATGAGGGCGCCGTGCCGCGTCGTCCACATGGTCAGCGAGCAGCCCCAGCCGACGACCAGGTCCGCGCCGCGGATCAGCTCCGCGGCGGCCGGGGTGGCGAACCCGCCGCTGACGTCCAGGCCGAACGGGTCGCCGGTGAACAGGCCCCGCGCGACCGCGGACGTCGCGGGCAGCGCGCCGCAGCGCTCAGCGAGCTCGGCGAGGGCGTCCCGGGCGCCCGCCAGCCGCGCGCCCCGGCCGGCGATGAACACCGGCCGGCGTGCCGCCTGCAGCGCGTCGGCGAGGCTCGCGATCGCGGCGGGCGGCGGGACCGGCAGCGGCGGCACCTGTCTCCCCCGGCTCCGCGCGGACGGGGGCGGCGCGCCGTCCGGGAGGTCGGCGCCCTGCACGTCCAGCGGCAGCCCCAGCAGGACGGTGCGGCGCTCGGCGACCGCCGTCCGGCAGGCCCGCGCCACGTCCGCCAGCGCGGTCTGCGGCGTGTGGACCCGCTCGGGGACGGCGCCGACCGCCGCCGCGATCGCCGCCTGGTCGACCCGGAAGTTGGAGCGGACCGCCGCGGCGGCGACCTCGCCGGCGACGACCAGCAGCGGCGTGCGGCTCTTCGCGGCCTCCGCGATGCCGGTGACCGCGTTGGTGAGGCCGGGGCCCTGGTGGACGGTCACCACGCCGAGGCCGCCGCCGACCCGCGCGTACGCGTCGGCCATCGTCGCCGCGCCGGCCTCGTGCCGGGCCGCGACGAACCGGGCGCCGCTCGCGACGAGCGCGTTGGTCACGTGGAAGTTCCCGCTGCCGACGACCCCGAAGACGGTGCCGGCGCCGAGCCGCGCGAGGGCCTCCCCCACGGCCTGCGCGACGTTCATCGCTCGATCAGCGCGAGCACGCGGGCGGGGCTGCCCGAGCCGCCGACGATGGGCAGCGGCGAGGCGACCAGCACGGCGCCGCGGGCCGGCAGCCGTTCGAGGTTCTGCAGTTGCGTGAGGCCGTACTTCCCGGCGCCGAGGAAGTAGGAGTGGCACGGGAAGGGCGGGTCGAACGCATGGGCGCCGCCCGCGTCGGTGCCGACCGTCTCCGTGCCGAGCCCGAGGACGGGGGTCTCCTCGGCGAGCCACCGGGCGCACTCCGCCGAGATCCCCGGCGTGTGCGGGCCGTTCTCGTCGGCGTTGAGGAAGGACTCCTGGTCGCCGGAGCGCGCGTCCCAGCCCGTCCGGTAGAGCAGCCAGCCGCCGTCCGGAAGCGGGCCGTTCGCCTTCTCCCAGTCGCGGACGTGGTCGATCTCCAGCAGGAAGTCGGGGTCGGCGGCGGCGTGCGCGGACGCGTCCAGCACCACCGCGGGGGCGACGAGGCGGCCCGGCGGGACCTGCGAGACGTCCTCGCCCTCGCGGCCGGTCGCCCAGTGCACCGGCGCGTCGAAGTGCGTTCCGACGTGCTCGCCGGTCTCGATGTCGTTCCAGTACCAGGCCGGACCGCGGTCGTCGTACCGGCTGATCTCCTTCAGCCTGAACGGGACGGTGTTGGCGAACGGCTCCGGCAGCCGCAGGATCGGCGTCCGTTCCGACAGGGGGGCGGTCAGGTCGACGATCTCCACCGAGCCGTCGGCGACGGCGGTGAGCAACTGGGCGAGCACGGACATCGTTCCTCCGGGCGGCACGGGCGGCTGAGGGGGCGCGCGGGGCTCAACGAACGTATCGCAGATGGCCCTGTTCGGAGGGTCACCCGGCGCAGGCCCGCAGGGCGTTCGCCGAAACCCCACATCCGGGTCGGCTTTTCGTGTGATCACGCCATGGACGCAGCGTCGCCGCGCGCTCACCATCGGGGGCGGAACCCCGGCCGATCATGCCCCACGGAGGTCCGATGCGCCGCAGGCCCTGGACGGTCGCGCTCGCCGCAGCCGCCGTCACCGCCGCCCTCACCGCTCCCCCGGCCCACGCCGCTCCTCCCACGCCACCCGCGCCCCCGCCGGCCTCCGTCACCGAGCGCCCGGCCGGCTTCGACCCCCTGGTCCCCGCGTCCGACCCCGTCGAGCTGCGCGAGGCGTACCGGCCCCTCTCGGTCACCTACGCCTACGAGGGCCGCCGGCACACGCTCGACGACTACCTGGCGCGAACGGGTACGCAGGGCTTCGTCGTCCTCGACGGAAAGGACATCGTCTTCGAGCGCTACGTCACCACCAACCGCGACACCCTCTTCCAGTCGTGGTCGATGGCGAAGTCGTTCACGTCCGCGGCCGTCGGCATCGCGCTCGGCGAGGGCTTCATCGACTCGATCGACGACCCGGCCACCCGGTACGTCCCGGAGCTGAAGGGTTCCGGCTACGACGGCGTCTCGCTGCGGGACCTGCTGCGGATGTCGTCGGGCATCGCCTGGAACGAGACATCCGACGTCCCGTTCGTGCACGTGGCGGCGAGCCTCGGATATCCGCTGCCCGAGCTGGCCAGGCGGCAGAAGCGCGGCTGGGAGCCGGGGACGCGGTTCGAGTACACCAGCATGAACTCGTTCGTCCTCTCCTGGGTCGTGGCCGAGGCGACCGGGGTCCCGTACCACGCCTACGTGCAGAAGAAGATCTGGGCGCCGGCGGGGATGGCGTCCAAGGCGTATCTGGGCAGCGACTCCAACGGCAACAGCATGGGGTACTGCTGCTACTACGCCACCGACCGCGACTTCGCGCGGTTCGGCCTCCTGTACCTGAACGGCGGGAAGGCGAACGGGCGGCAGGTCGTCCCCGCCTCCTGGGTGGCCCTCTCGACGCGCCCGTCGGCGCCCTTCAACCAGGGGTACGGGTTCCAGTGGTGGCTCGGCGAGGACGGCGGCTTCTCCGCCAACGGCCTCGGCGGCCAGCACATCTGGGTCTCGCCCCGGTACGGCGTCGTCATCGTGAAGTCGACCCTCGCGACCGTCCTCGGCGCGGAGGAGACCGACGCCGCGTTCGAGGCGGTCGCCGCGGAGGTCGCCCGCACCCGCGGATGAGCGCCGGGCGGAACATTCCGGCCGGATCGCAGGTTAGGGTGACCTAAGTACTGTGATCCGGATCATCGGAGGGCGCATGGCGACGGAACCGGCACGCAGGGGACGCAGGCTTCACCGCGGGACGGTGCTGCGCACCGAACGCCTCACCCCGCACATGATCCGCGTGGTCCTCGGCGGCGAAGGGCTCGCGGAGTTCGGTGCCGGCGAGTTCACCGACCACTACGTGAAGCTGGTGTTCCGCCGCCCCGGCGTCGAGTATCCGGAGCCGTTCGACATGGAGCGGGTCCGCGCGGAGCTGCCGCGCGAGCGGTGGCCGGCCACGCGGACCTACACCGTCCGCGCGTGGGACCCCGCGTCCGCCGAGCTGACGATCGACTTCGTCCACCACGGCGACAAGGGCATCGCCGGCCCGTGGGCGGCGGCCGCCCGGCCGGGCGAGGACCTCTACTTCAACGGCCCCGGCGGCGCCTACGCCCCGAGCCCGGAGGCCGGCTGGCACCTGTTCGCCGGGGACGAGAGCGCCCTGCCGGCCATCGCAGCCTCCCTCGAACGCGTCCCGGAGAACGCCCCCGTCCGCGCCTTCGTCGAGGTCGCCGGCCCGGAGGAGGAGCAGGAGCTGCCCACCCCCGGCGCCGCGGAGATCGTCTGGCTGCACCGGGGCGGCGGCCAGGTCGGCGACCTGCTTACCGAGGCCGTCCAGAAGCTGGACTTCCCGGACGGCGAGGTGCACGCCTTCGTCCACGGCGAGGCGAACTTCGTCAAGACGCTCCGCCGCCACCTGCGCGTCGACCGGGGCCTGCCCTTGGACCGCCTGTCCATCTCCGGCTACTGGCGCCGCGGCCGCGACGAGGACGGCTGGCAGTCCGGCAAGCGCGACTTCAACCGCCGAATGGAACGGGAAGAAGCCGAGGCCCTCACCTAGAAGAGGCACCCTCCGCTCGCTGCGCTCACTCCGGTCGCCTCGTCCGGCTCGCCCTCGTCACGGCGTCAAGCGCGGTTCAGGCGGTGGCTTCGGTGCGGCCGTCCAGGTCGGGGCCGTCGTCGTCGGCGAAGCCGGGGAGCCAGCGTTCGACCTCGGCGCGGAAGGGGCCCTCGGCCTCCAGCTGGCAGAGGACGCCGCCGCAGCCGGACAGGGCGCGGCTGACTGCGAGGTACTGCGGCGGCAGGCGGAACTGGCGGGCGAGGGCGTTCGGGCGCATGTCGGAGGCGATCCCGATGCCGCGGGCGGTCTGCTCGCGGAGCCACTCGCGCGAGTAGCGGAAGCGCTCCACGGCGAACGGGGCGGCGTGCGGGCCGATGAGGTCGGCGACCTCCTCGGGGTCCACGTCGGCGTCCGGGACGAGGAAGCCCTCCTCGCGGAGCGCGTCGACGATCTCGGCGGGGTCGCCGAGGGTGCCGATGCGGGTGAGCCGGCCGATCGACCACTGGAGCTCGGCCGGGACGCGGGCGGCGCCGCCGAAGTCCATGACGCCGAGGCGGCCGTCGTCCAGCAGCCGGAAGTTCCCCGGGTGCGGGTCGATGTGGATCATCTCGCAGCGGGCGGGGCCGGACAGCAGGAAGCGGAAGAGCAGCAGGCCCGCGCGGTCGCGGCGGTCCTGGTCGCCCTCGGCGATGACCTTCGCCAGCGGGGTGCCGTCCAGCCACTCGGTGACCAGCACGTTGCCCGACTGGGCGACGACGGCGGGGACGACGAAGTCGGGGTCGCCGTCGTAGGCGTCGTGGAACGCGGTCTGGGCGCGAGCCTCGTCGACGTAGTCGAGCTCCTTCTCCAGCCGCCGCTTGAGGTCGGCGACGACCGGCTTGACCTCGACGCCCGGGAACAGCGGGGTGAACAGCCTGCTGAGGCGGGAGATCTGGTTGAAGTCGCTCATCAGCGCCTGGGCGGCGCCGGGGTACTGGACCTTGACCGCGACCGTGCGGCCGTCGTGCCAGACGGCCTTGTGGACCTGGCCGATGGACGCCGCCGCGGCGGGCCGGTCGTCGAACTCGGCGAACTTCTCGCGCCAGTCCTCGCCGAGGCCCTCGGCGAGGACCTGATGGGTGGTGGACGCGGGCATCGGGGGCGCCGCCTCCTGCAGGCGGGTCAGGCTGGCGCGGAACGGCCCGGCGATCTCCTCGGGCAGCCCGGCCTCGAAGATCGACAGCAACTGCCCGACCTTCATGGCGCCGCCCTTGAGCTCGCCGAGCACGGCGAACAGCTGCTCGGCGGTGCGGCGCTGCACCTCCAGCGCGACGGCCTCGGCGGGCCGCCCGAACGTCCGCTTCCCGAAGCCGAGGGCGGTGCGGCCGGCGAACCCGAGAGGGAGGCTCGCCAGCTTGGCGGTGCGCGTCACCGCGCGGCGGGGGATGTCACTCACGGCCCGGCCGTCCTCTTTTCGACGATGCGTCCAATGAATACAGCCTCTCACGGAGGCCATCGGCGGGGAACGACTCGTCCCCGCCAGAGATTCAGCGTCCGGAGGCGTCCTGGGATTCCCGGCACCCGGACGTGCCGCACGGGCGCAGCAGCAGCTCGACGACCTCCAGGGCCTGGTCGATCTCCGGCCGGTTCCCGCCGAGGTAGTGCGCGTACATGAACGAGTCGGCGACCCGGACGATCGCCTGTGCGAGCGTCCGGGTCGGCAGCCGGACGCGCAGTTCCCCGCGGTCGATCTCCGCCTGCAGCTCCTTGGCCATCAGCTCGGTGGCGCGGTCCTCGATGGTGCCGGGCATGGTGGCCAGCCGGATGAACAGCCGCGGCTCGCGCTCGGTGAACGCCTTCAGGGGCTCGGCCTCGACCACCGCCCGCATGAACCGGTCCAGCAGGGTGAGGATCCGCGCGGCGCCGGAGCCGCCGACGCCCCGCGCGGCGACCCGGTAGGTGCGCTCGGTCATCTCGCCGAGGACGGCCCCGAGGAGCTGCTCCCGGCTGCCGACCCACCGGTACAGGGTGGCCCGCCCGACGCCCAGCTCGGCCGCGAGCGCCGACATGTCGATCGGCTCGCCGCGCAGGTAGTGGGCGGACGCGGCGGCGAGCGCGGCCGCGGGCCCGGCCGGGCGGCCGGACGGCGAGGACGGCGGCCGGACGCGGTCGTCCGGAGCTGCGAGGCCGCTCATCAGCACAGCATGTCACAGGCGGGGCGATGGCCGATCCGATGACATGTCGCGATCGGACGACTACCAGGGGTGAACGGGGGTAATGGGCAGGTGTGAACGAGAAACAGGGGGGCGCCGGACGCAAGGGCCGGCTGCTGATCATCGGCGGGGCCGAGAACCGGACGTGCGGCGCCGGTCCGCTGGAGACGTTCGCCGAGCTGGCGGGCGGCGAGGACGCGCGGATCGTCGTCATCACGACGGCCACCGAGGTGCCCGAGGAGGTCGCCGAGGAGTACACCGCCGTGTTCGGGCGGCTCGGGGTGTCCTCGGTCCGGGAGCTGCGGCTGCTGGGCCGGGCCGCCGCCGACGCGGCGGCCACGCTGCGGGCGCTGGAGACGGCGACCGGGGTGCTGTTCAGCGGCGGCGACCAGTCGCGGATCCGCACCCTGGTCGGCTCGCGGACCAACGACCTGCTCAAGCGGCGGCTCGACCAGGAGGGCCTGGTGATCGCCGGGACGAGCGCGGGCGCCACCGCGATGGGCCACTGGATGATCCTCGGCGGCAACGGCCACGAGGTCGCGGCCTCCAGCGTGAAGGTCGGCCCGGGGCTCGGCCTGCTCGACAACGTGCTGATCGACATGCACTTCAACGAGCGCGGCCGGCTGCCGAGGCTGATGAGCGGGATCGCGCTGGACACCCGGCTCCTCGGCGTCGGCATCGACGAGGACACCGCGATCGTCGTCGGCGACGGCCAGTTCGACGTGGTCGGGACGGGCGTGGTGACGGTCGTGGACGCCGGGCAGTCGACGGTCGCCTACGCGGCCTCCGACGACGAGCCGATGGCGATGTTCGACGTGTCGCTGCACCTGCTGCCGGCCGGCTGCGCGTTCCAGATGAACGACAAGCTGCCGGCGATCGGCGCCATGCGCGGGCCCGAGGAGGGGTAGCGGTGCGCCTCGACCACGTCCGCCGTCTGGGCGGCCCGAACGTCTACCTCCCCCGCCCGGTCGCGATCGCCCGGCTCGACCTGCAGGGCCTGACCGGTCACGAGACCACCGACCATCCCGGGTTCGCCGAGCGGCTCGTGGACGCGCTGCCGGGCCTGGCCGGGCACCACTGCTCGGCCGGCCGCCCCGGCGGGCTGCTGGAGGCGATGGCGCGCGGCACCTACTTCGGCCATGTCACCGAGCACGTCACGCTGGAGCTGTCCGGGCGGATCGGCCGCGAGGTGTACTTCGGCCGCACCGTGCGCGCGGGCGGGCCGGGCGACTACGAGGTGATCCTGGAGTGCCCGGACGACGAGCCGGCGGGCAGCCCGGTGGTGGAGCGGCTGATCACCCTCGCGATCCGGCTGGTGAACGGGGCGCTCGCCGGGCTCGTGCCCGACCCGTCCGGCGAGCTGGCGCGGATCGCCGCCGTCCACGAGGAGGAGCGGCTCGGGGTGAGCACCGCGGCGCTGGCGCGGGCGGCGCGCGAGCGCGGGGTGCCGGTGCGCCGGGTCGGCGGCCTCAACCTGCTGCGGCTGGGGTACGGGCGGTACCGGCGGATGGTCTGGGCGGCGATGACCGACGCCACGTCGGCCATCGGCATGGAGGTCGCGGGCGACAAGCGGCTCGCGCACCGGGTGCTCGCCGACGCCGGCGTCCCGGTGCCCGAGGGGCGCGTCGCGGCGTCGCCGGCCGAGGCGCTGGAGGCGCTGCGCGCGATCGGCGGGCCGGTGGTCGTCAAGCCGCTGGCCGGGCACCAGGGCGAGGGCGTCCACATCGAGCTGACCACGCCGCCGGAGGTGGTGGCCGCGTTCGCGTCCGCGGCCGGGGACGCGGGCGAGGTCCTCGTGGAGTCCTACATCCCCGGCAGGGACTACCGGGTGCTGGTGGCCGGCGGGCGGGTCGCGGCGGCGGCCGAGCTGACCGCGGCGTGCGTGACCGGCGACGGGTCGAGCACGGTGGCGGCGCTGGTGGAGCGGGTCAACGCCGATCCGGCGCGCGGCGAGGGCCACGGCCGGCCGCTGACCCGGCTCGTCCTCGGCCCGACCGAGCTGGCGACGGCGGCGCGGCAGGGGCACGGCCCCGGGTCGGTGCCCGCGGCCGGGGAGCGGGTGTGGCTGCGGCGCAACGCGAACCTGTCCACCGGCGGCACGAGCCGGGACGTGACCGGGGAGGTGCACCCCGACGTCGCCGCGATGTGCGTGCGCGCCGCGGCGGCCGTCGGCATGGACGTGTGCGGCATCGACCTGCGGCTGCCCGACGTCGCCTCGCCGCCGCCCGCCGAGCCGGGCGCCGCCGGCGTGCTGGAGGTCAACGCGGCGCCGGGCCTGCGGATGCACCTGGCGCCGCACGAGGGCGCGGGACGGGACGTCGCCGGCGACATCGTCGACCTGATGTACCCGCCGGGGACGCCGTCGCGGGTGCCGGTCGTGTCGGTGACCGGCACCAACGGCAAGACCACGACGGTCCGGATGATCGCCCGCATGCTGGAGCTGGACGGGCGGCGGACCGGCATGACCGGCACGGAGGGCGTGTACGTGGGCGGGCGGCTCGTGCACGCCTCGGACGCGTCCGGGCCGCGCTCGGCGGAGATGGTGCTCGGCGACCGGTCGGTGGAGGCGGCGGTGCTGGAGACCGCGCGGGGCGGCATCGTCCGCCGCGGCCTCGGCTACGACCGCGCCGACGTCGCGGTCGTCACCAACATCACCCGCGACCACCTCGGCGTGGACGGCACCGAGTCGCTGGACGACCTGGTCGACATCAAGGCCCTGGTCGCCGAGGAGGTCCGGCGCGGCGGCCACGTCGTCCTCAACGCCGCGGACGAGGCGGCGGCCGGCCTGGCCCGGCGGCCCGCGGTGCTGCGGCGCGACCCGGTGCTCCGGTTCTTCGCACCCGCCGCGGACGCGCCCGTCCTCGCCGGCCACGTCCGCGCCGGAGGCACCGGCTACTGCGTGGCGGACGGCTGGCTGACCGAGGTCCGCGGCGACCGCACGACCCGGATCCTGCCGGCGCGCGAGGTGGCGGGCTCCTCCGGCGGGCAGGCGGACCATGTGATCGCCAACGCGCTCGCCGCGTCCGCCGCGGCCCGCGCCCTCGGCGTCCCGGTCGAGACGGTGGCGCGGGCATTGCGGACGTTCGACCCGCACACCCGCAATCCGGGCCGGGGCTGCGTCTACCAGGTGGGCGACAACCCCGTCCTGGTCGACTACGCGCACAACCCCGCGGCGGTGGCGGCGGTCGGTGCGTTCGTCGAGCGGCGCTGGGGGGCCGCCGGCGTCGCCGCGGTGACGCTGCCGGGCGACCGGTCCGACGAGCTGGTCGGCGAGACCGCGCGTGCGCTGGCGGCGACGTTCGGCCGCGTCGTCGTCTACGAGGACGAGGACCTGCGGGGCCGCCGCTCGGGCGAGATGACCCGGCTGATCGTCCACGGGCTGCGGGAGCGGCGCCCGGACGTGCACCACCACGCGGCGGGCGACCTGAAGGGCGCGCTGACGTCGGCGCTGGACATGGCGGGACCGGGCGAGCCCGTCCTGCTGCTGTACGAGAAGCTGGAGCCGGTCACCGAGCTGCTGGAGACGCTGGGCGCGGAGCCCGCCGGCTAGGCGGGCGGGGCGTCCGGCGCCGGGGGCCGCAGCAGCAGGACGGTGACGGCCAGCAGCATCAGCACGACGATGCCGTCCATCCAGTAGTGGTTGGCGGTGGCGACCACGACCGCGAAGGTCGTCACCGGGTGCAGGAGCCACAGCCACCGCCACCGCGTGCGGGAGGCGAGGACGAGCCCGACGGCGATGACGGCGGCCCAGCCGATGTGCAGGGACGGCATGGCGGCGTACTGGTTGGAGATCGTGTCCGTCTCGGGCGCGCCGTACACGGCGGGGCCGAAGCGGGCGGCGGTGTCGATGAGCCCCGTGGCGGGCAGCATCCGCGGCGGCGCCAGGGGCACGAGCAGGTGCAGGACGAGCGCCACCGCCGTGAGCGCCACGATGACCCGCCGCACCCACCGGTAGTGCACGGGCCGGCGCAGGTAGACCCAGAGCAGGAACAGCCCCGTCGCCGGGAAGTGGACGTAGGCGTAGAAGCAGTTGGCCGCGTACACGAGGAACTCGCTGTGCAGCAGGCCGTGCTGGACACCGGCCTCGCCCGGAAGGCCGAGGACGCGTTCGAGGCGCCACATCCGGTGGGCGTTGTCGAAGGCCTCGGTGACGCGCCCGTTGGCCAGCAGCCGTCCGAGCTTGTAGGCGCCGAACAGCACGATGATCAGCAGCAGCTCGCGGACGGGCCGCGGCCGCCCGCCGGGGCGGATCCCGGACGCCCCGGGGCGTGCGGGCCTGCGCAGCCGGGACAGCGCGCCGGGGGCCCTGCGCGGCTGGTCGAGGAGGCTCACTGCGTGTCCTTCGCGGATCGGCGTCGTCGAGGAGATGCCGAAGCCTCTCACCTTCCACGCCCACGTTGGAAACGACGCGTGACACGCCAACGATAGACCAAATTTGCTTAGGCGGCAAAAATGCAGAAGCTGCCAAATTACGTGACGTGCATCTCACCGGGAGGCCGCGCGAAGCCCGGGCGGGCATGTCCTCCCTAGGTGATCGGAAGGCCCACGTAGTTCTCGGCCAGCGAGGTCTTGGCCGCCTCCGACGACACCACGTAGTCCAGGTGGGAGCGCTGGAGCCGCCGCTCGAAGTCGCTCGCGGCCGGGTCGGTGTGCAGCAGCGCGGTCATCCAGTACGAGAAGTGCTCGGCCCGCCAGACCCGCCGCAGGCACGCGTCGGAGTAGCCGTCCAGCAGCGTCTCCGAACCCGTCGCGTACCTCTCGGCGAGCGCCCGCGCCAGGACGATCACGTCGGACACCGCGAGGTTCAGGCCCTTGGCCCCCGTCGGCGGCACGATGTGGGCGGCGTCCCCGGCGAGGAACAGCCGGTCGTGGCGCATCGGCTCGGCCACGAAGCTGCGCATCGGCGTGACCGCCTTGTCGGTGACCGGGCCCTCGTGCAGCTTCCAGCCGTCGTCGGTGGCGAACCGCGCCGCCAGCTCGTCCCAGATCCGGGCGTCGGGCCAGGCGGCGAGGTCCTCGTCCGGCGCCACCTGGAGGTACAGGCGGCTCACGTGCGGCGAGCGGAGGCTGTGCAGAGCGAACCCTCGGTCGTGGTGGGCGTAGATCAGCTCGTCGGTGGACGGGGCGACGTCGGCGAGGATGCCGAGCCAGGCGAACGGGTAGTCGCGGGTGAACGTCCGCAGCTCCGGCACCGCCGGGCGGCTCACGCCGTGGAAGCCGTCGCAGCCGGCGATGTAGTCGCAGTCGAGGGTGTGCGTCGCGCCGCCGCTGCGGAACGTCACGCTGGGCGCGGACGCGTCCAGGTGCACCGCCTCCGCCTCGAACCGCACGTCGCCGCCGTCCGCCAGCCGCCGGGCGACCAGGTCCTTGACGATCTCCGTCTGCGCGTACACGGTGACCGTCCGGCCGGTCAGGTCGGTCAGCGGGATCCGGTGCCCCGCGCCGCCGAACCGCAGCTCGAGCCCGTGGTGGACGAGGCCCTCGCGGTCGAGCCGCTCCCCCACCCCGCTCTCCCGCAGGACGTCGGTCGTGCCCTGCTCCAGCATCCCGGCACGCTGCCGGTGCTCCACGTAGGCGCGGTCCCTGCTCTCCAGCACCACCGAGTCGATCCCCTGGAGACGCAGCAGATGGGAGAGCAGCAGCCCCGCGGGGCCCGCTCCGATGATCGCCACCTGGGTACGCATCGATCCTCCTCGTGGTCGGCGCCGCTCACCCGCCGATGCTCGCGCCCGTCGCGGCCGCTTCAGGCGCCGGTCTTCCGCTCGGCGGAAAACATGTCCGGATGCCCGTGCCAGTGCGCCGCCACGTCCCGCGACAGCGCCCGCGCCGCCGTGGTGAGCGGCGGCAGCAGCCGCCGCAGGTCGGCGCCGCGGGAGCCCGCCACCAGCGACATCGCCGCCACCACCTCGCCGGCACCGTCCCGCACCGGGGCACCGACGGACGACGCACCGAGCGTCATCTCGTCACGGGTGAGGGAGTACCCGGCGCGGCGGACCCGCTCGATGCAGCGCCGCAGCTCGGCGGGGTCGGTGATGGTGCGCACCGCGTACCGGGGCAGCTCCCCGCCCAGCACCTTCTCCTGCACCTCGGGCGGCGCGTACGCCAGCAGAACCTTGCCCACGCCGGTGGTGTGCAGCGGCAGCATGGCGCCGACCTGCGTGACGACCGGTACCGACCGCGTGCCGCGCAGCCGCTCGACGATGAGCACGCGGTCCTCGCGGAGCACGCCGAGCTGGACGTTGTCGTGCGTGGCCTCGTACAGGTCCTCCATGTGCGGGAGGGCCAGCTCGCGCAGCCCGGTGACGGCGGGGGCCTGGCTGCCGATGCGCCACAGCCGGGTGCCGATGCGGTACGTCCCGTCCGGGACCCGCTCCAGGAACCCGCCCGCGGCCAGCTCGCCGACGAGCCGGTGCCCGGTCGCGAGCGGCAGCCCCGCCCGCCGGCAGATCTCGCTCAGGTTGAGGCGGACGCCGCCCTGCGCGAAGGCGTTCAGGATCGCCATCACCTTGCCGGCCACGCTGACCGGCCGCGCCCGCTCCGCCCTGTGACCCGTCACCTGGCCCCTCCGCCCGGGCTCCCGCCCGTCACTCCTGCTCGGTGAGTACCCGCTGGGCGACGGCGAAGGCCGAGTTCGCGGCGGGTACTCCACAATAGATCGCCGTCTGCAGGAGCACCTCCTTGATCTCGTCGGGGGTGAGGTCGTTGCGCAGGGCGGCGCGCACGTGCATGGCCAGTTCCTCCAGGTGGCCTCCGGCGACCATCGCGGTCAGGGTGATGCAGCTGCGGGTCTTGCGGTCCAGGCCCGGGCGGGTCCAGATCTCGCCCCACGCGTACCGGGTGATCATGTCCTGGAAGTCGGCGGTGAAGCCGTCCTTGCGGGCCTCGGCACGGTCGACGTGCGCGTCGCCGAGGACCTCCCGCCGCGTCCTCATGCCCTGCGCACGGCGCTTCCCGTCGGTCATGCCCTCGCTCATCGGCCTGCTCCCCTCCGGACGCGGTCCAGATGCTCGGTGATCGCCGCGGTGACCTCCGCCGGCCGCTCCGCGTTCGCCAGGTGCCCGGCGCCCTCGATCACGGTCAGCCGGGCGCCCGGGATCCCGGCGGCGAGCCGCGCGGCGTGGCCCTCCGGCGGCGTGGGGACGTCCCGCGCCCCGGCGATCACCAGGGTCGGCGCGGAGATCTCGCCGAGCCGCGCGGTCGCGTCGAACAGGGCCAGCGCGTCGCAGCAGGCGGCGTAGCCCTCCGGGGCGGTGGCGCGCAGCATCTCGACGTACGGCTCCGCCCCGGTGAAGGACGGCGTGAACCAGCGTCCGGCCGCCGTGTCGGCGACCGGGCCGACCCCTTCCCGGCGGACGAGCGCGGCCCGTTCCCGCCACGGCCCCGGATCGCCGAAGCGCGGGGAGGTGCAGCACAGGACCAGCCCGGCGACGCGCTCCGGGGCGCGCAGCGCGAGGGCCGTCCCGACCGCGCCGCCGAGGGACACCCCGGCATAGGCGGCCCGGTCCACGCCGAGCTCGTCCAGGAGCGCGGCGATCCCGCCGGCGAGGCCCTCGACGGTGACCGGCCCGTCCGGCGGCGGCGCGCCGCCGTGGCCGGGCAGGTCGTAGCGCAGCACGCGCCACTCGCGGGTCAGCACGGGCAGCTGCGGCAGCCACAGGTCCATGGACGTGCCGAGGGACGGGCCGAGGACGACGACGGGCGCGTCCGGCGGGCCGTCCAGGCGGTACCGGGGCGGCGCGGCGGTCATGTGCGGCTCCTGCGGTAGGCGTCGAGGGCCTGGCCGACGAGGACGGCGGCGGCACCCGGCCCGGGGTCGCCGCCGAGCACGTCGAGCAGGTCGTCCAGGTCGGCCAGCATCAGCTCGGGGGACACCTCCAGGCCGTCGAGCAGCTCGGCGGCCGTCTCCGCGGCGCCGCCGGTGAGGCGCAGGCACTCGCGCAGCGGCTGCCACTCGGCGTGCCACTCCCCCGCGGGCCGCTCGTGCGCGGCGGCCTGCGCGGCGAGGATCACCTGCACCTGCGCCGGGACCTGCAGGGCCGCGGAGCGGATCAGCGTGGACCGCGCCGGGTTGCGCTTGTGCGGCATCGACGACGAGCCGCCCCGGCCGCCGCCCGCGGCCTCGGCGGCCTCGGCGACCTCGCTCTGCGCCAGCAGCCACACATCGGTGGCGATCTTGCCGAGCGCGCCGGCGACCAGCGCGAGCGCCGAGGCGAGCCCGGCGACCGGGGTGCGGCGGGTGTGCCACGGCAGGACGGGGCGCGCCAGCCCGGTCTCCTCCGCGTAGGCCGCGACGAGGTCGAGCGCCCGGTCGCCGAACGCGTCGAGCGTCCCGGCGGGGCCGCCGAGCTGGACGGGCAGCACGGCCGCGGCCAGCCGCTCGCGGGCCTCCAGGCAGCCGAGGAGCCAGCCCGCGGCCTTGGCGCCGAACGTCGTCGGCAGCGCCTGGCGGCCGAGGGTGCGCGCCGCCATCGGGGTGTCGCGGTACCGCGCCGCGAGCCCGGCCAGCGCGTCCAGGGCACGGTCGAGATGGGCGAGGACGACGTGCCGCGTGCGGGCCGCGACGAGCATGGCGCCGGTGTCGACGATGTCCTGGCTGGTGGCGCCCTTGTGGACGTGCTCGCCGGCGCTTCCGGCGAGCACGCGCAGGTCGGCGACCAGCGGCACCACGGGGTTGCCGGAGGCGCGCGCCCGGCGGGCGATCCCGGCGAGGTCGAACCGGCTCGCCTCGGCCGCGCCGGTGATCGCCTCGGCGGCGGCGCCGGGAACGATCCCGATGCGGGCCTGCGCGCGCGCCAGCGCGGCCTCCGCGTCCAGCATCGCGGTCAGGAAGGCGAGGTCGCTCGTGGCGGCCTCCGCCTCCGTGCCCGCCCGCACGGGGGACAGCAGACCCGCGTCCGGCGCGGGGCCGCGCTCCTCAGAAGCCAAGGAAGACCGTCTCCCCCTCTCCCTGCAGGCGCACGTCGAACCGGTACTCCCGCTCGTCCTCGCGTTCGGCGACCAGGGTGCCGCGGCGGTCCTCCGGGACGGCGCCGAGCAGCGGGTCGCCCGCGCGGGCGGCCTCGTCCTCGGGGAAGTAGAGGCGGGTGAAGACGGGCTTGAGCAGCCCCCGGGCGAAGACCAGCACGGCGATGTAGGGGGCGCCGTCGCCGACCGCGCCGGGCTTGACGGTGCTGAACCAGTAGCCGCCGGCCGCGTCGGTGCCGCACCGGCCGAAGCCGGAGAACCCGTGCCCGGCCCGCGCGATCCCGCCGGGCCGCCGCGGGATCTCGCCGTCCCCGTCGGCCTGCCAGATTTCCAGCAGCGCGTCCGGCACCGGCTCGCCCGCGCCGTCCAGCACCCGCCCGCGGATGCTGATCGCGTCGGGCCGCCACGGGGGGACGACCTCCGGCCCCGCCGCGTACGGGAGCGCGAAGCCGAAGAAGGGGCCGACCGTCTGGGACGGCGTGGTGAGGGAAGGCGTGCTCATTCAGGCCTCCATCGGGGTGTCGCCGAGGACGATGTCCCACTGGTAGCCAAGCGCCCATTCCGGGACGGTGGTGTCCAGGTCGAACCGGGAGACGAGCATCTCCCGGGCCTTCTCGTCCGGGATCGACTGGAAGATCGGGTCGTAGGCGAACAGCGGGTCGCCGGGGAAGTACATCTGGGTGACGAGCCGCTGGGTGAACGCGGTGCCGAAGACCGAGAAGTGGATGTGCGCGGGCCGCCAGGCGTTGCGGTGGTTGCCCCACGGGTAGGCGCCGGGCTTGATCGTGACGAACCGGTAGCGGCCGTCGTCGTCGGTGAGGCAGCGCCCGGCCCCGGTGAAGTTCGGGTCGAGCGGCGCCGGGTGGACGTCGCCGAGGTGGTCGTAGCGGCCCGCGGCGTTCGCCTGCCAGATCTCCACGAGGGCGCCCCGCACCGGGCGCCCGGCGCCGTCCAGCACCCGGCCGGTCACGATGATCCGCTCGCCGAGGGGCTCGCCGCTGTGCTGGGCGGTGAGGTCCTCGTCCCGACGGCCGAGCTCCTGGTGGCCGAAGACGGGGGAGGTCAGCTCGACGCTGTCCGGGCCGAGCTTCGGCATGATCAGCTCTTGCGAGGGCGCGCGGAGCACAGTGCTCTTGTATCCCGGGTACAGGTACGGCGGATGCGTCATGCGCTCTTTCCCTTCTGTCCGGCGGACGTACCCATGGGACCGCCGCCGACCACCACACTGGCAGCCCGCACCGCGCGCCCCGGCACCGGGTTTCCGGTCAGCGGAAGGGAAGGGGGCGTGATCAGAGCCGCTCGGGGAGCCCGAACACGGGGAACAGGCTCGTGTCGAAGAACACCGAGACGTGCGTGACGCCCTCGTCGGTGATGCTCAGCACCTGCAGCTGGTACGGGCTGTGGACGCCGTTCTCGTCGAGCTTGTACATCCCGAACGCCGGCTGCCCGTTCGCGGCGGCGGGGACCATCCTGATGTCGCCGGGGGCGGGGCGGCACTGGGCGATGATGAGGCGGACGACGTGGTCGGCGCCGACGAACCACTCGGGGAACGGCGGCATCTCCCAGACGACGTCCTTCTTGAACAGCTCGATGAGCCCGGTGATGTCGGCGTCCTCGAACGCCTTGGCGTAGCGCTCCAGCAGGTCGCGCTGGTCGGGGTCGGTGGGCTCGATCAGCTCGTCCCGGACGGGGGCGTGCTCCTCGAGCTGCGCCCGCGCGCGCTGCAGCGCGCTGTTGACCGCGGCGGTGGAGGTGTCGAGCAGCTCGGCGACCTCGGCGGCCTTCCACTTCAGCACGTCCCGCAGGATCAGCACGACCCGCTGCTTGGCGGGCAGGTGCTGCATGGCGGCGATGAGCGCCAGCCGGGTGCTCTCCCGGGCGGCGACGATCGTGGCGGGGTCGGCGGCGTCGGCGCCGAGGACGCCGTCGGGGGCCGGCTCCAGCCAGGGCACCTCGTCGGAGGCCACGACGGGCCGCTCCGGCTCGTCGCTCGGACCGCCGAGCCCGGTCGGCATGGGCCGCCGGCCGCGCTGGTCGATCGCGGTCAGGCAGACGTTCGTGGCGATCCGGTACAGCCACGTCCGCAGCGAGGACCGGCCCTCGAAGTCGCCGTAGGAGCGCCAGGCCCGCAGGTAGGTCTCCTGCACGAGGTCTTCGGCGTCGTGGATCGAGCCGAGCATCCGGTAGCAGTGCGCCAGCAGCTCGCGCCGGTAGGGGTCGGCGAGCTTCTGGAAGTCGCGGTCTGTCTCGATGGTGCTGTTCGCCATGGTGGTCGTCACCTCTGCTCGGCGGTATCGCCCGGACGGCGGGCCCCGTCGCCCCCGACCGTAGGCGACCCCACCGACAGAACACGTGCGTCGCCTTCGATGGTACGCCCGTCACCCCGGCCGAGCAGCGGTTCCAGCAGGCTCCTCGCCTCGCCGGCCGAGGTCCGGTCCCCGGTCCGGCGGCAGACGATCTCCGCCTGCGCGAGATGCTCGCGCGCCTCCCCGGGCCGGCCGAGCGCCAGGTGGATCCGGCCGAGGAGCAGCAGGCTCCGGCCGCGGCCCCACCGGTCGCCGATGCCGGCCTGGATCTCCAGGGCGCTCAGCGCGTGGCGGCGCGCCTCCTCGTGGTCCCCGGCGTCGACGTGCGCCCGGGCGATGTTGTCGAGGGTGTCGGCCGCGCCGCGCCGGTCGTCGATCTCGTACCGGATGGCCAGCGCCCTGCGCGCGTAGCCGAGCGCCTCGCCGGTGTCGCCGAGCCGCCGCTTGAGCCGGGCCATCGTGTTGAGGCTGTCGCCCTCGCCGCGCCGGTCGCCGATCTCGCGGCGGAGCGCCAGGGCCCGGGTCACGTGTTCGAGCGCCTCGGAGTACCGCCCCGCGTTGCGGTGGATGCGGGCGAGCAGGTCGAGGTCCTCGCCCTCCCCGTACTGGTCGGCGGTCTCGCGGTGGAGGCGCAGCGCCGCGCGGCCCGCGGCGAGGGCGGCGTCCTCCTCGCCGAGCCGCCACCTGGCGTGGGCCAGGGTGTTCAGGCTGTCGGCCTCGCCGCGCCGGTCGCCGATCTCCCGGTGCAGGGCCAGCGCCCGCTCGGCGAGGCCGACCGCGCGGTCGTTGCGGCCCAGCTTGCGGTGGCCGCGCGACAGGGTGTCGAGGCTCTCCGCCTGGCCGGGCCGGTCGTCGGTCTCGGTGCGGATGCGCAGCGCGAGCCCGGCATGGTGCAGGCCCTTCCGGTACCGCGCGAGGACGTAGTAGACCCCGGCGAGGACGTCGCGTGCCGCGCTCTCGGCGTCGAGGTCGCCGATCCTGCGCTCGATCCCGATGGCCCGGCGGGCGTGCCGGACGGCGGCCCGGAGCGCGGCCTGCCGCCGGCACACCCTGGCGAGGAGGATGAGGGTCCGGCCCTCGGCGGCCGGCGCGCCGATGGCCCGCTCGATCCGCAGGGCGCTCTTCATGACGCGGCGGGCCGCCGGATAGTCGGCCAGCCGGTAGTGGACGAACCCGATGGCCTCCAGGGTCTCCGCCTCGCCGTTGCGGTCGCAGGCCTCCCGCTGGATCGCGAGGGCCTCGCCCAGGCGCGCGAGCGCCTCGTCGTGGTGCCCGAGGTGCTCCTGGAGCCGCCCGATGAGCGCGAGCGCCTCGGCCTCCCCGGCGCGGTCGTCCATCTCCCGCTTCGCGTCCAGGACGCCGAGGGCCGTCCGCAGCGCGCGGGCGTACCGGGCCTGCCTGCGGTCGATGTGCGCCAGCGTGAGCAGGTCGTCGGTCTCCCCGTGCCGATCACCGGTCCGGTGGCAGATCTCCAGCGACTCCTGGGCGCACTCGCGGGCCCGCGCGTAGCGCGCGGTGCGGGCGTGGATGCGGGCGAGGACGTACAGGGCGTGGCTGGCCCCGGCGAGGTCGCCGATCTCGCGCTGGATCGCCAGGGCCTCCTCGGCGCGGGCGAGGGCCTCGTCGTAGCGGCTCTGGTGCCAGCGGACGAGCGCGATCTTGGCGATGCTCTCGGCCACCCCGCGGCGGTCGCCGATCTCGCGCCGGATGCGCAGCGACTCCTTGGCGTGCTGGGCGGCCTCGCGGTACCGGCCCGTGCGTATGGCGAGCCGGGCGAGGACGTCCAGCGTCACGCCCTGGCCGGGCCGGTCGCCGGTGTCCTGCTGGAGGCGCAGCGCCTCCTCCGCATGGCGGCGGGCCGCCCGGTGCTCGCCCATCCGGCACTGGATCCGCGCGATGGTGGCGAGGCTCTCCCCCTGGCCGATGCGGGCGGCGCGGCCGGCGCCCTTGCGGGTGTGCCGTTCGAGCGCGGCGCGGGCGTGGGCGAGGGCTTCGCCGTACCGGCCGGCGCTGCGCTCGATCTCGGCCAGGTTGTTCAGCGTCCTGCCGAGGCCGGAGCCGGCCTTCATCCTCCGCTGGAGGGCGAGGGCGGCCTCGACGTCGCGGCGGGCGTCGGCGTGCCGGCCGAGCCGCCGCTCCACGAGGGCGATGAGGTTGAGCACGGAGGCGACGCCGTGCTCGTCCCCGATCCGCTTCCTGATGGCCAGGGCGTGCCGGGCGTGCCGCATCGCCGCCTGGTACTGCCCGGAGTCGTGGTGGAAGACCGCGATGGTGCAGAGCGACTCCGCCTCCCCGTACAGGTCGCCGACGTCCCGGCAGATCCGCAGGGCGCGGGAGGCGTCGTCGAAGGCCGCCGGGCAGTCCCCCAGGTTCTCCAGGACCTGGGCGCGCCCGAGCAGGCTGGCCGCGAGCCCGGTGAGGTCGCCGATGTCCTCCCGGACGGCGACCGACTCCCGCGCGCACTCCAGCGCCTCCTTCAGCCGTCCGCCGCGCCGCAGGGCGCGGCACATGCCGTCGAGGACCGCGCCCTGCCCGCGGCGGTCGCCGAGGCGGCGGCGGGCGGCCAGCGCCCGCTCGGCGTAGCGGAGGGCGTGGCCCGTCAGGCCGAGCCGGCGCAGGATGCGGGCGATCATGTCCAGCGCGTCGGCCTCCCCCGCGACGCCGCCCAGCTCCCGGTGGACGCGCAGCGACTCGCGGGCGTGGCGCAGCGCCGTCCGGTAGTGGGCGAGCCGCCAGTGCACCTGCGCGATCTGCTCCAGGGCCTGGGCGATGCCGTGCCGGTCGCCCTCCCGGGTCAGGACGGCGAGCGCCCGCTCGCCGTACTCCAGCGCCTCCTGGTAGCGGGAGCACTGGCGCTCGACGCGCGAGCGGGTGTTGAGGGCCCAGCCGGCCCGGCGGTGGTCGCCGAGCTCGGTGAAGATCTCGTAGGCCTCCTTCGCCTCCTTCGCGGCCTCCGCGTGGTCCCCCGCGTCGCAGTGGACGACGGCGAGCTGGTCGAGCATCAGCGCCTCGGGGTGCCGGTCCCGGGCGGCGCGCGCCGCGGCCAGCCCGAGCCGGTGGATCGCCAGGTTGTCGGCGGCGTGCTTGTCGCGCCGGAGCAGCTGGAACAGCGCGTCGGCGAACTGCCAGGCCAGGTGCGCCCCGGCGCCCTCGGCCGCCCGCCGGGCGACGGCGATGACGGCCACCCGCTCCCGCTCGAACCAGGCGAGCGCCGGCTCGGCCGGGCGCGGGGCTCCCCCCGCCGCCCCGGACGCCGGCCCGCCCGCCGTGGGCGCGATCGCCGCGGCCGCCTCGCGCAGCCGGGTCAGGTACCAGCGCTTGAGCCGCCCGGCGGCCGCCTCGGCCCCCGGCCCGTCCTCGCGGGCGAGCCGCTCCGCGGCGTACTCCGCCAGCAGTTCGTGCAGGCGGAACCGGCCGGCCGTCCCGGGCTCGACGAGGTGCTTGCGGATGAGGCCCCGCAGGACCCCCCGGGCCTCCCGGACGGTCACGGCCAGGAGCGCCGCGAAGCTCTCGTCGCCGAAGTCGAGGCCGCGCATGAGGCCGAGCAGCCTGAACGCGTCCTGCTCGCGGTCCGTTAAGTTGTCGTAGGACAGGTCGAACGCGGAGCGCAGGGCGAGCTCGGGATCGCCGTCGAGCGCCAGGGCGTCCAGCCTGCCCCCGCACGTCAGCTCCCCGACGAGGGAGGCGACGGAGTCGAAGGGGCCCGCCTCCAGCCCGACCGCGGCGATCCTGATCGCCAGCGGCAGCCGGGCGCAGGACTCCGCGAGGTCGGCCATCGCCCGCGGTTCCCGCCTGCCGCGCTCGCCGCCGAGCAGCCGGGCGAGGAGCCGCCACGAGTCGGCGATGGACAGCGGTCCGACCGGGATCGAGACGGCGCCGAAGCGGGCGCTCAGCGCCTCCAGCCGCGTCCGCCCGGTGACCACGACGAGTGACCCGGCGCCGCCCGGGACCAGCGGCACGACCTGGTCGGCGTCCGCCGCGTCGTCGAGGACGACGAGGACGCGGCGGTCGGCGACCAGGGAGCGGAAGAGCGCGGCGCACCGGGCCTCGTCGGACGGGATGTCGCGGGCCGCGACGCCGAGGTCCTCCAGGAACCGCCGCAGCGCCCGTCCGGGCGTCCGCGCTGCCGGCCCGTCCATGCCCAGGAAGAACTGGTCGTCGAAGCGGCCCGCGTGCTGGTGGGCCCAGTGCAGGGCGAGCGCGGTCTTCCCGGCGCCCGCCATCCCGTGGATGTGCGCCACGGTCGCCGAGCCGCGCTCCCGGGCCGAGGCGAAGGCGGCGTCCAGCGCGGCGAGCTCCTCCTCCCGCCCGACGAAGTCGCGGGGCGCCGCGGGAAGCTGGCGGATCGGCGGCGCGAACCGCGGCGCCGGATAGTGCACGATCTTGTCGCCCGCGACGAGGTCGTCGGCGTGGACCTGGTCGTGGAAGCAGGCGGTCGGGCGGGGCGCCGGTGCGTGCGGGCTGTCCGGCGCGGTCTCCGCGCCGTCGTCGGGGTCCGTGGCGTCGATCACGTCGCCTCCTCATGGCCGGGTGCGGCCTCACCTGTCATGAGCGGGGTCCTCCTCAGCAGACCGCCCTGCCTGCGGCGATGGCAACGCCGCCCCGAATGCCCGTACAACCCCGTACAGCGGCCGTCACGCGAACGCCGCCGCCCGGGCACGGAGAGTCGTGGCCGGGAGCGGACGATATGTGTCATCCGCCCCAGACAGGGCGCCTGACTCCGTGTGTCAATCGGTGCGGCGGACGGCACCGGCTGACCACGGGGGTGCACATGGCGGCGCGCAACCCGGCGGAAGACGGGACGGGCGGACCCGACCCCCGGCGGATCGTGACCCGGCAGGACTTCGCGGCGCAGCTCACCCTGCTCCGGGAGGCCGCGGGCCTGACCGTCCGGCAGGTCGCGCGGGCGTCCGGGATCCCCGACGCGAGCGCCGGCGACTACTTCGCCGGCCGCCACCTTCCGCCGCCGCGGCCCGACCGGCTCCCGGCGCTGCTGCGCGCCTGCGGGGTGACCGGCGCCGAGGCCGAGTCCTGGCTGGACGCGCTGCGCAGGGTCCGGCGGACGCCGGGACGCCGGCCCGCGGTCGTCCCGTACCGCGGCCTCGCCCGCTTCGAGTCCGAGGACGCCGCCTGGTACTTCGGCCGCGAGACCCTGACGGCCGCCCTGGTGGAGCGCGTCCGTGACCTCGACGGCAAGGGCGCCCTCGTGGTCGTCGGGCCGTCCGGCGCCGGGAAGTCGTCCCTCATCAGGGCGGGGTTGATCCCGGCTCTGCGGGACGAGGCCGACGCCGTCCTGCGCACCGCGGGCGAGATCGACGCCGCGGCGCTGGCGGCGCTGCGCGCACGGCCCTCCGCGGTGCTGGCCGTCGACCAGTTCGAGGAGATCCTCGCCGATCGCGCCCCCGCCGGCGAGGAGGACCTGATCACCGGGCTGCTGGGGCTCCCCGCCGCGGTCGTCCTCGCGCTCCGGGCCGACTTCTACGGGCGGGCGCTGCGCCATCCGGGGCTTGCCGAGGTGCTCCAGACCGGCCAGGTGCTCGTGACCCCCATGAACGAGGACGAGCTGCGCCGGGCGATCGTCATGCCGGCGCAGCGGGCCGGGCTGGAGCTGGAGCCGGGCCTGGTCGACCTGCTGCTGCGCGAGGTGAGCCCGGCGCCGGGAGCCGCACCTGGCGCCGCGCACGACGCGGGGACGCTGCCGCTGCTGTCGCACGCCCTGCTGTCGACGTGGGAGCGGCGGCGGCACGGGATGCTCACGATCGCCGACTACCGGGACAGCGGCGGGATCCACGGGGCCGTCGCCGCCACCGCGGAGGAGGCCTACCGGAGCCTCGGCGAGGACGAGCGGCAGGTCGCCAGGCGGCTGTTCCTGCGGCTGGTGCACCTCACCGGCGACACCGGGGTGACGCGGCGGCGGGTGGCGGAGCGGGAGTTCGGGGAGGGGACGCGCGCCGTCCTCGCCCGCTTCGTCGACCAGCGGCTCGTCACCGCGCGCGCCGACGGAGTCGAGATCGCCCACGAGGCGCTGCTGGCCGCCTGGCCGCGGCTGCGCGCGTGGGTCGAGACCGACCGGGCCGGGCTGCGCGCGCACCGCCGGCTCACCGCGGCGGCCGAGGCGTGGGAGGAGTCCGGCCGCGACCCGGGCACGCTGCTGCGCGGGGTGTGGCTCGCCGAGAGCGAGGAGCTGGCCGCCGACCCGCGGCGCGGGGCCGGCCTGAACGAGCTGGAGATCCGGTTCCTGCGGGAGTCGGTGCACCGGCGGGAGGCGGAGGCGAGGGCGCTGCGCCGGCTGGTGCGGCGCGGGCGGCGGCTGATCGCCGTCCTGTCGGCGGTGTCGCTGCTGGCGCTCGGGCTGGCGGCGGTCACGGTGATCCAGCGGCGCGCCGCCGACGAGCAGCGCGACGAGGCGGTGTCGCGGCAGGTGGCGGTCGAGTCCGGCAAGCTGCGCGGCAAGGACGTCGCGCTCGCGGCCCAGACCGCCCTGGCCGCGTACCGGGTCTCGCCCACCCCGGAGGCCCGCTCCGCCCTGCTGGAGTCCTACGCGGGCCCGGCGGTGACCCGGATCGCCGGGCCGCGCGGCGTCCTGCAGTCGGTGGCCGTCAGCGCGGACGGCCGCACGCTCGCGACCGGCGGCGCGGACCGCGCCGTGCGGCTGTGGAACATCGCCGAGCGCGGACGTCCCGTGCCGGTCGGCGAGCCGCTGGGCGGGCACCGCGACACCGTGTACGGCGTCGCGATCAGCCCCGACGGCCGGACCGTCGCGGACGGCGGCGGCGGGGGGACGGTCATGCTGCGGCGGATCGGCGGGGCCTCCCGGGCGCTCACCGGACCGCGCTCCACCGTGTACGCGGTGGCGTTCAGCCCCGACGGGAGGACGCTCGCCGCCGCGAGCGCCGACGGGACGGTCCGGTCCTGGGACCCGGCCCGTCCGGAGGCCGGAGGCCGGATCCTCCTGGAAGGCGGCGCCCCCGCCCACCCCGTGGCGTTCAGCCCCGACGGGACGATGCTCGCCGCCGGGTTCGAGGACGGAACGGTCCGGCTGGTGGACATGGTCCGCCGCGGGCCCGCCGGGGAGCCCCTGAAGGCGGGCGCCAAGACCGTGTTCGCCGTGGCGTTCGGCCCTGACGGGAAAACGCTCGCGACCGGCAACGCCGACGGGAGCGTCCGGCTGTGGCGGGTGTCCGGTGCGCGGGCCGTCCCGTCCGGCGAACCGCTGACCGGCCCGAAGGGATGGGTCAACGGCGTCGCGTTCGCGCCGGACGGCCGGTCGCTGGCCGCCGCGAGCTCGGACGGCCGGGCCTGGGTCTGGGACCTCGCCGGGCGGGGCCCGCGCACCTCGCTGCCGCACCCGGGCCCGGTGACGGCGGTGGCGTTCCTGCCGTCCGGCGCGCTCGCCACCGCCGCGGCCGACGGCACCGCCAGGATCTGGGACCTGCCCGGCCCGGTCGTCCAGGGGCCCGGCGCCGGGATCTTCGCCGCGGGGCTCAGCCGCGACGGCCGCGTCCTCGCGCTCGCGAGCCAGGACGGGACCGCGCGGCTCTGGTCGGTCGCCGACCCGCGCCGGCCCGCGCCGCTGGGCCCGGTGATCCGGGACGCGGCCGGGGAGGGCGGCGCCTCGGGGGCGGCGACGCTGAGCCCCGACGCCGGGACCCTCGCCATCGGCGGCACCGGCGGCCCGACGCAGCTGTGGGACGTGCGCTCTCCCGGCCGCCCCGCCCCGATCCCGGCGCGGCTCACCGGCCCCGCCGGCCTCGTCCAGGGGCTCACCTTCAGCCCGGACGGCCGCCTCCTCGCCGTCGCGAGCAACGACACGAAGGTGCGGCTGTGGGACGTCCGCGACCCGCGCAGGCCGGTGCGCCTCGCCGTGCTGGCCGGCGCGACCAACTACGCGTACCAGGCCGCGTTCAGCCCGGACGGCCGCACCCTGGCCTACGGCACGGCCGACAACCAGGTCCTGTTGTGGGACGTGTCCGACCCGCGGCACCCGGCGCGGCTCGGAGGGCCCCTGACCGAGCACGAGAACTACGTGTTCACCGTGGTGTTCAGCCTGGACGGCCGCACGCTGGCCACCGCGGGCGCCGACAACACCGTGATCCTGTGGGACCTCGCCGACCGCTCCCGCCCGCGCCCGCTGCCGCGGCGGCTGCGCGGCCCGACGAACTACGTCTACTCGCTGGCCTACGGCCCGGACGGCGTGCTCGCCGCGGCGGCCGGGGACGGGACCGTCTGGCTGTGGGACGCCTCGGAGCCGTCCCGGCCGTCGGCGCTGGCGACGCTCACCGGCTCGGCCGAGGGGCTGTACTTCGACGTGGCCGACTCCCGCCGGCCCACGCTGGTGACGACCGGGGTGGGCCGGGAGGTCAGGCTGTGGGACATGGACCCGGAACGGGTCGCGGCGCAGATCTGCGCCGTCGCGGGCACGCCCATCACCGAGGCGGAGTGGCGTCGCCACCTGCCGTCCAAGCCCTACGACCCGCCCTGCTAGAAGATCGGCCCTGCTAGAAGATCGGCACTGCTAGAACTCGAAGCCGCCGGGGCGGCCGTTGCGGTCGGCGATGAGGCCGGCGAGGGTGGCGACGGCGATCTCCGCCGGGGTCCGGGAGCCGATGTTCAGGCCGATCGGGCGGTGCACGCGGGCGATGTCGGCGGCGGGGACGCCGAGCTCGGTGAGGGCCGGGATGTGCGGGGCCGGGTGCCGGGGGTTGCCCATGACGCCGACCCACCGGACGGGCTGGGTCAGCACGTCGCGCAGGACGGGGCCGAGCTCGGGCCGGTGGTGGTCGGTCACCACGACGTCGGCCGTGGCGTCCAGCGGCGGGAGGTCGGTCGCCCCCTCGCGCGACTTGTCGGGGTCGACGAGGAACGTGCGGTAGCCGAGGTCGGCGCCGTAGCGCAGGAGGTGGTCGGCGACCGGGCCGGCGAACACCGCGACCAGCGTCCGCTCCTCCGAGGGCGGCGGGACGTCGCCGTGCGCGACGGCGCAGGAAGGGTCGGCTTCGTGCGGTGTGGCCATGTCGGAAAGTCTGCCCCGCACGGCGGCGGCCGGTCCAGGGGCCGCGCCTTATCGCGAACAGGTGTTTCCAGAACGTAGAACTTCGGCGCTGGAACGGGTATGCCTTCTGTCTAGACTGCTGTCACCCGGCGGCCACAGGAGGGACCGTGATCGCGAGACCGGAGGGCGGCCCCCGCGTCGTGGTGGGGGTGGACGACTCCGCGGGTGCGCGCTGCGCGCTGTCCTGGGCGATCGGCGAGGCGCGGCTGCGCGGGCTGCCGCTGCTGGTCGCCCACGCCGCGCCGCTGCCCCCGCACGTGTCGGCGGCGGGGCAGCTCGGCTGCGGCATCACCGAGGCGCTGCGCGCGTCCGGGGCGGAGCTGATCGCCCGGTTGCTGACGGAGGTGTGCGACGGACCGCCCGACGGCGTGGAGATGACCGCGCTGGCGCTCGTCGGGGAGCCGGGGGCCACCCTGGTCCGGCTGGCGGGCGAGGACGACCTGCTGGTCGTCGGGCACGGGACGCGGGGGCCGTTCTCGCGGCTGCTGCGGCCGTCCGTGCGGCTGCACTGCGCCCGGAGGGCCCGCGCGACGCTGGTGTGCGTCCGCCCGCCCGCGTTCGACACGCTGCTGGAGAGCCTGACCGCGACGGACGAGGCGCCCGGCCACGCCCAGGACTCGCGGTTCCGCCGGCTCGGCCGCCGTCTGCGTCTCCCGCTCTGACGGGGGTCGGGCGCATAGGCTCTGCGCATGCGCAAGTACGTCATCGTCGGCCCGGTCGGCAGCGGCAAGGGGACGCAGTCGGAGCTGCTCGCCCGGGACCTGGAGATCGTGCACATCAGCGTGGGTGACGTCTTCCGCTGGCACGTGAAGAACCACACCAAGCTGGGCGCGCAGGTACGGCGCATCATGGCGGCCGGGGAGCTGGTGGGAGACGACCTGGCCGAGAGCGTCGTCCGGGAGCGGCTCGACCAGCACGACTGGAACTACGGGTTCGTCATCGACGGGTTCCCGCGCAGCCGCCGGCAGACGGAGTTCTTCCTGGAGAGCTACGACATCGACGGCGTGATCCACCTCGACCTGCCGGACGCGGAGGTCCGCCGCCGCGCCCTGGCGCGCCGGCTCTGCTCCCGGTGCGGGATGGACTACAACCTGATCGCCGACCGCCCGACGGTCGAGGGGCGCTGCGACGTGTGCGGGGGCGCCCTGGTGCCCCGCGAGGACGACACCGAGGAGGCGCTCGCCGAGCGGATGCGCGACTACCGCGCGCGGACCGACCCGATCCTGGAGCTGTTCGGCCGCAAGGAGTACGTGGTCACGGTGGACGCACGGCCGGGCATCGACGAGGTGCAGCGCGAGATCCGGGAGAGGCTCGGCCTGCCGATGCCGCGATGACCTCGCCGGTCCTGGAGCTGGACGACGACCGCGCGGCACGGCGCGGCCTGCGGCTCTTCCTGAAGCGGGACGACCTGGTCCACCCGGAGCTGCCGGGCAACAAGTGGCGCAAGCTCAAGCACAACATCGGCCCCGCGCGCGTGCACGGGACGCTCCTGACGTTCGGCGGCGCCTACTCCAACCACCTCCGGGCCGCAGCGGCGGCCGGAAGGATCTACGGGTTCGCGACGATCGGGGTGGTCCGCGGCGAGGAGCACCTGCCGCTGAACGATTCGCTGGCCTACGCCGCCGGGATGGGCATGCGCCTCACCTACATGGACCGCGGCACGTACCGGCGCAAACACGAACCGGACGTCATCGCCGCGCTCCGGCGGGAATGGGGCGGCTTCTACCTTCTGCCGGAAGGGGGCAGCAACGCGCTCGCCGTCCGGGGCTGCGCGGAACTCGGGGCGGAGGTCCCGGGCTTCGACGTCGTGTGCTGCCCGTGCGGCACGGGCGGGACCCTCGCCGGCCTCGCCGCCGGCCTGGCCCCGGGCCAGCGCGCCGTCGGGTTCTCCGTCCTCAGGGGCGGGTTCATGGAGGGCGAGGTCGAGCGCCTCCAGCACGAGGCCTTCGGCGGGCGGCGCGGGACCTGGCACGTCGAGGACGGCTTCCACTTCGGCGGCTACGCCAGGAGGACCCCGGAGCTGGACGCGTTCATCGGCGACTTCGCCGAGCGGCACGGGATCGTCCTCGACCGGATCTACACGGCGAAGATGATGGCCGGCCTGTTCGCGCTGGCCGGCCGGGGCGCCTTTCCCGAGGGGGCGCGGATCCTCGCCGTCCTCACCGGCCGCCCGGACGGCCCCTCCGGCGGCGCGGGACCGTCCGGCTGACCGTCAGGCCGGGGGTAGGTCGACCAGCGCGGCCAGGGCGGCGCGGTGCCGGTCGGGAGTGCCGAGGGCGATGGAGTCGGCCTTGGCGCGCTTGAGGTAGAGGTGCGCGGGGTGCTCCCAGGTGAAGCCGGTGCCGCCGTGCATCTGCACGCACTCCTCGGCCGCCTTGACCGCGACCGCCGAGCAGTGGGCCTGGGCGACCGCGACCGCGACCGGCGTGTCCTCGTCGCCGGCGGCGACGCAGGACGCGGCGTGGCGGGCGACCGCGCGCGCCTGCGTGACGGACGTCCACAGGTCGGCGAGCCGGTGCTTGAGGCCCTGGTAGGACCCCACCGGGCGGCCGAACTGGTATCGCGTCTTCACGTAGGCGACCGTGTCGTCCAGGCAACGCTCGGCGAGGCCGAGCTGCTCGGACGCCAGCATCGCTGCGCCGGTGAGCAGGGCCGTGCGCACGGCGGTCTCCCCCTCGGCGACGCGGCGGGCGGGCGCACCGGACAGGGTGATGTCGGCGAGCCGCCGGGTCATGTCGAGCGAGGTCACCGCGGTGCGGCCGGCGTCGGCTGCGTCCACCGCCCAGAGCGCGCCGCCCGCCGGGACGAGCAGGACGTCGGCGGCCAGGCCGTCGGCGACGCTGGTGACCTCGCCGGTCAGAGTCCCGTCCTCCACCCGGACGGTCTCGGTGGCGTCGCCGGGTCCGGTGCTGAACGGGACGGCCGGGACCGCGATCCGCTCCCCCGCCGCGAGCCGCGCGAGCAGGTCCCGCTCCCCGGCGGCCAGCAGGGCGGCGGTGGCGACCACGGAGCTGGTCAGGAACGGGACGGGCGCGGCGGAGCGGCCCAGCTCCTCCATGACCACGGCCGTCTCGCGCCAGGTGGCCCCGGCGCCGCCGAGGTCCTCGGGGACGGGCAGCCCGGCGCAGCCGAGCTGTCCGGCGACGGCCCGCCACAGATCCGCGTCGTAGGGCTCGTCCTTCTCGGTGGCGGCGAGGACGGCGGTCCAGGGGGCCTTGTCGCCGAGCACGTCGCGGACGCTCGCGCGCAGATCGTTCTCGATCTCGCCGTACAGCAGGTCGCTCATTTGGGCAGGTCCTTCCACGCCACGTCCTTGTCGACGCGGATCTCGCCGGGCAGGCCGAGGACGCGCTCGGCGATGATGTTGCGCAGGATCTCCGAGGTGCCGCCCTCGATGGAGTTGCCCTTGGCGCGCAGGTAGCGGTAGCCGGGCGAGCGGCGGGTGAAGTCCACCTCGGTGGGACGGCGCATCGTCCAGTCGTCGTAGCGCAGGCCGTCCTCGCCGAGCAGCTCCAGCTCCAGGCCGGACACCTCCTGGTTGAGCTTGGCGAAGGCCAGCTTGGCGCCCGACCCCTCGGGGCCGGGCTGCCCGGCGGTGAGCTGCTGGCGCAGCCGCTCCCCGGTGAGCCGGGCCGCCTCGGTCTCCACCCACGCCCGCAGCAGGGCATCGTGCAGGGCCGGGGTCCGCAGCTCGGGACGCTCCCGCCAGAGCCCGGCGACCACCCCGATCATGCCGCCCTCGCGTGGCGCGGCGCCCCCGCCGATCGCGACCCGCTCGTTCATCAGGGTCGTCGTCGCGACCCGCCAGCCCTCCCCGACCTCGCCGAGCCGGTGCTCGTCGGGGATCCGCACGCCGGTGAGGAACACCTCGTTGAACTCGGCCTCGCCGGTGATCTGCCGCAGCGGCCTGACCTCGACGCCGGGCGCGGTCATGTCGCAGACGAAGTAGGTCATGCCGCGGTGCTTGGGGACGTCGGGGTCGGTGCGGGTGACGAGGATCGCCCAGCGGGCCTCGTGGGCCATGGACGTCCAGACCTTCTGCCCGTCGACCGTCCAGGCGTCGCCGTCGCGGACGGCGCGGGTGGCGAGCGCGGCGAGGTCGGAGCCGGCGCCGGGCTCGCTGAACAGCTGGCACCACAGCTCCTCGCCGGTCCACAGCGGGCGCAGGAAGCGGCGCTTCTGCTCCTCGGTGCCGAACGCCAGGATCGTCGGGGCCGCCATGCCGAGCCCGATGCCGTTGCGCTCCGGGTGGTTGGACGGCGCTCCCGCCGCGGCGAACCGGCGGTCGACGGCGGGCTGCAGGTGCCGCGCGGCGCCGAGCCCGCCGAGCCCTTCGGGGTAGTGGACCCAGGCGAGCCCGGCGTCGAACCGGGCGCGCAGGAACTCCAGCGGCTCCATGGCCGAGGGGGCGTGTGCGGCGAGGAACTCGCCGACCCGCCTGCTCAGCTCGTCGGCGTCGGGCGGTGCTGTGCTCACAGGGCGAACCTCCGCGCGGGCGAGGGTGGCGGCCGGGCCACCCGCAACGAACATACCAACCGGTCGGTATGACCCGTCCAGCCTAGGAACCGCCGGGACGGCGAGTCAACCGCCCGCGCGGCCGGATCAGCCGGGCGCCATTGCCCGCGCCAGCCCCGCATGGTCGTGGTAGTCGCGGGACTCCACGACGAGCCCGTCCCGGACGCGCAGCACCTGGATGTTGGCGACCGAGAACGTCCGGCCGGTGGTGGCGGCGCGGCCCTCGTAGCCGTACTCCGCGACGATCACCTCCGGGTCGGCGGTGTCGTGCACCACCACGTCGCGGGCGCGCAGTTCCAGCGGCCCGGCGCCGGCCGCGCGGAAGTGCCGGTCGATCGTCGCGCGCCCCTCCAGGCGCGGCGGCGCGGGCGGGAGGGCGAACGGCTGCTCGACGACGGCGTCCTCGGCGTACAGGGCGGCCAGCTCGTCCCAGCGGCCGGCCGAGATGCCCGCGCTGAGCCGCGCGAACACCTCGCGGGGCGACGCGAGCCCGGGCCGCGCCATGCCCCCGGGCCGCGTCATGCCATCGCCTCGTCGAACGCCCGGTGGTGGGCGTAGTCGCGGGACTCCACGATGTGCCCGTCGCGCACCCGCAGCACGAAGATGTTGGGGACGACGAACTCGCGCCCCGTCTCGGTGTTGCGGCCCAGGTACTCGAACTCCGCGATGATCACCTCTGGGTCGGCGGTCTGGTGGACGACGACGTTGCGCGCCTCCAGCTCCATCGGCCACGTCGTCAGCCGGGCGAAGTGCTCGCGCAGCGCCTCGCGGCCCTCCAGGCGCGAGGCGGGATGGGCGAACGGGTGCACGACCACGGCGTCCCGCGCGTACAGCTGCGGCAGCGCCTCGTGCCGCCGGGCGGTGATCCCGTCGATCAGCCGCTGGAAGACGGCCCGGGGGCTGGCGAACTCGGACATGACTCTCCCCTACAATCGGAGTTCGTGCTCCGCATGAGAAAATACGGAGCGACAACTCCACTTGTCAACGGAAGGCCGCGATGACATCACCGCCGTCCGGCAGGCCCCTGCGCGCGGACGCTCAACGCAACCGCGCGAAGGTCCTGGCCGCGGCCGAGGAGGTCTTCGCCGTCCAGGGGACCTCGGCCTCCACCGAGGAGGTCGCCCGGAAGGCCGGGGTCGGGATCGGGACGGTGTTCCGGCACTTCCCGACCAAGGAGTCGCTGCTGGAGGCGGTCCTCGTCGCGCTGCTGGAGCGGCTCGCGGCCGAGGCGGAGGACCTGCGCGCCGCCGGCGACCCCGGCGCCGCGTTCTTCGGCTTCTTCTCACGGGTCGTCGCGCAGGCGGCGGCCAAGCAGGCCGTCACCGAGGCGCTGGCGGAGGCGGGCGTCGACGCCCGCGCGGCCACCGGCCGGGCGGGGCCCGGGCTGAAGGCGGCCCTCGGCGTCCTGCTCGAACGCGCGCAGAAGGCCGGCGCCGTCCGCGCGGACGTCGGTCCCGGCGAGGTCATGGCGCTGCTGGCCGGGATGTCCTACGCGGCCGGCCGCGCCGGCGCCCGCGACGACCTGCTGCGGATCGCCTTCGACGGCCTGCGGCCGCACAACGGCCGGGCCTCCGCGCCTCCCGCCCCCGCGTCATGACGCCAGTTCCGCCGGGAGCGACTCCCGGTGCAGGACGGTGAGGGATGTGACGGCGCGGGTGAGCACGACGTAGAGGCGGGCCAGGCCGCGCTCCTCCGCGGCGGCGATGGCGGCGGGCTCCGCGACGATGACGTGGTCGTACTCCAGGCCCTTGGCGAGCGTCGCCGGGACGACGAGCAGCCGTCCGGTGCCGTCGGAGGCGGCGCCGAGGACCTCGTGCTCCAGCCCGGCCGCCTCCAGCGCCGCCGCGAGCGCCGCGGCCCGCGCGTCCGGGACGATCAGCCCGACCGAGCCGGCGCGGGCGAGGGCCTCGCGGGAGGCCTCGGCGGCGGCCGCGGCGAGGTCGGGGACGCGGCGCACGTTCAGCGCGCCGGCGCCGGGGCGCAGCGAGCGCGGCCGCTCCAGGCCGGGCGCGATGTGCGGGAGCAGCCGGGCGGCGAAGTCGAGGACGGTCCCCGGGACGCGGAAGCCGAGGGCCAGCTCGGTGACCTCCCCGTCCTGCCCGAGGTGGGCGAGGACCTCCTTCCACGACCGCGCCGACCACGGGGTGGTGCCCTGTGCGAGGTCGCCGAGGACGGTCGCCGAGCCCGTCGCGCAGCGGCGTCCCAGGGCCCGCAGCTGCATCGCGGAGAGGTCCTGCGCCTCGTCGACGACCAGGTGGCCGAGCGAGGCGGTGCGCTCGATGAGGTCGTTCAGCTCGTCCAGCAGGGCCCGGTCGGCGGCGGTCCACCTGGCCGACCGGTGCGAGCGGGCGGGTCTCTCCCACAGGATCGCGGCCTGCTCGTCCGCGTCCAGGACGCCCTTCGCGGCCCTGGCCAAGAACTCCGCGTCCGACAGCAGCCGGTGCAGCACCTGCTCGGCGGTCACCTTCGGCCACACCGCGTCGAGCACCTGCTTGACGGGCCCGGTGCGCGCGACCTGGTCCTGGACGCGGTCGTCGGGCGCCTCGCCGCGCCGTTCCATCCGGACGAGGATCTGGTGGGCGAGCCGCTGCGCGAAGACCGCGCGCCCGGAGCCGTACCGGGTCGTGCCGCGCAGGCCGGCGGCGATCTCGCGGACCTCGTGGTCGGCGAGCCGGTAACGGGCGGCGCCCCGGGTGACGACGAGGCCCTCCTCGGGCTTGCGGACGTTCAGCCACAGCGCCCTGCTGAGCACGCCGGCCATCCGCGCGTCGCCCTTGGCGGCGGCGACGGCCGGGGGCTCCTCGCCCAGCGGCTCGCCGAGCAGGTCGTCGATCGTGGCCTGCTCGACCTTGACCTCGCCGAGCGCGGGCAGCACCGCCGAGATGTAGGCGAGGAACGCCCGGTTCGGCCCGACGATGAGGACGCCCGACCGCGACAGCCGCTCCCGGTGCGTGAAGAGCAGGTAGGCGGCGCGGTGCAGGCCGACGGCCGTCTTGCCGGTGCCGGGGGCGCCCTGCACGCACACGGTCGCAGGCAGGTCGGCGCGGACGATCACGTCCTGCTCCGGCTGGATGGTGGCGACGATGTCGCGCATCGGCCCGGTGCGGGGCCGCTCGATCTCCTCGGTGAGGATCCGGGACGGGCCGAGGTCGCCGCCGTCCAGGGGCTCGTCCTCGAACGCGGTCAGCTCGCCGGCCTGGAACCCGAAGCGGCGCCGCAGCCGCCAGCCCATCGGGTCGGCCGGCCCGGCCTGGTAGAACGCCCGCGACACGGGGGCGCGCCAGTCCAGGACGAGCGGGCTGCCGTCGGCGCCGTCGTGGACGTGCCGCCGCCCCACGTACATGACGGCCGGCAGGTCGGGGCCGCCGTCGCCGTCGAGGTCCATCCGGCCGAAGAACAGCGGGGCGTCCGGGTGGTCGGCGAGGGCGGCGACCCGCTGGTCGAGCAGCGACTCCAGGAACTGCCGGGACACCCAGTCGGCGGCGACGTCGGCGGTGAGGCTCTGCGCGTGCTCGCGCATCCGGCGCAGCGCCGCGCGCGACTCGACGAGGTGAGCGCGCTCCGCGGCGAGGACGGCGGACTCGCTGGGTTCGGCGGGCTCGGCGGGCATGCGGGCAGACCTCCGGCGGCGAGGTGGAAGAGGGCGAACCCACGACCTTACCGGACCCACCCTCGGGACGGCTCGCAAGCCGCGGCGGAGTGGACGACGCGCGGGGCGGACGGCGCTGCGCCTTGCCGTCCGGGGCCGGGCTGTGTGACCTTGAGCGGCATGGTGACACTCACCGGGCGGTCGGCGTTGGTCACGGGAGCCTCGTCCGGCATCGGGGCCGTCGTCGCCGAGGCGCTCGCCGCCGCCGGGGCGCGGGTCGGGCTGGTCGCGCGGCGCAAGGACAGGCTGGAGCAGGTCCTCGCGCGCTGCCGCGGGCGCTCCCCCGACTCGGCCATGTGGACGGCCGACCTCTCCGACCTGGACGCGATCCCCGACCTCGCCGCGGACGTCGAGCGCGCGTTCGGCGGCGTCGACGTGCTGGTGAACAACGCGGCGATGCCGAAGCGTCGCCGCGTCCAGGACCTCACCTCCGCCGAGGTCGAGGACGTGATGCGGCTCGACTACCTGTCCCCGGTGCGGCTGACGCTCGCCCTGCTGCCCGGCATGGTCGCGCGCGGCCGCGGCCACCTGGTGGCGATGGGCTCGGTCGCGGCGCGGCTCGGGCCGCCGCACGAGGCCGCCTACGGCGCGGCCAAGGCGGCCCTCACGGCGTTCTGGGAGAGCATGGCGGTCGACCTGGACGGGACGGGCGTGCAGGCCCACGTGATCCAGCCCGCGCTGATCGCCGGCACGGAGCTGTTCACCCTGCCGGGCAACGAGGAGCCGCTGAGCGACGTCTCGGACGCCCTGCCGCCGCGGGAGGTGGCCGACGCCGTCCTCGGCGTCCTGGAGAGCGGGCGGTTCGAGCGGTACGTGCCGGACTGGTTCGCCGAGATGGCGTCGGGCAAGGCCGCCGACGTCGACGCGTTCGTCGCGGGGGTCAAGGAGTGGACCCGCGAGCGGCTGGAGCCCCCGGCGCCCTGACCCTGCCGCCCGCCTCGGCGCCCCGTTGCCGCCGCCCTCGCCCGTCAGTAGGGTGTGGAACCCCTGGTGACCCACATCACACGAGCCGCGAGGTGCGATGGCCGCTGCAGAGGGCCTGCTGGTCCGTGACGTGACGGTCCGGTACGGTCGGCTGACGGCCGTCGACGGCGCCGGGCTCACCGCGCCGCCCGGCACGGTGACCGGCCTGATCGGCCCGAACGGCGCCGGCAAGACGACGCTCTGCGACGTCATCACGGGCCTGCGGCGGCCGGTGGCGGGCACCGTCCACCTGGGCGGCGCCGACCTCACCGGCAGCGCGGCGCGCGAGCGGGCCCGGCGCGGCATCGCCCGCACGTTCCAGCGGCCCCGGCGGACCGGGACCTCGACCGTCCGGGAGACCGTGCGCGCCGCCGCGGCGAAACACGCGATGACCCGCGGGTATCCGGGACGGACCGCGCGCGACCGGTGGCGCTTCCGGTGGGACGCCCGCCGGGACGCGGCCGGGCGCGCCGACGCGCTCCTCGCCCGGGTCGGCATCGAGGAGTACGCCGGGGAGAGCGCGCGCTCGGTGCCGCCCGGCGTGGCGCGGCTCGCGGACCTGGCGCGGGCCCTCGCCACCGAGCCGGCCGTCCTGCTGCTGGACGAGCCGTGGGAGGGCCTGCCCGAGCGGAACGCCCGCGCCCTGGAGGTGCTGCTGCGCGACCTGGCGGCCGAGGGCCTCACGATCCTGCTCGCCGGGCACGAACTGGAGCCGGTGCTCGGCGTCTGCGACGCCCTCCACGTCCTGGACGGCGGCAGGGTGATCGCGGCGGGCGCGCCCGCGGAGGTCCGCGCCGACCCCCGGGTGAGGGACGCCTACCGGGAGGGGACGCCCGTCACCAGGTGTCGATCCACCGGCGGGGACGGTCCGGAGGCGGCGGGGCCTCGGCCAGCACGGCGGTGATCCAGCGGCGGGTGTCGGCGGGATCGATCACGTCGTCCAGCTCGAAGACCGTGGCGGCGTGCAGCGCCTCGCCGTACTCGTAGGCGGCGGCGACCATCTCCTCGAAGAGGGCCCGCGGATCGTCGGCGGCCTCCAGCTCCTTGCGGTACCCGAGCCGGACGGCGCCCTCCAGCCCCATGCCGCCGATCTCGCCGGTGGGCCACGCGAGGGTCGCGAGCGGCGCCTTGAACCCGCCGCCCGCCATGGCCTGCGCGCCGAGCCCGTAGCCCTTGCGGAGGACGATCGTGATGATCGGTACGCTGAGGTTCGCGCCGGTCACGAACAGCCGGCCGAAGTGCCGCACGGTGGCGGTCTTCTCCGCGTCGGGGCCGACCATGAAGCCGGGGGTGTCGCACAGCGACACGACCGGGAGGCCGTGCGCGTCGCACAGCTGGAGGAACCGGGCGGCCTTGTCGGCGGCGTCGCGGTCGATCGCGCCGCCTAGGTGCGCCGGGTTGCTGGCGATCAGGCCCATCGGGCGGCCCTCGACCCGGACCAGCGCGGTGATGATCCCGACGCCGAAGGCGCGGCGCAGTTCCAGTACCGAGCCGCGGTCGGCGAGGTGGGCGACCGCGCGCCGGACGTCGTAGGCGCGCAGCCGGTTCTCCGGGACGACGTGCCGCAGGATCCGCTGGTCGTCGCACTCCCAGCCGTCCGCCGGCCCGCGGAAGTAGGAGAGGTGGCGGCGGGCGGCGGCGACGGCCTCCGCCTCGTCCTCCACGACGATGTCGACGACGCCGTTGGGCTCCTGGTCGCCGATCGGGCCGATCTCCTCGGGGGCGAACACGCCGAGGCCGCCGCCCTCGATCATGGCGGGGCCGCCCATGCCGATGTTGGCGTCCCGGGTCGCGATGATGACGTCGCAGCAGCCGAGGAGGGCCGCGTTGCCGGCGAAGCAGCGCCCGTTCGCGATGCCGACGGACGGGACGACGCCGCTGAGGCGCCCCATGGCGTGGAACGTCGTGACGTCCAGGCCGGAGATGGCGGAGGTGTCGGTATCACCGGGACGGCCCCCGCCGCCCTCGGCGAACAGCACCAGCGGCAGGCGGCGGCGGTGCGCGATGTCGAGCATCCGGTCGGTCTTGCGGTGGTTCTGGTGGCCCTGCGTCCCGGCCAGGACCGTGTAGTCGTAGGACATGACGACCGCCTGCGCGCCGTCGATCTCCCCGATGCCGCAGACCATGCCGTCGGCGGGGGTGCGCTCGATCAGGTCGTCCAGGGACCGGCGCCGCCGCTGCGCGGCGATGGCGAGGGCGCCGTACTCGGTGAACGTGCCCGCGTCGCACAGGTCGCCGATGTTCTCCCGCGCGGTGCGGTGGCCTCGCGCGTGCCGCTTCGCGACCGCCTCGGGCCGGGCGGCGTCGAGGCCGGCCTCGTGCCGGCGCAGCGTCTCGGCGAGGTCGGCGCGGATCAGGTCGAGGTCGGCCCGGGCGTCCTCGGCGGCGTGGTCCCCGTCCGCCTCGGCGGGCTCGGCGAACAGCAGCGGCGCGCCCTCGGCGACGGTGTCGCCGGGCGCGGCGGCGAGGGCCCGCACGATGCCGGGCTCTTCGGCGCGCACGACGTGCTCCATCTTCATGGCCTCGAGGATCAGCACGGGCGTCCCGGACCGGACGAGGTCGCCCTCCGCCACCTCGACGCTCACGACCGTCCCCTGCGTCGGGGCGGCGACGGCGACCGTGCCGGGAGGGGCGTCCGGGGCGGTCGCGGCCTCCGGCTCGGCCGCGTCCGGGGCCGTCTCGACGTAGTAGCGGCGGTGCTCGCTCTTCAGAAGCTCGGGCAGGTGATCGGCGATGAAGGACGTGTCGGCGCCGCCGGCCGTGAAGCCGGGGTGGCGCAGGACGCCCTGCAGGAGCGGGATGCTGGTCTCCACGCCCGCGATCTCGAACTCGCCGAGCGCGCCGTGCGCGCGGACGGCCGCGGACGGGAGGTCCTCCGCCCGGGCGACGACCTTGGCCAGCAGCGGGTCGTAGCGCAGGCTCGTGCGGTAGCCCGCGTAGCCGCAGGTGTCGACGCGGACACCGGGCCCCGACGGGGGCGCGAACGCGGTCAGCGTCCCCGCCCGGGGCCGCGGCGCGCCGTCCGCACCGATCGTCTCGGCGTTGACCCGCACCTGGACGGCGCAGCCCGACGCCGGCGGCGGGCCGGCCAGGCCGACGCCCGCGAGGTCCTCCCCCAGCGCGAGCCTGATCTGCGTCTTCACCAGGTCGACGCCCGTGATCTCCTCGGTGACGGTGTGCTCGACCTGGAGCCGCGGGTTGGCCTCCAGGAACCAGAACTCCGCGCCGTCGACGAGGAACTCGAAGGTGCCGAGGCCGTCGTAGCGGACCTGCCCGGCCATCCGCAGCACCGCGTCCAGCAGCGCGTCCCGGAGGCCGGCGGGCAGCGCGGGCGCGGGCGCGACCTCGATCAGCTTCTGGTGGCGCCGCTGGACGCTGCAGTCGCGCTCCCACAGGTGGGTGACCGCGCCGGTGCCGTCTCCGGCGATCTGGACCTCGACGTGGCGGGCGTGCGGCACGTACTTCTCGGCGAACAGGTCGCCGGTGCCGGACGAGGCGAGCGCCTCCGACCGGCACCGCTCGTAGGCCGCGGCCACGCCGGCGGGATCGGCGACGGCGCGCATGCCGCGCCCGCCGCCGCCCGCGAGGGCCTTGAGCATGACGGGACCGTGCTCGCGGGCGAACGCCTCGGCGTCCGCCACGCTCACCGCGCCGCCCGTGCCGGGCAGCACGGGCACGCCCGCCGCGCGCGCCGGCTCCCGGGACCGTGCCTTGTCGCCGAACAGCTCCAGCAGCTCCGGGCGGGGTCCGGTGAACGTCAGCCCGGCGGAGGCGCAGCGCGCCGCGAACTCCGCGTTCTCGCTCAGGAACCCGTATCCGGGGTGGACGGCCGTGGCGCCGGTCTCCTTCGCGGCGGCGATGAGCGCGTCGGCGTCCAGGTAGCCGGCGACGCCCTCGCCCGGCAGGATCCGGACCTCGTCGGCGCGGCGGGCGTGCAGGGAGCCGGTGTCGTCGCGGGTGTGCACGGCGACCGTCCGCAGGCCCAGCTCCGCCGCCGCCCGCACGATCCGCAGCGCGATCTCTCCCCGGTTCGCCACAAGGATCCCGCCCACCCGGCCTCCCCACCTCGCCTCAGCCGCCGAGCCCTCACTCTAGGGAGCGACCGCGCCGGCGACGAGGTCCCGGTGGGCGCGAATGATCTCGGCGTAGCGGTGCCCGCTGTCCTTGATCACGCGTTTCTGCGTGGCGAAGTCGACGTGGACGAGCCCGAACCGCTGGGCGTACCCGTACGCCCATTCGAAGTTGTCCAGCAGCGACCACGCGAAGTAGCCGTCCAGCGGGACGCCCCCGCGGATCGCCGCCGCGCACGCCGACAGGTGCGCCTCCAGGTAGGCGGTCCGCTCGGCGTCGTGGACGGCCCCGCCGGGCGTCACGGTGTCGCGGTAGGCCGACCCGTTCTCGGTGACCATGATGCTGCGCGGCGCGTACTCGGCGGTGACGCGCAGCAGGATCCGCTCCAGCCGGTCCGGGTGGATCTCCCAGTCCATGCCGGTGCGCGGCGTCCCCGCCGGGGTGATCTGCCGGGCCCGCGGCGGCGGGCCGGCGGGGTCGGCGACGTTCACCGACCGGCGGTAGTAGTTGACGCCGAGCCAGTCCAGCGGCGCGGCGATCGCCTCCAGGTCGCCGGGGCGCACCGGCGGCTCGACCCCGTACTCCCCGATCATGTCGGCGGGCAGCCCGCGGCCGTGGAGCGGGTCGAGCCACCAGCGGTTGTGGTGGCCGTCCTCGCGCCGCGCCGCCGCCACGTCCTCGTCCCGGTCGCTGCCCGGCTCGCAGTCGGTGAGCAGGTTGACGATGCCGACGCGGGCGCCCGGGGCGGCGGCGCGGACGGCCTGCGCGCCGAGGCCGTGCGCGAGCAGCAGGTGGTAGGAGGCGGGGACCGCCGCGCGGACGTCGGCGACGCCCGGCGCCATCACCGCCCGCAGGTGCCCGAGCCAGGCCGCGCAGACCGGCTCGTTGAGCGTCGTCCACGAGGCCACGCGGTCGCCGAGCGCGGCGGCGACGACCGAGGCGTACTCGGCGAACCGCTCGGCGGTGTCGCGGGACGGCCAGCCGCCGCGGTCCTGGAGCGCCTGCGGCAGGTCCCAGTGGTAGAGGGTCGGGTGCGGCTCGATCCCGGCCTCCAGCAGCGCGTCCACCAGCCGGTCGTAGAAGGCGAGGCCGGCGGCCGGGTTTTTGCCCTTGGCCCCGGCGGAGGCGAGCGCGGCCGGGACGAACCGCTGCGCGCCGCCGACCTCGGCCATCGTCGCGGAGTCGAACGGCAGCAGCCCGCCGGTCGCCTGCAGGGACGCCGACCAGGTGTTGCCGATGTTGAGGACGTCCGGTCCCTGGCCGGAGGTGGTGGCGGCGAGGATCCGGTTGAGCAGGTCGGTCCAGGGGACGACCTCCAGCTTGACCTCGATGCCGGTCCGCTTCTCGAACTTGGCCAGCTCGGGGTTCAGCACCTTCTGGTCGGCGGCGATGTCGGTGCCCTGGTTGCTGGCCCAGTACGTCAGCGTCTTCGGGTCGCCGTCGCCGCCGCCGGAGGCCGTCCCGCCACCACAGGCCGCGGCGGCGGCGAGCAGCACGGCGGAGGCCAGCACCGCGGCAGGCCGCAGGACGCGGGCCCGGGGCCGCCGGCGGGGACGGGCGTGTGCGCCCGCGAGGTGGGATGACGCATCGGCTCGGCCTTCCGGTCAGAGTGACGGGGATCACTCGGAGAGTTAGATCACCCCTTATTTCACGGCGTGATCTAAGCAGTGACATAATGGCCGGGTCAAGACCTGAGAACCTGCGGGGGACGCGGCCGGCCGGGCCGCGCGAGAGGGGGGCCGATGCCGGAACGGCGCCGGAGGACCGTGCGCGACCTGCGCCGCACCAACCGCTCGGTGCTGCTGCGGCGGCTGTACTTCGATGGGCCGCTCAGCCGCCAGGACCTGGCGCGCGAGACCGGGCTCAGCCCCGCCTCCGTCAGCAACGTGGTGAGCGAGCTGATCGAGGCCGGGCTGGTGGTGGAGGCGGGCAGCGTCGAGTCCGACGGGGGCAGGCCGCGCGTGCTGCTGAAGACCGCGGCCGGATACGGCCACCTCGTCGGCGTGGACGTCGGCGAGACCCGGGTCATGGTCGAGCTGTTCGACCTGGAGCTGACCCAGCTCGCCAAGGCCGACCTGCCGCTCGGGGACGGCGGGCACGACGAGCGCGCCGTCGTGCGGCACATCCTCGACGGCCTCCCCGCGGTGATCGAGGGGGCGTCGGTCGACCCCGCGTCCATCATCGGCGTCGGGGTGGGCGTCCCCGGCGTGATCGAGCACGGCCCCGAGGCGGTCGTGCACTGCCAGACCATCGGCTGGGACGGCGTGCCGCTGGAGCGGATGCTGCGCGAGGGCATGGGCGGCCGGCGCCCCGATCTGCCGCTGTTCGTCGACAACGGCGCGACCTCGCTCGGCCAGGCCGAGATGTGGTTCGGCGCCGGCCGCGGGCACCGCAACGCCGTCATCGCGCTGATCGGGTCCGGCGTCGGCGCCGCCGTGATGATCGACGGCTCGCCGTACCGGGGCGCGGCGGGCAGTGCGGGCGAGTGGGGGCACACCACGTCCCGGGTGGGCGGCGCGCCGTGCCGGTGCGGCTCGCGCGGCTGCCTGGAGTCCTACGTCGGCGCGACGGCCCTGCTGGAGCGGTACCGGGCGGCGGGCGGCCCGGCCGGGACGGACGAGGAGGCGGCCCTCGCCGGGCTGCTGGCCGACCCGTCGGACACGGCGGCGGCCCTGCGCGACGAGATCGCCGAGCACCTCGGAGCGGGCATCGCCGACCTGGTCAACCTGTTCAGCCCCGAGAAGATCATCATCGGCGGGTGGGCCGGCCTGCTGATCGGCGGCCGGATGCTGGACCGGGTCGTGGCGGCCACCGCCGCGTACGCGCTGCGGCAGCCGTTCGCGCAGACCGCGATCGAGCTGTGCCACCTCGGCCCGGAGGCCGTCGCGGTCGGCGCGGCCACCCTCCCGCTCGCCCACCTGCTCGACCGCGGCGGCGACCCGGCGGGGGCGCGATAGCCCGGCCGGGGGCCCGCGGGGGATAATGGGCGCCCAGCCCGACACCCTGGAGGAACGACGCCCATGGGCACCGCCGGCCGTTCCGTGCGCGAGTCCCTGCTGGACGCCGCCGCCCGCCTGCTCGTGGAGCGCGGGTACCGGGCCGTCCGCATGCAGGACGTCGCGTCCGCCGCCGGGGTGAGCCGGCAGACCGTCTACAACGAGTTCGGCGACAAGTGGGGCCTGGCGCAGGCGGTCGTGCTGCGCGACAACGAGCGCTACCTCGACGGCATCGACGCGGTGCTGTCCGAGCACGACGACCTGTACTCGGCGGTGGTCGCGGCGGTGACGTTCACGCTGGAGATGTCGGCGGACGACCAGCTGGCGAAGGCGGTGCTGACCGGCGCGGGCGGTGACGAGATGCTCCCGCTGCTCACGACCCAGGCCGAGCCGGTGCTGTTCACGGCGAGCGCGCGCATCGCCGAGCACGCCCTGCGCCAGTGGCCGCACCTGGACCGCGAGGCGCTCACCGAGGTCGCGGACGCGGCGGTGCGGCTGACGATGAGCCACATCATGCTGCCGTCCGGCCCGCCGGAGGCCCTCGCCCACTTCGTCGCCCGCATGGCGACCCGGTACGTGGCCGCCTCCGAGGACCCCGCGAAAACGCCTGGCCCATAAGCGGTCTCCCGCGCTACCGTCTGAACCGCCTCGCGGCTGCTGAACCCGAGGACCGAGCGGGGCCGCAACGCCCGCTCCCCCGCCGTCGCGCCCTTCCGCGCGGACGGCTCTTCCTGCGCGCATCGGCGCGCCCCCAGCAGCCATGAAGGATCTCGCGAATGCCCGCACGCCAAGACCACCGGCTCGTCCGCACGGGCGAGCACTGGTGCTCCCTCCCCAACCCCTCCGACGTCCCGGTCGACATCTGCGCGAACGATGACGTCCCCCTGGAGCCCGCCGCCGTGGACGAGGCGCTGGCGCTCCTGGAGACCGCCGACACCCTGGAACGCCTCGCCGAGGCGACCCCCGGCTACGACGGCCCCGCGCCGCGCATCACCCGCGCCGCCCTCACCCCCGACCTCCACAAGGGCGCCGGCATCCCGATCGGCACGGTCCTGGAGACCGAGCACGCGCTGCTGCCCCAGGCGGTCGGCAACGACATCAACTGCGGCATGCGGCTGGAGGTGACCACCCTGCGCGCCGGCAGCGTCCGGCCGCGGCTGGACGCGCTGGAGCGGCGGCTGCGCCACCTGTTCTTCGAGGGCGGGCGCCGGATCGCCCTCACCCCCGCCCAGCGAGAGGGGCTCCTGCGCGACGGCCTGCCCGGCCTGCTGCTCACCGGCGAGGCGCGCTGGCCCGGTCTGCGCCCCGAGGACGCCGAGGACGGCCTGGACCGCGTGCACGCCTCCGCCTACCCCGCCGGGACGGCCGAGGCGTTCGCCGACTGGGTCGGCGGCGCGGGCGGCGCCAGCCACGACAGCGTCATCGGCGGGATCGGCGGCGGGAACCACTTCGCCGAACTGCAGTACGTCGCCGAGGTGCACGACGCCGCCGCGGCGCACGCGTGGGGCCTGGCCCCCGGCACGATCGTGACGATGGTGCACAGCGGGTCACTGTCGCTCGGGCACCAGGCCAACGCGACCGCGCTGGACCGCCTCCGCGCCGCCTGGCCCGCCGGGCTCCCCCGTCCCCGCAACGGGATCATGCCATTCCTGCTGGACGAGCGCTCCGAACCGCTCCGGCGCGCGTATCTCGACGCGTTCGGCAACGCCGCCAACTTCGCGGTCGGCAACCGGTTCTTCCTCGCGCTCACGATGCGCGCCGGGCTCGCCGCCGAGTGCGGCGACATGGCGTCCCGGCTGCTGTACGACGCGCCCCACAACCTGTTCTGGCGGGACGGGGACCGGGTCGTACACCGCAAGGGCGCGACCCCGGCGGGCGGGTACGCCGAGATGGCGGGCGGCCCCTACGCGATGTGGGGCGAGCCGGTCATCGTGCCCGGTTCGATGGGGGCGTCGAGCTTCGTCCTGCGCGGGCACGGGGACCCGCGCACGCTCGCCAGCGCGTGCCACGGCGCGGGCCGCCGGGTGCCGCGCGGCGCGTCCGCCCGCGGCGGCGACGCCGAGCTCGACGCGTTCCTGCGCGAGTTCCGGGTCGTGACGCCGCTCGACCACCGCAGCCCGGTGGTGGCGCGGCGGTCCGACGTGATGGCGGCGTGGCGGCGCGACCTCAAGCAGGAGGCGCCGTGGGCGTACAAGGACATCGGCCCGGTGGTGTCGAGCCTGCGGGGCGGTGGCGTCGCGACCCCGGTCGCCGAGCTGCGCCCGCTGCTCACCGTCAAGGGATGACCGCCTGGAGGTGGACGACCTTGACGGCCGTCATCTCGTCGAGCAACTCGGGCCCGAAGCCGAACCCGTGGCCGCTGGCGCGGCGCGGGGTGGCGGCTCCGCCGGGCGCGCCGCCGAACACCGCGTTGATCTTGACCGTGCCGGCGTTCAGCGCGCGCCAGGCGGCCTGGGCGTGCGCCATGTCGCGGGTGAGGACGGTCGCCGCGAGGCCGTAGCGGGAGCGCCGCGCGGCGTCCAGGGCCTGCTCGAACGAGGCCGCGGTGCGGACGGGCGCGACGGGGCCGAAGGTCTCCTCCGCCATGACCTCCATGCGGTCGGTGCAGCCGGCGAGGACGGTGGCGGGGTAGAACGACCCGGACCCGGCGGGGATGCGCGCGCCGGTGAGGGCGCGCGCGCCGTCGGCGAGGGCCTTCTCGACCTGCTGGTGGACCTTCGTGCGGTGCCGCTCGTCGACGAGGGGCCCGAGCTCGGTGGTCACGTCCGCGCCCGGTCCCATGCGCAGGTTCCTGGCGCGGTCGGCGAGCGCCTCCAGGAAGGGCTCCGCGACGGCCTCGTGCACGTAGACGCGCTCGACGGAGGTGCAGATCTGCCCGGCGTTGGCGAAGCAGCCGAGGGCCGCCTGCTCCGCGGCCCACGACGGGTCGACGCCGGCGTCGACGACCAGCGGGTCGGCGCCGCCGTTCTCCAGCAGGGTCCGCGCGCCGGTCCGCGCGGCCAGCTCGGCGACGCGGCGGCCCGCGCGGGTGGAGCCGACGTGCGCGACGACGTCCACGTCCGGGTGCCCGGCGAGCGCCTCCCCGAGCGCGGCGCCGCCGGTCACCAGGTTCAGGACGCCGTCCGGCAGGCATCCGGCGAGCAGCTCGGCGAGCAGGGCGCCGGTGTGGGGCGTCCGCTCGTACGGCTTGTGCACGACCGTGTTGCCCGTCACCACCGCCGCGCCGACGAGCCCGCAGGCGATGGCGACGGGGTCGTTCCACGGCGTGATGACGGCCGCGACGCCGAGCGGCTCGCGGGTCATGAAGTCGGCGGCGTCCCGCCCGCCCTGCAGGCTGCGCCCGCCGTGCAGCGGCCCCAGCTCGGCGTACTGGCGCAGCGTGCCGATCCCGGCCTCGATTCCGCCGAGCGCGTCGCCGGACGGCTTGCCCATCTCCGCGGTGACCAGCGCGGCCAGCTCGCCCATGCGCTCCTCGACCGCCCGCGAGGCGGCGTGCAGGGCCGCGCCCCGCTCGGCGGCGGGGACGGCGGCCCAGCCCGGAGCCGCGTCGCGCGCCGCCGCCACGGCGGCCTCCGCCTCGGCCGCGGTGGACGCGGCCACCACGCCGAGCGGCTCGCCGGTCGCCGGGTCGGTCACCGTGAACACCTCGTCCCCGCCGCCCTGGCTCCACCGGCCGCCGGTCAGCGTCCACCTGTCGCGCGGTCGCATTGCGCTCCCTCCAGACTCGCCTGTCGCGTGTCGCCTACCCGCGAGCGGGGTCTTCAATGACCACCCGCGTCAGTGACCACTTACTCCGACCGGCTACCGTGGGGCGCACGCGAGAGTTCCGAGGGAGGCGCGGTGGACTTCGACCTGCCGGAGAGCGCGGCCGCGGTGCGCGAGGGCGTGCTGGCGATCGCCGGGAAGTACGACCAGGACTACTGGGGCCGCTGCGACGCGGACAAACGCTGGCCCGAGGAGGTCTGGCGCGAGCTGGTCGCCGGCGGCTGGCACGCCCTGGCGGTCCCGGAGGAGCACGGCGGCGGCGGGCAGGGGCTGCTGGAGCTGGCGGTCGCCCTGGAGGCCCTGGCCGAGGGCGGCGCGGGCGGCGCCGCGTCCTTCATGTACCTGCTGACGCCGGCGTTCGGCGGGCTCACGATCGCCCGGCACGGCACCGCCGAGCAGAAGCGCGAGTTCCTGCCGCGGATCGCCTCCGGCGAGATCGAGACCTGCTTCGCCATCACCGAGCCCGACGCCGGCAGCAACTCCATCGCCATCTCCACCCAGGCCCGCCGCGACGGCGACTCCTTCGTCGTCAGCGGCCAGAAGATCTGGATCTCCGGGGTGGAGCGCGCCGACCACCTCGTCCTGGTCACCCGGACGACCCCCGCGGCCGAGGCGCGTCCACGCACGTCCGGCTTCACCGTCCTGCTGGTGGACATCAAGCAGGCCGTCGCCGGCGGCACGCTGACCTACCGCCCGATCCCCAAGCTCGGCACCAACACCGTGGCATCCAGCATGGTCTTCCTGGACGGTGTCCGCGTGCCCGCCGACCGGGTCCTCGGCGAAGTCGACCAGGGGTTCGCCGTGTTGTGGGACATCCTCAACCCCGAGCGGATCCTGGCCGCGGCGGGCGGCGTCGGGTCCGGTGGACTGGTGCTGAAGATCGCCTGCGAGTACGCCGCCGAGCGGGCGCCGTTCGGCACGCCGATCGGCGCCCACCAGGGCATCGCGTTCCCGCTCGCGCGGATCAAGGCGCAGCTGGAGCTGGCCCGGCTGATGACCTACAAGGCCGCCTGGCTGTGGGACCGGGGCCGCCCCTGCGGCTCGGAGGCCAACATCGCCAAGCTCACCGCCGCGGACGCCGCCTGGCAGGCCGCCGACCGCGCGTTCCAGACCCACGGCGGCATGGCGTACTCGCTGGAGTACCCGGTCGCCCGGATGTTCCGCGACGCCCGCATCGCCAAGAACATCCCGGTGGCCGAGGAACTCGTCCTCGCCCACATCGCCCAGCACGAGCTGGGCCTCCCCAAGTCGTACTGACCGCTAGGGCCGGGACCGCGCGGCCCGGTGGGGGAGCCGGTGCTGGCGGAACCGGTCGGCGCGTGCGCCCGCTAGTCGTAGACGGAGCGGTAGTACTGCATCGCGCCGTGGTGCAGGGGCACGTGCCCGGTGCCGATCGCATAGCGCTCGTCCAACGACCGGCCCGGTAGGCGCGCAGGGTCGAGCTCGTTCCGGGCTTCGAAGAGGGTCCTGGTGACCATGAACGCCAGATCGTCGGAAAGCGCCGCCCGGCACAGCAGGTAGCTGGCCGTCCCGACGGTGGGAACCGCCTCCTTGAGACCGTACGGGCCGGCCGGGATGGACGCGTCCTCGTAGACGGCACCGTGCCCGGACGTCAGCGCCGGGACCTCTTCGTCCAGCCGGACCAGCCGGATCGGCGTGCCGCTCTTCACGAAACGGACGACCGCAGGGGTCGGCACGTCGCCCGACCAGAAACAGGCGTCGATCCTCTTCGAACGGAGGGCGTGGAGCGAGGGGACGAGGCGCATCTCCAGGGTGCGAGGAGGGGCGGCGAGGCCGGCGCCTTCCAGCACGCGCCCGGCGGTCAGCGAGGTACCCGAGCCATGGGCACCGATCGACACCGTACGGCCTGCCAGGTCCTCCATCCGCTCGATCCCGGAGTCCTCGCGCACGATCAGGTGCACGTAGTTCAGGTACATGCGAGCGAGGGCGGCCACGGAGCCCCGGTCGAGCTGGTCCTGAGCGGAGTCGGAGAGCACGAAGGCCAGATCGGCGCGGGCTTCCGGGCGGGGGTCCGCGAGCATGTCGAGGTTATGCCGGCCGGCGTCGGTCCTGCGCACCGTGACGTGCAGGCCGCGATGCTCGAGCTGATCCGCGAAGAGCTGCCCGAGCGTGTAGTAGGCGCCGCCCTCCTCCCCCGTGGCGAGCGTGATCACGGAGTCGCCGGCGATGTCCCCGCAGCCCGCCATGGTGGTCGCGGCGGCGGCCAGGAGCAGCGTCCTGCGGGATAGGCGCATACAGGTAACGCTATGTGACCCACCCGTCAGTGCTCCCGGGAAGGCGGAGGGCTTTACCCGGACTGTGCGCGGCCGGACTCAGCCGAACTCGGGCGGGCGCTTCTCGCGGATCGCCGCGACGCCCTCCCGCACGTCCGGGCCGGTGAACCCGAAGAACTCCATCGCCAGGGACGCGTCGAACGTCGGCCCGGCCAGCCGCAGCCAGTTGTTCAGCGCGTGCTTGGTGAACGACAGGGCCTCGGCGGGACCGGCGGCGAGCCGGCCCGCGATCTCCAGGGCGCGCTCGTGCACCTCGTCGTCGTCCACGCAGAGGGAGACCAGGCCGATCCGCTCGGCCTCCTCACCGGTGAGGACGTCGTTGAGCAGCAGGTAGTACTTGGCCTTGGCCATCCCGCACAGCAGCGGCCACACGATCGCCGCGTGGTCGCCCGCGGCCACGCCCAGCCGCACGTGCCCATCGATGATCTTGGCGGTGCGGCCGGCGACGGAGATGTCGGCCAGCAGCGCCACCGCCAGGCCGGCGCCCACCGCCGGGCCCTGCACGGCGCTCACCACCGGCTTGGAGCAGTTCACCACGTTCATCACGATGTCGCGCGCCTCGCGCATGATCCGGCGGCGGGCGGCATGGCCGGTCATCATCTCCTCGATCATGGCGATGTCCCCGCCGGCGGAGAACGCCGTCCCCTCCCCCCGCACGACGATCGCGCGCACGCCGTCGTCGGCGTCCGCGTCCCGCCAGATCTCGGCGAGCTCGCGGTGCCCGACCGTGTCGACCGCGTTCAGCTTGCCCGGCGTGCTGATGGTGACCCGCAGGACCCCGTCCGCCGCCCAGTCGATCCTCAGCCGCTCATAGGCGTCATACCGGCTCATGCCGCACTCCCCTGCCGCGCGTGATCGTCGAAGGCCGCGCGCAATCGTCGCACGGCGAACTCCATCGCCTCGGCACCGGCATCGAAGATCTCGGCGAGCAGGAAGAAGGAGTGCACGACGCCGTCGTAGCGGCGCGCCTCCACCGGGACGCCGGCCGCGGCGAGGCGGTCCGCGTACGCCTCGCCCTCGTCGCGCAGGATGTCGTACTCGGCGGTGATGACGGTGGCGGGCGCCGCGCCGGACAGGTCGGGGGCGCGCAGCGGGGCGAGCCGGGGATCGGACGGGTCGGCGCCCGCCCGGTAGAGGTCCATGAACCGGGCGAGCGTTCCGGCGTCCAGCCCGTACCCGCCGCCGTACTCCCGCCAGCTCGGGGTGTCCATCGCGGTGTCGGTCACCGGGTAGACGAGCAGCTGGTGGACGAGCGGCGTGCCCCGGTCGCGGGCCATCAGCGCGACGGCCGCGGCGAGGTTCCCGCCGGCGCTGTCGCCGGCCACCGCGAGGGCCCCCGGCAGGACGCCGTAGGCGCCCGGCTCGCGCGCCGCCGACGCGACGACCGCGAAGGCGTCGTCCACGGCGGCGGGGAACGGGTGCTCGGGGGCCAGCCGGTAGCCGACGCTCAGCACGGCGCACCCCACTTCCGCGGCGAGGTCGCGGCAGGCCGCGTCCACGTCGTCGACGCCGCCGAGCACCCAGCCGCCGCCGTGCAGGTAGACGACCGCCGGCAGCGGTCCCCGCTCGGGCGGGGCCGGACGGTACAGGCGCACCGGCACCGGCCCGCCGGGACCCGGCACCGTGAGGTCGCGGACCTGCGCGAGCTCCCGCCGGACGGCGGGGAACGCCGCGCCGATCCGCGCCCGCATCTCCTCGATCGTGGGCTCGGCGCCGGCGTCCCGGCCCCGGGGCGGGGCCGTCCACGAGGCGAGCAGCTCCAGGAAGCGCGCGGTCTGCGGATGTAAGGGCATGCGGCGGCCTCCGGTGGACGGGTATGCGGCGGAATCTACCGGAACGCCTTCCCCCGGAACCGGGCCGCCAACCGCGGGTCAGCGGCCGGCGGCCTCGGCGACCAGGGCCTCGAACAGGCGCCGGTCGTCGCCCTCCTCGGGGTGCCACTGGACGGCCAGGCCGAACCGGTGCCCCTGCAACTCCACGGCCTCGACGACCTGGTCCTCGGCCCACGCGACGGCGGACAGGCCCTTGCCGAGCCGGCCGACGGCCTGGTGGTGGTAGGCGGGGACCGCGGCGGCGTCGCCGAGGATCTTGCCGACCAGGCTGGTCGCGCTGATCTGCACCGGGTGCGAGCCGACGATCCCGGTCTCCGGGGCGTGGCCCTTGTGCCCCACCGCCTCCGGGAGGTGCTGGATGAGGGTGCCGCCGCGCGCCACGTTCAGCACCTGCATGCCCCGGCAGATCGCCAGGAACGGCAGGTCGGCCTGGACGACGGCGCGGGCGAGCGCCAGCTCGAACCGGTCGCGCTGCGGCTGCGGCGGCCCGGTCTCGAAATGCCGGGCGGCGCCGTACAGGTCGGGGTCGAGGTCTCCGCCGCCGGCCAGCACGACGCCGTCCAGACGCGACACCAGGGTCTCCACGCCGCGCAGGGTCGAGGCGGGCGGCAGCAGGACCGGGATGCCGCCGGCCCGTTCGACCGACCGCGCGTACGGCACCGGCAGCAGCGCGGCCTCGCGCACCCAGACGCCCCAGCGGGCCGGCTCCTGGTAGGTGGTGATGCCGATGAGCGGCGGCGCGCCGTCACCGGGTGCGGGGCGCGGGGCCCCGCGGGCGGTCTCGGACATGCGTGTTCCCCCTCTGCTGAGCACTGGCCACGGGACGCCTTCCGATATGGGTGATTCGCCCCCCTTTGGCTGCACCTCATGGTGCCTCACCCGCCCCCTCGGACCGTCCCGCCCCCGGCCTTCTCCCGGCCAGCTTGCCGCACGGCCCGGATCTTCGCAGTCGGAACTGGCGGGGACCAGGCCCTGGGACGCGCGATGCGGAGGCCGGTCCCGGCCACGCGGACCGGAGAATCGCCAAATCTTCCACCCTGGACCGAATTCGTCCACCAGCGGGAGACGGATCTCTACCGGGACGCCGAACCATTCGGCAATACCGATCAGTATGCCTACGCGCCCCCGCCACTCTCCGGTGACCAGTGCGGAGAGATTGCTCACTCTTCGTGACGTCTGCCTGCTCCCCGGGGGTCTCGTGCTTGAGCAATCGTGAAGCCCGCTGCGAGAATCTCACCAAGCCGGGCACCCGACCTGCCGCGATCGCCGGTGCCCGCCTTCGACATCCAGGGAGCGTGCCGGTCATGTCACCGGAACAGCGGATCCTCAAGGAGTGCCTGGCCCGGCTCGACGCCGATCCGGCGGGCGCGATGAACTACTTCTACGGGCGCCTGTTCACGGCGGAACCTCGGTTACGGGCGCTGTTCCCGCCCGCGATGGGCCGCCAGCACGACCGGTTCTTCGAGGCGCTCACCCGGCTCGTCTCCGGCCAGGACCACCCGGAGGAGCTCGCCGCCCATCTCGAACGCCTCGGCCGCGGCCACCGCAAGTACGGGGTGCTGGCCGAGCACTACCCGGCCGTCGAGGCCGCGCTGACCGCCACGCTCCGCGCCTTCGCCGGCGGCGCCTGGACCGCCGAGGCCGAGGACGCCTGGCGCACCGCCTACCGGTCCGCCGCCGACACCATGATCCGCGCCGCGGACCGGGACGCGCGGGACGCCCCGCCCTGGTGGGTCGCCGAAGTCGTGGAGCACGACCGCCGCGCCCCCGACCTCGCGGTGCTGACGCTGCGCCCCGAGCGGCCGCTGCCGTTCGCCGCCGGGCAGCACGTGCCGGTCCAGACGGCCCGCTGGCCCCGGGTCTGGCGGCGGTACTCGATCGCGAACGCGCCCCGCCCGGACGGGCTGCTCCGCCTGCACGTCCGGGCCCATCCCGCCGGGTGGGTGAGCGGCGCCCTCGTCCGGCACACCGGGCCCGGCGACACGCTGCTGCTGGGCCCGCCCGACGGCGGGATGACGCTCGACCCCGGCTCGGACCGGCCGCTGCTGCTGGCCGGCGGCGGCACCGGCCTCGCCCCGGTGAAGGCGCTCGCCGAGCAGGCCATCGCCTCCGGCCGCGACTGCGACGTCCACCTCCTCGTGGCCGCCCGGCACGCGACCGGCCTGTACGACCTGCCGGAACTGCGGCTGCTGGAGTCCCACCACCCCCGGCTGCGGGTCGTCCCCGTCCTGTCGCGCGGCGCGGCGGCCGACGGCCTGAGCGGCCTGAGCGGCCGGGTGCCGGACGTCCTGCCCCGCCTCCTGGACGGCGCCCGCGGCGACGAGCACGAGGCCTACGTGGCCGGGCCCGTCCCGATGGTCCGCGAAACGGTCACCGCGCTGCAGAGCCTCGGCGTACCGCTGGCCCGCATCCGCCATGACCTCCTCGCCGCCGGCGGCTGACGCCCGAGGGGTCACCAGCCGGCGCGCTCGCGCAGGAAGTCGGCCGTCGCCCGGTCCGCCGGGTAGAACGACTCGATCGCCAGCTCCGCCACCGTGATGTCGACCGGCGTCCCGAAGGTCGCGATGGTGCTGAAGAACGACAGCTCGCGGCCCTCCAGCCGCATCCGCAGCGGCACGAACACCTCGTGGCCGGCGGGCGGCGCGATCGCCTCCCCCACGTCCCCGGGGAAGCTCCGCAGCTCCTTGTAGAGCTGGGCGAGCGCCGCGTCCGCCGTCAGCGCCACGTGCCGCCGCACCCGGTCGATCATGTGCGCCCGCCACTCGGCCAGGTTCAGGATGTTCCTGGCCATCCCGTCGGGGTGCATGCTGAGCCGCAGCACGTTCAGCGGCGGCTCCAGCAGCTCCGGCGGCGCGCCCTCCATGAAGAACGCCGCCGCGCCGTTGGCGTCGATCAGGTTCCAGAACCGGTCGACGACCACGGCCGGGTAGGGCTCGTGCCCCTCCAGGACCTGCCGCAGGGCCGCGCGGACCGTGTCCATTTTCGGCTCCTCGATCGGCGTCTCGTCGAAGACCGGCGCGTACCCGGCCGCCACCAGCAGCAGGTTGCGGTCGCGCAGCGGCACGTCCAGGTGCTCGGCGAGCCGCAGCACCATCTCCCGGCTCGGCGCCGACCGGCCCGTCTCCACGAAGCTCAGGTGCCGGGTCGACACGTCCGCCTCCGACGCCAGCTCCAGCTGGCTGAGCCTGCGCCGCTGCCGCCAGGCCCGAAGCTGCTCCCCGATCGGTCTCACGTCGCTCAACGCCGTCGTCATCGTGGTCACGTCCCGACGCTACCGGCCGCCCCGTCGCCCCGGCGATTACGCCCGGGGTAATGGACGAGGGGAGGGGCCGGTCGCGAGAGTGTCCCCGTCCACCCCGTCCGAGGAGGCCGAATGACCGTCCAGATCACCCCCGACCAGCTGACCGACGCCATGCCGTTCGCCCGCGCGCTCGGCGTGGAGATCGACACCGCCGGGCCGGAGGAGGTCACCGGGCACCTGGACTGGGCGCCGGACCGCTGCACCGCCGGCGGCGTGATGCACGGCGGCGCGCTCATGGCGCTCGCGGACACGCTCGGCGCGGCGTGCGCGTTCCTCAACCTGCCCCCCGGCACCTCCACCACGACGCTGGAGTCCAAGACCAACTTCTTCCGCGGGGTGAAGGGCGGGCATGTCCGCGGCGTCGCGCGCCCGCTGCACACCGGCCGCACGTCGATCGTCGTCCAGACCGACCTGTTCGACGCCACCGGCCGCCGCGTCGCCCAGGTCACCCAGACGCAGGCCGTGCTGCGCCCGTAACGCCGCGCACCTTTACGTTGTAGATTTTTTTACGACGTGCTCGGCGAAGAAGGCGAAGATGCGGTCCCAGCCGTCGGCGGCGTTCTCCCGCCCCTTGCCGAGCCCGAAAGCGATCTTCGCCACGGGGCCGAGGGGCGCCCCGGGGGTGAAGTCGGTGAGGAAGCCGTGCCCCGTCCGCGGATACTCCTTCACGTCGTGCGTGACGCCGGCGGCCGTGAGGGCCCGCTCCAGCTTGGCCGCGGCGCCGCGCAGGGTCGGGTCCGCCCCGCCGTAGCTGGCGACGATCGGGCAGGCGCCGCGCAGCGACTCCTCGGGCCTGCGCGGGAGGATCGCGTAGTTGGCGGCGGCGGCCGTGAAGTCGTACTTCGCCGCCGCGACGAGCGCGAACCCCCCGCCCATGCAGAACCCGCACACGCCCACGTCGCCGGTGCAGTCGTCCCGGCCGGCGAGCCAGGCGCGGGCGGCCTCGATGTGGTCGTAGGCGGGGCCGCGCCGGGCGCGCATGTCCCGCATCGCCTTGGTGACGCAGCGGATCCACGGCGCGCCGCCGTACAGGTCGGGCAGGACGGCGATGTAGCCGTTGGCGGCGAACCGGTCGGCCTGGGCGCGCATGTCCGCGTTCGCCCCCATCGCCTCGAACACGATCACGACGCCGGGCCAGGGCCCCTCGCCCTCGGGGACGGCGAGGTACCCCGGCAACTCACGCGCCCCCACGGGAATCCTGATGTCAGACATAGCGTCCAATAATCGCCCCCGCACACACCGTGCGTCCAGGCCCAAGGCACACGACCTGCGGACGACAACGTGTACCTCGACCGCCTTGCCATCTATGTCCGCCGTGAAAGCCCGGACGCCGCGGTCGCCTTCCACTCGGCGGTCGGGGGCACAGCACGGCGAGGCGGTCACCGACTCTGAAGTCGAACGGCTCCCGAAACCACGGCCTTGCCGGCCCGCCGTACGAGAAGAAGCCCGTGCGGGACGGCCACGGAATGGATTCCGCCCGCATACTCTTCGAACCCGTCGTGATATCCGGCCTCGTCCCAATACCGGCTCGGCTGACCACGTCCGTGGTTGATCAATGGCCTGTTGCGTTTGGCCACCAAGGAGACGACATACGTCGCGCGAAGGTTGTGGAATGATTGCCCGTTGGGCATCACACGCGGCAGTCCGGTGCGGTCATCGACGCGGACATTGGCGCTGATGCCCGCTTTGATGGCAAGTGTCTGCAGCCCTCCGGCCAGTTCAGTGGACGCGGTGTAGATCACCCTGTGTCCGTTCTTAGGATGCGTGGTTCCGTCGCCCTCGACCATCGCATCGATGAAGATCCGAAGGACCTCCGGGGTCCAGCCGTGCGCCACCTGAGGCACCTTCTTGTCGACCGCTCGCCCTAGCTGGGCCAAGAAATCGCGCAGGGGGGCGCACTGGGTTCGGACGCATCCATGGCCGGAAACCGGGACGTAAGCCGGAAGACCTAATTCTCGCACCACATCCGTCATCGCATCGAGCGTCGGCCCCCGATTCTGCGCAAGGACGATCTGGTGCCCGTTGATGGATCCTTCGGATAGAAAGTAGCCAAGAAACCGAGCAAAAGGTCTAGAGGGAAACGACAGGCCCGCGTAGGCGCGCTGGCAGCGCGCACCGTTGTCGGAACGCGTCCAGATCCGGCTAGTCGCGGGTATCTCTACATCCACGTCGGATCCGCAGTGCCATCCTGCCGTCTTCTCGTACCCAATGCGCTTGTGCAGAAGCGCGTTCGGCGTCTCGACGGCGAATGACTGCTCTCCCCGTCGGGCCGCGCGAGTGTCGACCCGACGGACCCAAAGTGGATGGTCGGCACCGACCAGCAGATCAATCTGCTCTGATCTGACACGGTACATGGGGCCACGAAAGGCGCGGTGGAACACAGCGGTCGCCCGCTGATACTCCAACGCACCGGTGGCCGGATCGACGGTCCCGAAGCTTTCGGATCCGTCCACCAATGGCCAGGGTTTCCACCCGCCTGCTGTCAGCACGTCCGTCCGGTCGTCGTAGCCGCTCCCCCACACCCGCCACCTCCGCGACTCTCAGTCCCATCACGGTGACAGTGAATCACCGAGGACCGACAGAACACGTTCGCGAACATGTGGAGCGGGCGGACGTCACGTTCGCTCGGGGCTCGAACCTAAGGGCAGACGCGGCCGTTGGCCTCGAAGGCGGCGTGGGTCAGCGGCATCAGCTTCGCCCACTCCTCCTCCATCAGCTCGGCCACCATCTCGATCTCGCGCTGCGGGAACGAGGGGAAGGTGGCGTCCTCCCGCTTGACGCGCAGGGACAGGAAATTCATCAGTGCGCGCGCGTTGCAGGTCACGTACATCGAGGAATAGAGCCCGACGGGGAGAACGCTCCTCGCGACCTCACGCGCGATACCGGCGTCCAGCATCTCCGTGTAGGAGCGGTACGCCTGCCGGTAACTCTCCTTCGTCACCTCCGTGACGATCTTGTGCTGCTCCGGGGTGCCGTCCACGAAGACGTACTTGCCCGGCTTGCCCTCCTGGACCAGCTTCCTGTCGGGCCCCGGCACGTAGAAGACGGGTTCCAGTTTGCGGTACCGACCGCTCTCCTCGTTGAAGGAGAAGGTCCGGTGCCGCATCTGCTCCCGGAACACGAAGATCGGCGCCTTCACATAGAAGGTCATCGACGAGTGCTCGAACGGGGTGCCGTGCCTGTCCCGCATGAGGTAGTTGATCAAGCCCTTGGAGCGTTCGGGATCGGCCTCGATCTCCGCCAGGGAGTTCTCGCCTTTCGTCGACACCCGTGCCGCCCACAGCACGTCCGCGTCCGAGGCGGCGGATTTGATCAATTCCACCGCCACGTCGCTGCGGAACTCGATGCCCATCGCTTCGTCGTCCGTCATCGGCTTCCCCCTCGAGTCGACTCCATCGCCTCCGCAACCCTAGCGGCGACGACCGACATCGAGCCGATGCGGGTGTCACGTACGACCCTGGATGACGCTCGTGGTGGTGTGGCGCAGACTGGAGGGGTTCGTCCTGGTCGAGGAGGTTGGATGGGGTCGGAGTTGAAAGTGCTGGGGGCCTGCCCGCTCGACTGTCCCGACGGGTGCTCGTGGGTGGTCACCGTCCGGGACGGAGAGGCGGTGGGGCTGCGGGGCAACCCGGACCATCCGTACACGCGCGGGGCGCTGTGCGCGAAGGTCAACCGCTGGCTGGAGCGCGCCGCGCAACCGGACCGGATCCTGTATCCGATGCGGCGCGTGGGCGCCAAGGGCGAGGGCCGGTTCGAGCGGATCGGATGGGACGAGGCGCTCGACGAGATCGCCGGGCGGCTGGAGCGGATCGTCGGTGAATACGGCGGCGAGGCGGTCTGGCCGTACTGGGGGACGGGCACGCTCGGCTACCTGCAGGGCCTTGAGGGCTGTTCGGGCCGCCGGTTCTTCAACGTGCTGGGAGCGTCGGCGCACGACGCGAACATCTGCTCGGCGGCCGGCAACGCCGGGATGGCCGAGGCGGTCGGGTCGCCGGGCGGCATGGACCCCGAGGACCTCGCGCACTCCGGGCTCGTCCTGCTGTGGGGCACGAACCCGCTGACCAGCGGCCATCACGTGTGGAAGTTCGTGCAGGACGCGCGGAAGGCCGGCGCGCACCTGGTCGCGATCGATCCGGTCCGGACGCGGACGGCGCGGCAGGCCGACGAGCATCTGGCGCCGCTGCCCGGGACGGACGCGGCGCTCGCGCTCGGGCTGCTCAACGTCATCGTCCGCCTCGGCGCGCAGGACGAGGACTTCCTCGCGCGGCACACGCTCGGGTGGGAGGAGTTCCGGGAGCGGATCGCGGGCTTCCCGCCCGAGCGGGCGGCGGAGATCACCGGTGTCCCGGCAGAGCGGATCGTCGCGCTCGGCGAGCGGATCGCCCGGACGCGCCCGACCGGCATCCGCGCCACGCAGGGCCTGCAGCGGCACGCGGGCGGCGGCGCGGCGCTGCGGGTGATCGCCGGCATCCCGGCCGTGACGGGCGACTGGGCCAGGCGGGGCGGCGGGGTCGCGTTCTCCACGTCCGGGCACGTGAAGCTCGACAAGCCGGCGCTCTGGCGCGACGACCTGCGGCCCGGCCCGGTGCGGACGCTGTCGATGAGCCGGCTGGGCGAGGGGCTCCTGGACGTCCAGGACCCGCCGGTGAAGGCCCTGTTCGTCATCGCGGCGAACCCGGTGGGCAGCACGCCGCACCAGACCAAGGTGCGCCGGGGCCTGGCCCGCGACGACCTGTTCACGGTGGTGATGGAGCAGTTCCCCACCGACACCGCCGACTACGCCGACATCGTCCTGCCCGCGACGGCGCAGCACGAGCACGCCGACCTGCACGAGGGGTACGGGCACCTGTACCTGACGTGGAACGAGCCGGCGGTGGCGCCGCCGGGCGAGTGCCTGCCGACGACGGAGACGTTCCGGCGGCTGGCGCGCCGGATGGGGCTGGACGAGCCGTCCCTGTACGACTCCGACGAGAGCCTCGCCGAGCAGCTCCTCGCCTCGGACCATCCGTGGATGGCCGGGATCACCCTCGACCGGCTCCGCAAGGAGGGCTACGTCCGCATGTCGGTCCCCGACCCGTTCCTGCCCTACGCCGAGGGCTTCCCGACCCCGACGGGCAAGTTCCAGTTCCGCTCCCCCGCCGCCGGGCTCGCCGGGTACGTCCCGCCGGCGGAGGTGGCGGACGCCGAGCGGGCCGAGCGGTACCCGCTCGCACTGGTCTCGGCGGCTTCGCACGAGTTCCTCAACACCCAGTTCGCCAACAACCCCGAGCTGAGGCGGCGCTCCGGCGGCCTCTCCGTCCAGATGCACCCGGACGACGCGCAGGCGCGCGGGCTGAGCGACGGCCGGAAGGTCCGGGTCGGCAACGACCGGGGCGCGTTCGAGGCGGTCCTGAAGGTCACCGACCAGGTCAGGCCGGGCGTCGCCGCGACCGGCAAGGGGCACTGGGCCAAGCTGTCCGGGGGCGCGAACGCCAACGCCGTCGTCGACGAGCGCGACACCGACCTCGGCGGCGGCCCGGTCTTCCACGACACCCGCGTGGAGATCACCCCCATTCACGATTGATCGCCAATATTCAGTTGAATTCGCCTGCCTCCGGCTGATCTCCTAGAGCCATCGCCCTTCCGGTGCGAAGGCCACAGGTTCCTTCCCTGTTTAGGAAACACGACACCCGAGGCCATGTCTGATCTCGGAAGGGCCCGACAACTCCAGAGCGTGCCCGGTGCGCAGGTGAGGGCTACTTCGTTTTAGGAACGAGAGGTTGCGGGTTCGAGTCCCGCCGCACGCGCCGTGCGCGGGCGTAGCTCAATCGGCAGAGCGCTACGTATCCTTCGCCGTCCTGATCTCGGGCACGACCTCTGGCCATAACCGAATAGAAAACGCACCTCCCGGTGCGCAGGCGAACGGATACTTCAAGGTTCGACTCCTTGCAGCTCCACCCATGGGGCTGCGCCCGTCCGGCGGGCATCCCGTACGCCGACTTTGATCTCGGGAGGGAGCACTTTTCGCGGGTGCCCGGTGCGCAGGCAACGGATACTTCCTTTCCAATCCATGGGTCGTGGGTTCGACTCCCACCGTCGCCTTGTGCGGCGTAGCTCAGTCGGTAGAGCAATGGCAGCGACCGTGGCCGACCCTGATCTCGGGCACCTCCGCGAACTTCCAAGGGCTCCCTCCATTGAACGGAAGGGAGCCCTTGCTCATGGCGAAGTTCAACCGCACCGCGGTCCGCGCGGCCGTCTCCAGCGTGATCCGCACGGAGGCGACGCCGTCCGGCCGCACCCATGAGGGCGCCCCCGGCTACGCCCGTGACGCCAAGGGCGAGCTCTTCCTGCTCGCGGTCGCCAACATGGTCGGCGATAAGACCTTCTACGAGTCCGCCGGCGACCGCGACGCCCGCTTCCGCGACCTCGTCCACCAGGTCGCGGTCGACGACGCCGAGTGGATGGCCGGCTTCCTGCCGTGGCTGCGCGGCGAGGCCAACATGCGCTCCGCGCCGGTCGCCGCCGCCCTGGAGGCCGTCCGGGCGCGCCTGGCCGCCGGGCTGGCCGGCGGGAACCGGCAGCTCGTGGCGAGCGTCCTGCAGCGCGCCGACGAGCCGGGCGAGGCCCTGGCGTACTGGACCTCCACCTATGGCCGGGCGATCCCCAAGCCGGTCAAGCGCGGCGTCGCCGACGCCGTCCGGCGGCTCTACACCGAGCGGTCCCTGCTGAAGTACGACACGGGCACGCGCGGCTTCCGCTTCGGCGACGTCATCGACCTCGTCCACCCGGCACCGGCGGCGGACAAGCCGTGGCAGGGCGCCCTGTTCGAGCACGCCCTCGACCGCCGCCACGGCCGCGACGAGCCGATCCCCGACCGCCTGGAGATCCTCAGGGCCGCGCAGGCGCTCGCGGCCCTGCCCGTCGAGCGGCGCCGCGAGCACGTGCTGAACCCGGAGCTGGTGACCTCGCCGGGCGGCCTGGCGGGTGCCGGCTTCACCTGGGAGCGGCTCGCCGGGTGGCTGCAGGGTCCGATGGACGCCGCGGCCTGGGAGGCGATCATCCCGTCCATGGGCTACATGGCGCTGCTGCGCAACCTGCGCAACTTCGACGAGGCCGGGGTGAGCGACGCCGTCGCCGAGCAGGTCGCGGCGCGGATCGCCGACCCCGCGCAGGTCGCGCGGTCCCGGCAGTTCCCCTTCCGGTTCTTCTCGGCGTACATGGCGGCGCCCTCGCTGCGCTGGGGCCACGCCCTGGACAAGGCGCTCACGGCCGCCACGGCGAACGTCCCCGAGTTCGAGGGCCGCACCCTCGTCCTGGTGGACACGTCGGCGTCGATGACCGGTGTGGGCGTCTCGGGACGGTCGACGATGACGTACGCGCAGATGGCCGCCCTGTTCGGCGTCGCCCTCGCGGCGCGCGGCAACACGGTCGACCTGCACGGCTTCGCCGACGGCACGTTCCGCCACGACGTCGGCCGGGGCGCGTCGGTGCTGCGCGAGGTCGAGCGGTTCGTCGACCGCATCGGCGAGGTCGGGCACGGCACCCGCATCGCCGACTCGGTTCGGGCGACCTATGCGGGCCACGACCGGGTCGTCATCCTGTCGGACATGCAGACGTTCGGCGGCGGCTGGGCGGGCGATGTCACCGGCGCCGCACCGAAGCACGTCCCGATGTACGGGTTCAACCTGGCCGGGTACCGGCACGGCGCGATGCCGACCGGCTCGGGCACGCGCCACGAGCTGGGCGGCATGACCGACGCGACGTTCCGGATGATCCCGCTCCTGGAGGCGGGCCGGAACGCCGACTGGCCATGGAAGTCCCTGACGACGTGAAGCGTGATGATCTTCTGGGCCGATACGGTGTGGTCCGGAGGATTCGATGACGTTTCAGGCCGATACCGGTGCCCTGCTCGACCGGGCCCGCAGGTACGAGCGGCAGGGCCGGTCCGCGGAGGCCGCGGCCGCGTTCGCGAAGGTCGCCGAGGCGATGGAGGCGCACGGCGACCTGATGTCCGCGGTCGCGGTGCGGGCCCGGCAGGCGCGCGCGCTGGCCGCGGCCGGCGGCACGGGCGAGGCGCAGCGGCTCCTGGACATGCTCGACCGCGGCGCCGCGTCCCTGCCCGCCGAGGTCCGGGCCGGCCTGGACGCCCAGGCCGCGCACGTGCTCGCGGCGGCCGGGCGGACCGGCGAGGCCGCGCGGCGCGCCTGGTCGGCGATGTCGGCGTTCGGGGCGCTGCACGACCCGAAACGGGCCGGGGCGGCGGGCGTGCACGCGGCACGGCTCATCCTGAAGGACGCCGGGCCGCGCGGGGCGGAGCGGCCGCTGCGCGAGCTGCTGGCGCAGATGCCGCCGGGCGGGGACGACCACCGGCAGGTCGCCAGGCTGCTCGCGGACGCCGAGCGGCGCCCGGACCGGGACCACGACGTCCTCGTCACCGACCCGGACAGCGCCGCGTGGGGGCGTCTCGCCGCGGCCCTGGCCGTGGGCGCGCACCTGGCCGTCGGCAACGGGGTCGCCTGGAACACCCTCGCCGACCGCGGCGCACGTGACGACCGGGTCCTGCTGGAGCGCGACTGGGGCATCACCGACGCCGAGGGCTGGCGCGAGCAGATGGACGCGCTGCTCGACGCGCAGAACAGCGACCCGGCCATCCAGATGGTGCTCGACCAGCGCGGGCGCGGCACCGGAGAGCGGGCGTGGCGCGAGGCGATCACCGCCTGGTGCCGCGAGCGCGACATCTCCGACGAGACCGTCCGGCAGGTCGTGGAGCTGTCCGGCCAGATCCTGCGGTACGAGGCGCGGTTCCGGGCGGACGGCCTGCTCCCGCCGGACGGCCTGGTCGAGAGCGTCTACGGCTACGACTTCGGGCGCGCGGTGAACATGGCCCGCTGGGGGCTGAACGCCGGGTACTGCGACGCCGAGGAGGCCGAGAAGTGCGTCCTCACCGCCGGGCACCGCGCCCACCAGGTGTATCCGTCGTGGGGGTCGTTCGCGGCCGGGTACATCCTCGGCCGGATGCTGCGGTTCGACGAGGGCGAGTTCGGCGAGTGGTACGAGCGCTCGCTCGCCGGCCACCGCGTCCTCGCCGAGGACCCCGACAGCCCGTGGCGGCGGATGGCCTGGGGCTGACCGCCCCGCCGGCCCGTCAGACGAGCGCGTCGATGTCGGCGATGATCGCCTTGCGGCCGTCCTCGTCCAGGGACGAGGCGGTCACGGCGTTGCGGGCCAGGGCGGCGAGCTCGGCGGGGCCCAGCCCGAACACCTCGGCCGCGACGCGGTACTCGCCGGTCAGGGTCGTGTTGAACATCGGCGGGTCGTCGCTGTTCAGCGTGACGAACAGGCCCTCCTCCAGCATCCGCGGCATCGGGTGCGCGGCGAGGTCGGCGACCTGGCCGGTGCAGACGTTGGACGTCGGGCACACCTCCAGCGGCAGCTGCGTCTCGCGCAGATGCTCGATGAGGCGGGGGTCGTCCATACAGTTGATGCCGTGTCCGATGCGCTCGGCGCGCAACCCCTCGATGGCCTCCCAGATCGTCTCCGGGCCGGACATCTCCCCCGCGTGCGGGAGGCTGCGCAGCCCGGCGGCGCGGGCGGCGGCGAACGCGTCGCGGAACGCGTCCCGGTGCGGCGGGCGCATCTGCTCGATGCCGCCGATGCCGAAGCCGACGAGCGCCTCCGGCGGGTGCCGCAGCGCGTGGTCGAGGGTGCCGCGGGCGCCCTCGGCACCGAACTCGCCGGGGATGTCGAAGATGTAGGCGACGCGGATGCCGAGCCGGTCGCGGGCCTCGCGCACGGCGTGGTCGAGGGCCTCGGTGACCGCGGGCATCGGCATCCCGGCCCGCTGGTGGGTGTACGGGGTGACGGTCAGCTCGACGTACCGGACGTTCTGCGCGGCGAGGTCGCGGGCGACGCCGAAGACGAGCGTCCCGACGTCCTCGGGGGTGCGGACGAGGCTGGACACGGCCTCGTACACCTCGGCGAAGTGCGGGAAGTCGCGGAACTCGTAGAAGGCGCGCAGCTCGCGCTCGTCCACGGGGACCGGCCCGTCCGGGTGGCGGCGGGCGAGTTCGAGGACGGTGGGGACGGAGGCGGAGCCCACGAGGTGGACGTGGAGCTCGACCTTCGGGAGGGCGTCGATGAACGCCGCGGTGGTGGTGTTCTCGGTAGGCACGCCGCGAAGCTAACAGTCCGCCGACCTGCCGGGACAGCCGAACCCGACGAATCTCCCAGGAAATTGTCAAGAACGCCCCACGATGGGGCAGGATGGTGCCGTGCGTGCTGCTCGGCTGATCTCCGCGGTGCTCCTCCTCCAGTCTCGGGAGACGATGACGGCGGCGGAGCTGGCGCGCGAGCTGGAGGTCTCCGAGCGCACGGTGTACCGCGACATGGAGGCGCTGTCGGCGGCCGGCGTCCCGGTCTACGCCGACCAGGGGCGCGGCGGCGGGTACCGGCTGGTCGGCGGGTACCGGACGCGGCTCACCGGGCTGACCCGCGAGGAGGCCGAGGCGCTGTTCCTGTCCGGGCTGCCCGGACCGGCGGGCGACATGGGCCGCGCGGAGGCGCTGGCCGCCGCCGAGCTGAAGGTCCTCGCCGCCCTGCCCGCCTCGATGCGGGACGCGCCCGCCCGTGCCAGCCAGCGGTTCCACCTGGACGCGCCCGGCTGGTTCGGCGAGACGGGCCCGCCGCCGCTGCTGCGCGACCTCGCCCGCGCGGTCTGGGAGGACGAGACCGTCGACCTGCGCTACCGCCGCAAGGACTCCGAGGTCGCGCGGACGGCCGAGCCGTACGGGCTCGTCCTGAAGAACGGCACCTGGTACCTGGTCGCGCGGGTCGGCGGCAGGACCCGCACCTACCGGGTGGACCGCGTCACCGCCGTGCGGCCGACCGGCGAGCGCTTCGACCGGGACGAGGGCTTCGACCTCGCCGCGCACTGGGCCGAGCAGGCCGGCGTGTTCGTGCGCTCGCTGCTGCGCGAGGAGGTCACCGTGCGGCTGAGCCCGGCCGGGATGCGCGCCCTGCGGTACTCCGTCGAGCCGTACGCCGCCCGGCGGGCGGCCGAGGAGGCCGGCCCGCCGGACGAGCGGGGATGGGTGGTGACGGCCCTGCCCGTGGAATCGGCGGTCGTCGCGGAGTCCCAGCTCATGCGGCTCGGCCCCGAGGTCGAGGTGCTCGCTCCGCCGGAGCTGCGGGAGCGCATGGCCGGCAACGCCGCCCGGCTCGCGGAGCTGTACCGGGCGGCGTCCCCGCGGGACCCGGGTCCTACCGGTAGCCGGTGACGTCGGCGGGCAGGCCCGGGCCCTCGACCTCGACGATGTACCGCCAGGCGTCGGGGCGGCTGCCGTCGGCGTCGGTGAACCCGTACACCTCGGCGAGCCCGCCGCTGGACAGGGAGGCCCCGTTCCAGCGCGCCCGGTCGGGGTCGGCGGCGAGGGCGGCGACGGCGCGCCCGACGTAGACCGGCGACTCGGAGATCGCGAAGTGCGGGACCTTCTCGGTGGCGTCGCGCCAGGTCTCCTCGGTGACGCCGAAGTGGTCGAGCATGGCCTCCGAGCGCAGCCAGCCGGGCGTGAGGGAGAGGGCCGTCGCCCCGTGGGGGGCGATCTCCTCCGACTGGGCGAGCGCCATCCGGATGACGGCGCTCTTCGCAAGGTCGTAGAAGAACCCGACGTCCTTGCGGTACTTGGCGTTGTAGTCGGCGGTCCCGTCGGTCACCTCGATGACGAGGCCGCCGGGCTCGCGGATCAGCAGCGGCAGGGCGTGGTGGCTGGTGATGGCGTGGGTGTCGATGGCCAGGCGGAGCATGTGCAGGCCGTCCTCGAGGGACTGCTCCCACAGAGGCTTGTCGAACTCGAAGAGGTGGTCGCCACCCCACACGTCGTTGACCAGCACGTCCAGCCGGCCCCGCTCGGCGTCGATGCGAGCGACCAGCGCGGCGACCTGCGCCGGGTCGAGGTGGTCGACTCGGACGGCGATGCCCTCGCCGCCCGCCGCCGTGACCAGCTCGGCGGTCTCCTCGATCGTCTCGGGACGGTCCATCTCCGACCGGTGCTCCCGGGTGGACCGTCCCGTCACGTACACGGTCGCGCCGGCGGCGCCGAGCTCGGTGGCGATCCCTCGCCCCGCCCCGCGCGTCGCCCCGGCGACCAGTGCGGTCTTTCCTGTCAGTGCACGGCTCATGGGGACGATGCTGGCACCGAACCCTGACAGGTCACGTCAGGGTTTCGTCCCGACCGCGCGGTTTTCGGTCAGGTGAAGATGCTCACCCCGCCGGGCCCCACGAGGAGTCCGACGACGATGAGCACGATGCCCCAGATCAGGTCGCGCCGGGCGAGGATCACGTAGATGCCGGCGATCACCAGGATCACCGCGATGAGCCACAGGATTGTCATCATGGTTCCGGGGGTCCCCCCGGAGAACGCCAAGAAACACCCAATTAGGAGTGGGATGTCCAAAAAGCCCATTTTGGACGCGGGAGGGAGGGCGGACCCTCCCTCCCGCGCCCGGATAACGGCGATCATCCACGCCGGTCGGTGCCGCGCGATGTGGCCGGAACCCAGTCTTCCCCAGCCCCCTGAGCCGCGACAGGACCTTCAGGACCATTCCGCGCACCGTCCTCTAGTGCCTCGGAACTAGGGCCGGATCCACTCGGAGGACGGCCGCCCTCAGGGCCGGCACAGGCTCAGGACGTTGGCCACGACGCGGTGGCCCGCCCCGCCCGCCGCGGTGAGGATCGACTCCGGGTGGAACTGGACGGCCCAGCGCCGCCGCCGCGGGTCCTCGATCGCCATCACGACGTCGCCCGTCACCGCCGTCACCTGGAAGCCCTTCACCCGGTCGGGGGTGGCGTGCAGCGAGTGGTAGCGGGCGGCGGTGAAGTCGTCGGGCAGGCCCGCGAACAGCTCGCCGCCCGTGACCTTCACCTGGCCGGGCTTGCCGTGCGACGGCTCGGGCAGCAGCGCCAGTTCGCCGCCGGCGTGCTCCACCATCGCCTGCAGGCCGAGGCAGACGCCGAAGACCGGCAGGCCCCGGGCGTCCAGCTCGTCGAGGAGCGCGCGGGTGCCGAAGTCCTCAGGACGCCCCGGGCCGGGCGACAGGACGACCAGGTCGGGAGCGTGCTCGTCCAGCATCCGCACCGGGAAGCCGTGCCGCAGGGTGACCACGGACGCTCCGTGCTGGCGGAAGTAGTCGGCGAGCGTGTTGACGAACGAGTCCTCGTGGTCGACGAGGAGCACCTTCAGGCCGTCGCCGGGCTGCCCGGGAAGCGGCGCCTCCTCCGCAACGGCGGCCCCGGCGGGCCGGTGCGCGGCCGCGAGCGCGCTCAGCAGCGCGCTGGCCTTCAGGTGGGTCTCGCGCTCCTCCTCGTCGGGGTCGGAGTCGTACAGCAGCGTCGCCCCGGCCCGGACGGTCGCGACGCCGTCGCGGATCTGCGCGGTCCGCAGCGTGAGGCCGGTGTTCATCGAGCCGTCGAAGCCGACGAAGCCGACCGCGCCGCCGTACCAGCGGCGGGGCGACTCCTCGTGGTCCTCGATGAACTGCATCGCCCACGCCTTCGGCGCGCCGGTGACGGTGACCGCCCACATGTGGGTCAGGAAGGCGTCCAGCGCGTCGAAGCCGGGGCGCAGCCGACCCTCGATGTGGTCGACGGTGTGGATCAGCCGCGAGTACATCTCGATCTGCCGGCGGCCGAGGACCCGCACGCTGCCGGGCACGCAGATCCGCGACTTGTCGTTGCGGTCCACGTCGGTGCACATCGTCAACTCGGACTCGTCCTTCGCGGACGACAGGATCGTGCGGATCTGCTCGGCGTCCTCCAGCGCGTCGGAACCGCGCCTGATCGTCCCGGCGATCGGGCAGGTCTCCACGCGGTCCCCGGTGACCCGCACGAACATCTCGGGCGACGCGCCGACCAGGTACTCCCCGTCGCCCAGGTTGAACAGGAACTCGTAGGGCGCGGGGTTGGTCTCCCGCAACCTCTCGAAGAAGGCCGCGGGCGCATCGCAGCGCCCGTACATCGCGTGCCCGGGCGTGACCTCGAACAGGTCGCCGCGCACGAACTTCTCCTTGGCCTCCCGGACCATCCGCGCGTAGACGCCGGGGACGGGCTGGGCCGGCAGTTCGGCCCGCGGCCGGACGGGCGTCGCCTCGGTGTCGCGCGGCAGCCCCTCCGTGCTCGCCCCGCCGACCTCGAAGTCGTAGGAGATCCGGTGCGAGGTCTCGCGCTTGCGGTCGACGACGACCATCTCGTCGGCGAGGTGCAGGACGAGGTCGCGCTGGTCGTCCGGCCGCTCCAGGCGGGTTCGCAGCGGCTCGAACTGCAGCGACAGGTCGTACCCGAAGGCCCCGTACAGGCCGAGGTGCGGGTCGTCGCAGCGGAACAGGTCGACCACGGCGCGCACGGCGGTGAAGACCGTCGGCTGGCGGCTGCGCTCCTCCTCGGTGAAGAACTCCTCCGAGGGCGGGACGAAGACCTCGAACAGATCGGGCTCGTCCGCCCGCACCTCACCGGTGCCGCGCAGCGCCTCGGCCAGCGCCGGCAGGACGACCCGGCCGCGCCCGTTCAGCGGCCGGACGGCGACCGTCCGGCCGCGGGCGACGATCTCCAGGCAGGGATCGACGTAGGCCATGTGCCAGCGGCTGTAGCGGCCCGGATACTCCATGCCGGAACTGAGCACCCCGCCGCGCCGCCCGCCCACGGCGGCGACGAGCGCGTTCAGCACGCTGGACTTGCGCTCGGAGTCGACCGGGATCGCCGTACGGGTCACCCGTACGCCCCCGGCCGTGACGAAATCGCTGGTCAGCGGCTGCTGTGAGACGGTCTCCACCGTGGTGGCCCCTCATGTCGGGCCCCACCCAGACGGCGAAACGAGAAAACGACCGCCGGGTGAGGACGGTCGCCTGGTCTGGAACACGCACGAACCGGCGCCGCCTCAGCGGCGCCACCACCACCGGGAGGCTGCGGTTCGCATGCGGCCGAGGTTACCATGGAGCCGGCGGCAAGGGATCACTTACGGCACGGAGCGGCGCCCCATGACCAGGAAGAACACCGAGTTCGAGCTGCGCGGGGTCAACCATCTCGCGCTGGTCTGCAGCGACATGAAGCGGACGGTGGACTTCTACGAGGGCGTGCTCGGCATGCCGCTGATCAAGACGATCGAGCTGCCGATGGGGTGGGGGCAGCACTTCTTCTTCGACTGCGGGGGCGGCGACGCCCTGGCCTTCTTCTGGTTCCCCGACGCCCCGGAGCCGGTCCCCGGTGTGTCCGCGCCGAAGGACCTGCCCGACCGGGGCGAGCTGGTGTCGGCCGTCGGGTCGATGAACCACATCGCGTTCGACGTCCCGCCCGAGCGCATCGAGGAGTACCGCGACCGCCTCATCGCCAAGGGGGTCGACGTCGGCGTCCTGCTGAACCACGACGACAGCGAGTTCGGCGTCGCGCCGGAGAACCACGACGGCGTCTTCGTGCGCTCGATCTACTTCAAGGACCCCGACGGCATCCTGGTGGAGTTCGCCGCGTGGACGCGCGAGCTGGATCTGCCCACCGACGTGCGGCACGAGCCGAAGACCGCCGCGGAGCGGACCGTCTGACCGCCCCCTGACCATCCCCTGACCGGCCGTATCCGGCTTTGACCTGGACGTTCCCGCAATGGACCGATCCATCCAAGTCGTACCGCGGCCGAGATCGAGCTGTGATCCGCGGGTGTGTAGGCTCACCCGGCCGCATACCCGGGCACGGCCCCCGTTTCGCGAACCGGACGGACCGTGCGCGGGCGAGACGAGGAGGACCCCTTGGCTCCCGACACAAACAAAGAACCGGCCCCGGACCAGCCCCCTCCCGGGGACGCGCGCTCCGACCGGAGCGCCTGGAACTGGCTGCTGGTCGTCCCGGTCGTGGTCCCGCTGCTGACGCTCCTCTACAACAGCGACAGCCCGCGGCTGGCCGGCTTCCCCGCCTTCTACTGGATCCAGCTCTCCTTCATCCCGCTCGGCGTGGCCTGCACGGTCATCGTCTACCAGATGACGAAGAAGCGGGGCTGAGCCGATGGCGAGCGACCACATCACCGAGATCACCGTATTCGCCGTGCTCTTCCTGCTCGTCAGCGGGATGGGCTTCGTCGCCGCCCGGTGGCGGCGGCCCGACACCATGCACAACCTCGACGAGTGGGGGCTCGGCGGGCGCAGCTTCGGCAGCTGGATCACCTGGTTCCTGATCGGCGGCGACCTCTACACCGCCTACACCTTCGTGGCCGTCCCGGCCCTGGTGTTCGGCGCGGGCGCGGCGGGCTTCTTCGCCGTCCCGTACACGATCATCGTGTACCCGCTGGTGTTCCTCGTGCTGATCCGGCTCTGGTCGGTGTCGCACGTGCACGGCTTCGTCACGCCCGCCGACTTCGTCCGGGCCAGGTTCGGCTCGCCGACGCTGGCCCTCGTCGTCGCGATCACCGGCATCGTCGCCACGATGCCCTACATCGCGCTGCAGCTCGTCGGCATCGAGGCGGTGCTGAAGGCGATGGGCGTGAACGGGCACTGGCCGATCATCATCGCGTTCGTCATCCTGGCGGCCTACACCTACCAGTCCGGCCTGCGGGCGCCCGCGCTCATCGCGTTCGTCAAGGACGTGCTGATCTACCTGGTCATCATCGTCGCGGTGCTGTACATCCCGGCCAAGCTCGGCGGCTGGGGTGACATCTTCGACGCGGCGAAGGACAAGTTCGACAAGACGCCCGCGCCCGGCGACGGCATCACGATCGCCGGCAGCGGCCAGCTGAACTACGCCATGCTGGCGCTCGGCTCGGCGATGGCCCTGTTCCTGTACCCGCACAGCATCACCGGCGTGCTGGCCAGCAAGAACCGCAACGTGATCAAGCGGAACATGGCGGCGCTGCCCGCCTACAGCTTCGTGCTCGGCCTGATCGCGCTGCTCGGCTACATGGCCATCGGCGCGGGCGTCACGCCCGTCACCACCGACGGCAAGGCCGACACCAACACCGTGGTCCCGGTCCTGTTCGACCGCATGTTCCCGGACTGGTTCGCCGGCGTGGCGTTCGCCGCCGTCGGCATCGGCGCGCTCGTCCCGGCGGCGATCATGTCGATCGCGGCGGCCAACCTGTTCACCCGCAACATCTACAAGGAGTACATCCGCCGCGACGCCGACGCGAAGGAGGAGGCGACCGTCAGCAAGCTGGTCTCGCTGATCGTCAAGGCCGGCGCGGTGGCGTGCATCCTCGCGCTCGATCCGGAGTTCTCGATCGACCTGCAGCTCATCGGCGGCGTCATCATCCTCCAGACCCTGCCGTCGGTGGCGCTCGGGCTGATCACGCGCTGGTTCCACCGCGGCGCGCTCATCGCCGGCTGGGCCGGCGGCATGGCCGCGGGCCTGTGGATGCTGTACCAGATCCCGAACCCGGCGAAGGGCAAGGAGCACTTCGGCGGCTCGGCCTACCCGCTGAACGACCTCGGCCTCGACACCAAGATGACGGTCTACGCCGGAATGCTGGCGCTCGCCGTCAACGCGGCGGTCGCGGTCGTCGGCACGGTGGTCTGCAAGGCCGCCAAGCTCGCCGACGGGGAGGACGCGACCCGCGGGTCGGACTACCTCGCCGACGAGGGCGACCCGAAGGTCAAGGACCTGGAGCTGTCCGCCAGCACCTGACCGGCGCCCGCCGGCCACGCAGACGGCCCGGTCGTCCGCTCACGCGGACGGCCGGGTCGTCTTCTTTTCGGCTCTTGACAGGCGGACGGGTGAACATCCATGGTTTGTGAACGATCACGTTAACGTTAATGTGACTCAGTCGACAACGGAAGGCCCCCGCGCATGAGGACCCCCCGTCCCCCCGCCCGCCCCGCGCTCAGGACCGCCACCGCCGCCCTCGCCGCCCTGCTCGTCCACGGAGCCCTGCTCGTCCCCGCCGGCGGCGTGCAGGCCGCGCAGAACGCGCACCGCAGGCTCGACCTGCGGATCGCGACCTACAACACCTGCGGGCACGGCTGCCTGCCGACCGAGCAGGAGTGCGTCGACACGATCGGGCGCGACTGCGCGACCAAGCTGGCCCCCTGGGCGGACGGGCGCGCCGCCCGGGTCGCCGACGACATCGTCCGAGCGCGCGCCGGGGTGGTCGTCACCCAGGAGATCGGCAACAACGCGACCCCGACTCAGCCGGGCGTGGACGTCGAGTCGTTCCGCGCGCCGCTCACCGCGGCGATGCGCGCCCGCGGGTACGCGGAGGCCCCCGCGGACTACGCCGGCACGCGGCACCCGCAGGAGGGCTACCCGCTGAAGTCGGGCGCCGGGCGGTTCACCTACTACGACGCCCGCCGCTTCTCCCACCTCGACGAGCGCGGCAGGGCGCTCCCCCACGACCTGCTGTGGCTGCCGGACTCGACCGAGATCTACGGCAAGACCATGACGTGGAACACCCTGCGCGACCTGCGCACCGGGATGCGGTTCGTCGTCGTCGACATGCACCTGGAGTACCGCAAGAACGGCGCGACCGACCCGAACGGCTGGACGAAGAACTGGGACGAGGTCCGCTACCTCGACGCGCGCCGGACGGCCGAGTACCTCACCCGGGACAATGCGTACACGCGGCGGCTGCCGATCGTGTTCGCCGGCGACATGAACTCCGCGTCCAAGGAGGAAGGGCACAGCGCCCACGACGCGTTCGCCGACGTCGGCTACGCCGACGCGTTCGAGGCCGCGCCGGCGAACCGCCGGACGGGCGAGGAGTACGCCTCCTTCAACGGCGGCAAGATCCCGCTGCCGAGGTCGGCGGACAAGATCGACCACATCTTCGTCAGGAACGGCACCCGCGTCCTGCAGTGGACGCTCGTCCCGCAGACCACCGCCCAGGCCGGGGAGCCGCGCGACCTGCTGCGCTCCGACCACAACATGATGCACGCCACCGTCAGGATCCAGGAGCCAACCCGATGACGATCCCCGCGAGCGAGCGGTCACTGGCCGCGGAACTCCGCCGGGCCGACCCCGCCCTGTCCCGTTTCGACCCGCTGGACAGGATCCTCGTCCACGACGACTTCAACACCGGGACGCACGGCTGGATCGAGCTGCTCGGCAACTACGACGGGCACGGGAACCTCGACACCGTCGACGACCACATGCGCGACTTCCGGCCGCCGCAGCTCAGCTCCTGCACCTTCTTCGACGTCGGCACGCACGGCGCGATGTCCGGGACGTACGCGCTGAAGGTCGCCACCCGACCGCTCGCCGGCCACACCGGCGTCGCGATCCGCCGGCTGACGATGGCGGGACGGGGCCGCGTCCAGTTCGAGGCCTACCTGACGTTCAAGACGGAGGCGGCGTCGGAGGAGAACCAGGCCGCGGGCAAGGCCGGGGCCGGGCCGTGGGACGCGAACCTGCACCCGTCCGAGCAGCAGTTCGGCGCGTTCACGATCGCGACCGACATCTGCGACGGCGTCCGGTACCACTGCGTCGCCCGGTACCTGAACACCGACGTGGAGAACGACCTCCGGCGCGAGTGGGTGTACCCGACGGTGCCGGAGCCGACGCCGCGCGAGCACTTCGAGGGCAAGATCAAGCTGCCGCCGACCGCCGACTTCACCGCCCCGGACCCCGCCGACTGGAAGCCGTTCGGCGGACCGCAGGAACTCTGCTACAACGAGGTCCCGACCAAGGTGAACTGGCACTACGTGCGCTGGGTGATCGACACGAGCACCAGGTCGAACGTCGAGCTGCAGGTCAACGACACCGTGTACGACATGCGGGACGTGCCGGTCCCGCCGTACGACGAGGAGTACGGCTCCCTGCAGAACCTGCTCAACTTCTACGTCTCGGTCAGGACGCACACCGACGTGCGCAACTTCCTGTACCTGGACTCGGTACTGATCTCGGTGGACTGGTGAGGAGCCCCGGAAGCATGCGCGAGTCGTTCACGGCCGTCCTGGAGCGCAACCGCACCCTGGCGGGCGAGTTCGCGACCGAGCCCTACGAGGTGGCGTGGGCCGCCGAGGCGCGCTGGTTCATCCGGACGCTGGAGCGGACCGGGACCGGCACCCGGATGCGGGTGACCACGCAGGTCTCCCCCGACGGGCTGCACTGGTGCGACCTCGACGCCGAGCGGGAGGTGTCCGGCGACCTGGCCACCTGGGAGTCGTCCGGGTTCGGCGGCTGGCTGCGGCTGAAGGGCGCCGTCGAGGGCGAGGCCGGGGACGGCGCCGAGGCGGCGGCCAAGGTGATGATCTACCTCGCGCTGAAGAGCTGAGGGGGGACCGTCATGGACGTGCGCAGGCGCGAGTTCCTCGCCCTGGCCGGCCTGGCCGCGTCGGCGGTGGCGCTGGGCGGCTGCGGCCGGCCCGGCGGCGCCGGGGCCGCGCCGGACGGATCGCTCCGGGCCGCGTTCGGGCAGCCGGTCACCGATCTCGACCCCTACAACGCGGGGACGGCGGTCGACGAGGCCTCGCTGATCGTCAAGCGGCTGGTGTTCGACACGCTCGTCCGGTACGAGGCCGGACGGCTCGTCCCGGGCCTCGCCACGTCCTGGCGGCGGGCGGACGAGACGACGTGGGTGTTCGAGCTGCGCCCCGGCGTCCGCTTCCATGACGGGAGCCCGCTCACCGCGCGGGACGTCGTCGCCTGCCTGGAGCGGACCAAGGCGGTGAAGTCGGCGCAGTCCGCGCTGTGGGCGACGGTGAAGTCCGCGCGGGCGGACGGCGACCACCGCGTCACGTTCGTGACGGACGGGCCGATGGGCACGCTGCCGGTGAACCTGACGCTGCTGTTCATCGTCCCGGCGCGGCTCGTCGCCGACCCCGCGCAGAAGCGGCGGCCGGTGGGCTCGGGACCGTTCCGCGTCACCGGGTTCACCCCGTCCACCGCCGTGGAGCTGGCCCGGTTCGACGGGTACTGGGGCGGCCGGGCCGGGCTCCCCGGGATCTCGATGCCGTTCATCGCCGAGACCTCCAGCGCGATCACGGCGCTGCGGAACGGGGACGTCGACCTGCTGTGGCCCGTCCCGTCCGACCAGCTCGCCGAGGTGCGCGGGGAGCGCGGCGTCAGGGTCGAGACCGTGCCGAGCTGGACCTACTACCTGACGTGGTTCAACTGCGGGCGGAAGCCCTTCACCGACCCGCGCGTCCGGCGGGCGATGTGGCAGGCGCTCGACCTGGAGGAGATCGTCGGGAGGCTGTTCGGCGCGGGCGCCGAGCGGATGCGCGCGCCGATCCCCTCGACCGTGTTCGGGTACGCCGGGCAGCCGCCGTACGGGCACGACCCGGACGCGGCCCGCAGGGCGCTGCGGGAGGCCGGGCTCGGGGACGGGTTCGAGACCACGATGATGTGGTTCGACGCGACCGGTCCGCTCGCCCGCGAGCTGGCCCAGTCGATGATCTCCGCGTGGGACGCCGTCGGCGTCAAGGTGACCCCGCAGAGCATCGAGAAGGCCCAGTGGCTGCAGCGCCTCAACTCCCTCGACTGGGACATGGAGCTGCAGACCAACACGGTGACGACCGGCGACGCCGCGTTCACGCTCGGGCGGCTCTACACGTCCAAGGCCGACCGGATGGGCTACAAGAACCCGGCGCTGGACAAGGTGCTCGCCGAGGCGGGGCAGTCCGCCGACGCGAAGCGGCGCGAGGAGCTGTACGCCCAGGCGTGCAAGACCATCTGGGACGACGCGGTCGGGATCTTCCCGGCCACGCTCACCACCGCCTACGGGCTGCGGAGCGGGCTCACCGGCTTCACCCCGGCCGCGAACAACCAGCCCGACCTGTCCACGGTCAGGAGGACCCCATGACCCCCCGCCGTAGGGCCACCCTGCGCGACATCGCCGCCGCCCTCGACCTGTCGGTCAACACCGTGTCCCGCGCCCTCTCCGGCAAGGACGCGGTGAGCGCCGAGACCCGCGAGCGGGTGCGGGCCGAGGCGGAGCGGCTCGGGTACGTGCCGAACACGATGGCGCGGTCCCTGGTGCAGGGCAACGCGATGACGATCGGCCTGGTGATCACCAACCCGTCCAACCCGTTCTACGCCCGGCTGATCAGCGCGATCGAGGAGCGCGGGCGGGTGCACGGCTACGCGCTGATGCTGATGGTCACCGAGGACAGCGTGGAGAACGAGCGCCGCGTCGTGGACGAGCTGATGCGCTGGGGCGTGGACGGCGTGCTCGCCGTGCCCGTCCAGCACGGGTCCGACCACTGGGAGCGGCTCCGCAAGTCGGGGACGCCGGTGGTCCTGCTCAACCGCGACCTGCCGGACCTGGACGCCGACCTCGTCGGCGTCGACTACTACGACAGCGCCCGGCAGGCCACCGAGCACCTCGTGGCCGGCGGCGCCCGCGACCTGTACCTGGTCGAGGAGGACCTGGACATCTCCCCGGTGGCCGAGCGCGTCCGGGGGTTCCGGACGGTCCTGGACGAGCACGGCGTCACGGTCCGCGACGACCACATGGTCAAGGTCCCGACGCGGCGCCGCGAGGCCAGCTCGCAGCCGTGGGACCCGGTCGACTCCTACGAGATCGGGCGGGAGCTCGCCGCGCGCATCGAGCCGGGCGCGGCCGTCCTGGCCGGCAACGACTACTTCGCGCTCGGCGTGTACCGGGCGTTCACCGAGCACGGGCTGCGCATCCCGGGGGACGTGCGGGTCGCCGGCCACGGCGACCACGCGTTCGCCGCCTACCTCGCGCCGCCGCTCAGCACCGTCCGGCTGCCGGCCGCCGACGTCGGCGCCACGGCCGTGGACCGGCTCCTCGAGCGGATGTCGGGCGAGGCAGCGGCGGGCTCACCGCGGCAGACGCTGCTGCCCGCCGAGCTCGTCGTGCGCGCGTCGTCCCGGGCTGGAGGCGGCTGATGGGACGGTTCCTGCTCAGGCGCGCCGGCCAGGCGCTCATCGTGGCCTGGGGCGCGATCAGCCTCGTCTTCGTCGTCGTCCGCGTCGTCCCCGGCGACCCCGCGACGCTGATCCTCGGGCCGGACGCGAGCCCCGCGCAGCTCGCCTCCGTGCGCGCCGACTTTGGTCTCGACGATCCGCTGTGGCGCCAGTACATCGCGCACATGGGCGAGGTGCTGCGGGGCGACTTCGGCGACTCGTGGCGGCTCGGCGGCGGCGCGATGGGCGCCGTCCTCGACCGGTTCCCCGCCACCCTGTCCCTGGCCGCGCTCGCCCTGGTCATCACGCTCGCGGCCGGCTACCCGCTCGGCATGCTGTGCGCGCGGCGGCCCGGCGGCGTCCTCGACTGGACCGTCTCCACCGGGTCGCTGATCGGCCAGGCGGTGCCGTCCTTCTGGCTCGGGATCGTGCTGATCCTGCTGTTCGCCCGGCAGCTGAACTGGCTGCCGAGCACCGCGGGCGGCGGGCCGGAGGCGGTCATCCTGCCGTCGGTGACGCTCGCGCTCCCCTTCGTCGGCTGGCTCGCGCGGCTCGTCCGCAACGGGGCGCTGGAGGAGAGCGGCAAGGACTACGTCCGCACCGCCCGCGCGAAGGGCACCGGCGAGGGCGCGGTGATGTACGTGCACGTGGCGCGCAACATCGCCCTGCCCGTCGTCACCGTCCTCGGGCTGCTGATGGGCAACTTCATCGCCAACGCCGTGATCGTGGAGGTCGTCTTCTCCTGGCCGGGCATCGGCTCGCTGATGGTCGACGCGATCACCAACCGCGACTACGCCGTCGTGGAGGCGGCGATCGTGACCATCACGGTCTCCTACATCGTGCTGAACCTGCTCGTCGACGTCCTCTGTGTCGCGCTTGATCCTCGTCTCACTCCGGAGAACGCATGAGCGAGGCGAACCGGGGGGGCGTGGGGGTCGCCCCCCACAAGGAGGAAGTATGAGTGCCATTGCTCCTGCCGCGATCGCGGCGCCGGATGTCCGGCGGCGGAGAAGGAGGCTGCCCGCGCGGGCGTGGGCCGGGCTCGGGATCGTCGGCGTGTTCGTCCTGGCGGCCGTGTTCGGGCCGATGCTGCTGCCCTACGACCCGGTCGCGACGGACCTGCCGCACCGGCTGCTGCCGCCCGGGTCGCGGCTCGGCGACGGGTCGGTGGCGTGGCTCGGCACCGACCAGGTCGGCCGGGACATGCTCACCACGCTGCTCGCCGGGAGCCGGGTGTCGCTGCTGGTCGGCACCGCCACCGTCCTGATCGGCGGGGCCGCCGGCCTGGTGGTGGGGCTCGTGTCCGGGTACTTCGGCGGCTGGGCCGACACCGTGCTGTCCCGCTTCGGGGACATGCAGCTGGCGTTCCCGTCGATCCTGCTCGCCATCCTGATCGCCGGCGTCCTCGGGCCGAGCGTCACCAACATCGTCATCACCCTCGCCGTGACCCGCTGGGTGATCTTCGCCCGGGTGGTGCGGGCGTCCGCGCTCGCCACCCGGGACCTGGAGTTCGTCGACTCGGCGCGGGTGCTCGGCGCCGGGCACCTGCGGATCCTGTTCCGGCACGTGCTGCCGTCCTGCTGGCAGCCGCTGCTGGTCGCCGCCACCGTCCAGATCGGCCTGGTCATGGTGGCGGAGGCGTCGCTGAGCTTCCTCGGCCTCGGCATCCCGCCGGACCAGGCGTCGTGGGGCGCGACGGTCTCGGCGGGCCGCGACTACCTCGGCTCCGCCTGGTGGATCTCCACGATGCCGGCGCTCGCGCTGGCGGCCGTGGTCACCGGCGTCGGCATCGTCGGCGACGCCTTCCGCGACCTGGCCGATCCGCGGGCCCAGATCTGATGGCGCACGTTCCTGAGAGGCGCACATGACCGTTCCAGCCGTCCACCCCGCGCAGAACCCGGCGGCCGGGGACACCGCCGCCGAGCTGCGCGGCGTCCACATCGGGTTCCGGTCGGGCCGCCGGGTCACCCCCGTCGTGCGGGGCGTGGACCTGCGGCTGCGGCGCGGGCGCGTGCTCGCCCTGGTCGGCGAGTCCGGCAGCGGCAAGAGCCTGACCTCGCTCGCGCTGATCGGGCTGCTGCCGCCCGGCGCGGAGGTCACGTCCGGCAGCGTCGTCCTGGACGGCGAGGACACCGGCGGGTTCTCGGCGCGGCGGTGGCGCGAGGTGCGCGGCAGCCGCGTCGCGATGGTCTTCCAGGATCCGATGGCGGCATTGAACCCCGGTTTCGCCGTCGGCCGGCAGATCGCCGAGCCGTTCCGGCGGCGCCTCGGGCTCGGCCGCCGGGAGGCCCGGGAGCGGGCCGTCGCGCTGATGCGCGAGGTCGGCATCGCCGACGCCGAGACCCGCTACGGCGACCATCCGCACGAGTTCTCCGGCGGGATGCGGCAGCGCGCGGTGATCGCGATGGCGCTGGCGCTCGGCCCGTCGGTCCTGCTGGCCGACGAGCCGACGACCGCCCTGGACGTCACCGTCCAGGCGCAGATCCTGCGGCTGCTCGCCCGGCGGCAGCGCGAGGCGGACCTCGCGACGCTGCTGGTCTCGCATGACCTCGGCGTCGTGGCGCGGGTGGCGCAGGACGTCGCGGTCATGTACGCGGGGCGGATCGTCGAGCGGGGCCCGCTTGACGCCGTCTACACCCGTCCCGCGCACCCCTACACGCTCGGGCTCCTGGAGGCCATGCCGGACGCGGGGGCGGACGGCCGCCTCAAGCCGATCAAGGGCGTGCCGCCGGACCCGCGGCGCCCGCCGGGCGGCTGCGCGTTCCATCCGCGCTGCCCGTTCGCGACGGAGGTGTGCCGCGAGGAGGACCCGCCGCTCGCCGAGGACGGCGAGCGCGCCGTCGCCTGCCACCACTCCGCCGAGGTCACCGCCTCCCAGAGCCCCGAGGAGCCCCGATGACGGCCACCGCGCAGGACACCGAGACCGTGCTCAAGGTCAGCGGCCTGGAGGCGGGCTACGAGCGGCCCGGCCGGCACGGGTTCGGGCGGCGGCGGGTGCCCGTCGTCGCCGGGATCGACCTCGCCGTCCGCGCGGGGCGCACGCTCGGCGTCGTCGGCGAGTCCGGCTGCGGGAAGTCCACGCTGGCGCGGGCGGTCGTGGGGCTGCGCCCCGCCTTCGCCGGGACCATCGAGTTCGCGGGCGCCGACCTGGCGTCCGTCCCGGCCCGGCGCCGCCGCCGGATGAGCCGCGACCTGCAGATGGTGTTCCAGGACCCCTACACGTCGCTGAACCCGCGGATGACCGTGGCCGCCGTCATCGCCGAGGGCTGGCGCGTCCACCCCGGGATCGTCCCGCGCGAGCGGGAGGACGCCGAGGTCGCGCGGCTGCTGGACGTGGTCGGGCTGTCGGCCGGGCACGGGTCGCGGCACCTGCACGAGCTGTCGGGCGGGCAGTGCCAGCGGGTCAGCATCGCCCGCGCGCTGGCGCTGCGCCCGAAGCTGATCGTGTGCGACGAGGCCGTGTCGGCGCTGGACGTGTCGATCCGCGCGCAGATCCTGAACCTGCTCGCCGACCTGCAGTCCGAGCTGGGCGTGGCGTACCTGTTCATCTCCCACGACCTCGACGTCGTCCGGCACATCGCCCACGATGTCGCCGTCATGTACCTCGGGACGATCGTGGAGCGGGGCACCGCCGCCGAGGTGTTCGGCGACCCGCAGCACCCGTACACGCGGGCGCTGCTGTCGGCGGCGCCGTCCGTGCGCGACCGCCGGGACGGCGCCGCGCGGGAGATCGTGCTGCGCGGGGAGGTGCCCTCCCCCGCCGCGCCGCCGAGCGGATGCCGCTTCAGGACCCGCTGCTACATGGCGGCCGAGGTGTGCGAGCGGGAGGTGCCCGGGCTCGTCCCGCGGGACGGGCTGCCCCAGGCGGTCGCCTGCCACTTCGCCGACGCCGCCGGGACGACCGCGCCCCGCTGACGGCGGAGTCGACGGCGCGGGGCTAGCCGGGCTCGTCCGCGGAGCGGGCGCCGGACGCCGCCGCCGGGAGCCCGCCGAGGACCAGGTCGACGAGGCCGTCCACGACGGTCTCGCGCGGCACCTCGTCGACGTGGTCGAGCCACCAGTCGCCGGCCGTCTGCACCATGCCGACGATCGCGTGGCCCCACACGTAGGCGCGGGTGCGGTCGGGCAGCTCGCCCTCGGCGACCATCACCTCGGCGAGCTCCCGGCTCACGTCCCGGATCATCGTGCTCATCGCGCTGTGCGTGGCCGTGTCCTCCGCGCTCGCCCGGTGCATGAGAAACCGGTAGAGGTTGAGGTTCTTGGAGACCGTCGCCAGGTAGGTGTCGATGGTGGAGCGGGTCCGGTCGCGGATCGGGTCGCCGCGGGAGAACTCGTCCCGGATGCCCTTGATCAGCTTGCGCGTGTGCCGCTCGGCGAGCGCCTGGTACAGGCCGCTCTTGTCGCCGAAGTGGCGGTACAGGATCGGCTTGCTGATCCCCGCCTCCGCGGCGATGGCGGCCATGGACGCCTCCGGGCCCTCCCGCTGGATCACCCGGTCGGCCGCCTCCAGCAGGGCGCGGCGGCGGCCGGGGTCGCGCCGCGATCCGGGCCCCGGCCTGCTCGCCGTCGTGGTCATGGACAGAAAGGTATCCGGGGTGTTACCCGGGGACAACACGGCCCGCCCGCGCCGGACCCGGGCGCCCTCCGCGCGGGCGGGGGCGGGGACCGCGTCCCCGCCCCCCTCGGCCCGGTGCGTTTACCTGGAGAAGGCCTGCAGCTCGGCGGCGCGGACGATGCCCGCCCGGGGGCTGGCGGTGCCGCAGTCGGTGCTGGACCGCGGGTCGTTGTCCTGCTCCCCCGCGTACGCCGGGGCGCCGGTGCACTGGCTGGACACCACCTGCAGCCGGAGGTGCGTCGCCTTCACGTCCCGCAGGTTGAACGAGCGCAGCGTGAGGTCGGGCGCGGTCGGCCGCGGCCGGTCGGCGGGGAACGCGTCGCGCGGGCTGGTGTAGACGGTGCGGAAGGAGCCGGCCTGCGAGCAGTCGGCCTTCGTGGCGTCGCACGCCAGGAGCCGGAAGGCGCGCAGCGCGCTGAAGCGGTTCTGCGCGGTGTTCGGGCCCTCCGGGTCACCCGCGACGGTGGGCCGCAGCATCGCGCTGACCTGCACCCGCCCGACCTTGACCGGCCGGTCGCCGGCCAGGTCGACGGTCACCTGGCGGCCGGCGACCGGAGCCTCGACCGACTGCCAGTTCGTCGCCTCGGTCTCGTCCAGCAGGCCGGGGTGGGACAGGCCGTCGCCGGTGGCGGTGGCGCCGTTGGCGCCCGCGGCCTGGTTGCGGGACATGTCCACCCGCAGGGTCCCCGACCTGCTGATCGTGGCGGTGAACCGCTTGTGCCCGAAGCCCTCGCCCACCGCGACGAACGAGTACCGGCCGGGGATCATGGAGAAGGAGTCCCCGAGCGGCGTCGCCGGGTCGGTGTCGGCCACCGGGACCGCCCGCGCCTCGTAGTCGCCGACGTACAGCCGGACCTTGCCGCCCTTGGCGTCACCGCGGGGGCTGAGCGTCAGCTCGGCGTTGCGCGACACCGGCGAGGCGAAGCTCGGCACCGGGTCGGCGTCGGCGGGGCCGTTGCTCGCCGCGTCCTCGCCGAGGCCGTGCTGCGCGAAGACCTTCCACATCAGCTCGTGGTCCTTGCCGCCGAAGCGGATGGTGTCGGCGGCCAGCAGCGCGTTGCGATGGTCGACGTAGCTGACCGCGCCGGTGGCCATGAGCAGCAGCGCGTCGAACGACAGCTGGGCCCACCGGCGGTTGCCCGGGCACTTGGCGACCGGCACCGCCCCGTCCGCGCACCTGCGCTGGAGCGAGGCGCTGCCCGAGCCGTAGCGCTTGACGAACGCCCGCCGCAGGTCGAACTGCGTGGCGCTCCAGATCTCGCCGTCCGCGTGGACCTGGGTGCCGACGAGGTCGTAGCCGAGGTCGGCGTAGTTCAGGGGGCTCCGGCTCATGTCGTAGTTGCGGATCCCGCTGCGCGGCTCGCCCGTGACGTAGCCGCCGACGACGAAGGGCGTCCGGCCGGGCGACCGCAGCCCGTACTCGCTGAGGTACTCCACCGCGAACAGGTCGGAGGTGCTCTCGTTCATCGCCCCGGCCTGCGGCCCGTTCCACCCGGCGTCCGGTCCGGCGATCATGCGGCCGGAGATGGCGTGGGTGTACTCGTGCCCGATGACGCTCATGTCGAAGTCGCCGTCGACGCACGGCGAGTAGAACGCGCCGGCGATCGGCTGCCACAGGTACATGTTGGAGATGGCGGGGGTGCCGTCGGGCGGCGTGATCTGGTTGGCGTTGTCGCGGATGGTGGGGAACCGGGCCCCGGCCTGCGCGTTGCCCTGCTCCGGGTCGCCGCCCCGTCCGCCGCGGTCGCCGTTGTCGACCTGCATGTTCCAGGCCGACTCGGTGAAGCCGAGCCGGTAGGACCAGTCGTGCATGCGGTTGTGCTGGACGAACAGGTTGGAGATGGCCGGTTCGAGGTCCGCCTCCTGCGGGCTGTCCAGCGTCGCCGGGTCGCACTTGCTCCTGTACCACTGGTTCTTCCAGGGGTAGAGGTAGTTGCGGTCCGCCTTGGGTGCGCTGGTACGGGTGCCGACCGTGAACGGGTCGTCGCTCGCGCGGTTGTCGTACGAGCGGGCCGCGTTGCCGAGGCTGGTCGTGGTCGAGGCACCGGTCGCCGGGGCGGCGTCCCAGGGCCGGCCGCTGGACGGGTCGCCGCCGGGGACGTACCGGCAGCCCCGGGCGGGGGCGAAGCACCAGATCTGCCGCGCGTCGCGGGAGGAGTAGTCGCCGGGCGGGGTGGCGGGGAAGACCGCCCAGCGCGGGTTGTCGCTGTCGTGGTCGACGAGGTTCTCCCGGACGAGGACCGCGCCGGTGCGGGCGTCGACGTAGGACGTGACCGCCTTCGGCTCCGCGCCGGCGGCGTCCATCAGCGTCACCTGGTAGGCGCTGCGGACGCCTTCGGGCGTGGGCACCGCCACGAGCCGCACCTTGCGGGTGCCGTCCGCGGAGAGGGTGATCCCCGCGTCGCGGCCGGCCGCGTTCACCGCCTCCTTCTCCGAGAGCGTGGCCGGCGCCGGGGCGGCGCCGTCGCGGGAGAGCGTCGAGGTGACCGAGACGACCTTGCCGCCGGTCACGCCGACCGCCACGAGGCCGTCGTACCCGGCGGGCAGATCGCCGAAGCGCTGGCGCAGGAGCACGGCCGCGCCCTCGCCGATCGGGTTGACCGCGACCTTCTCCAGCGCACTCACGGCGCCGGCGTCCAGGCCGAACAGGTCGCGGTGCTGGGTCAGGTAGGCGCGCGCCGCCTTCTCCGGATCGTCCGGAAGGCCGGTGGCGAGGGGCCCGGCGGCGGTGACGGCGGCGGGCGTTCCGAGCCTGTTCCACCGCACCGTCACGCCGCGGGCGGCGCCGCGCTGCCCGCCGGTCGGCGCCAGGCTGCCGGTCCGGGCGTCCCGGTCGGGCGGTTCGGGCTGCTCTCCCGGTGGCACGGGGCGCGGCGGCGGCTGCTCGGCGCGGCCGGGGGCGGCGAGCCCCGCGGTGAGGAGGGTCGCGGTGACGGCCAGCGCGGTGACCCTGGTCCGGCGAGTCCTGGGCATCCTTGTCTCCCGGAGGCGGCGGACGACCCCCGTCTCCGGGGATCGGCCGGTTGATCACCCGGCAGATCACGAGACAAGCAGCAGGCCGGGAGGGCGGCCATGGCGATTGCGACGCCAAGTGGGCGCCCGCAGCGGCGATCTTCGCCGTTGACAGCGGCGGCTTCCCATGGATCGCGAGCCCAGGCACCGGACGGGGCCGCGGTCCCGCGAGGCGTCCGCGGGGACCCTGGCCATGTCCGGCCGGGCCTCAGGACGGGTCGGGCTCTCCGGGGTCGCGGGGGGTCAGGAGCCGGTCCATCATCACGTGCATGTGCGTTCGGAAGGAGGCGACGGCGCGGGGGTCGTCGGACCTGCGCATGCCCGGCGACTTCTGGAGCAGCCCCGAGCCCAGGTAGCCGTGCACGCACCAGACCATCGTGCCGACCATGTAGAAGGGGTTGACGTCCGGCGGCACCACGTCGCGGATCTGGCGGACGGCGATGTGCATCAGGGGCCGCGCGTACCGGTCCTCCAGCTCGGTGATGTCGGCGGCGTCGGCGACCCAGCGGTGGGCCCACAGCAGGCGGTTGTGCGGATGCGCCAGATGGAAGTCCAGGTAGGCGTCGATCATGTGGTGGACGGCGCCGCGCCCGGGCTCGGTCTCGGACACGACCTTGTCGAGCATGACGCGCTCGGCCTCGAAGGCCTGCCGCATCACCTCCAGGTAGACCGCGCGCTTGTCGCCGGCCACCTCGGTGATCGTCGCGGGGGTGACGCCCACGGCGTCCGCGATGAGCCGCACGGAGGTCCCGTCGTAGCCGAGTTCGCTGAAGAGCCGGGTGGCCACGTCGATGACCTCTTGCCGCGAAACGACGGACGCCATGCCGTCACCGTACGCGGGATCGGGCATCGCCAAACGCGCGTCCGGTCATGGCGGGTTCAAGTCACGGCAACGTCCGCGATCCCGGGCTACAGGACGAAGGACGTGTGGTCGCTGTGGTAGGCCTGGCTGGCCGCCCTCGCCGCCGCGAGCCAGGAGGACCTGGTCCCCGGCGTCGGTGTGGAGATCGGCCCGTCGGTGTTGAACCAGCACGCGAACGCGGCCCTCGAACGCCCGCCCCCGCCCGGCGTGCTGGTCAGGTAGGCGATCTGGTCCCGCATCCAGCGCACGTCCTGGGTGCCGGTCCTGCCGTAGCCGATCTCCGGGACCGCCCAGGCGATGCCCTTGGACCGGGCGAACCGCACGGCCGGGCCCCACAGGGACGCCCCGCTCCCGACGTGGGAGTAGCCGTCCACCCCGAAGCAGTCCACCAGCCCGTCGCCGGGCCAGGTGTCGGCGTACGTCGTGCCCGCCGACGGGGAGGTTCCGCTCCAGGTGGTGAGGATCTGGATGGTGTACAGGCGCGGGCGCCCCTCGGCCTGCACCCGCCTGACGAGCCGGCAGAACCGCCGGAGCGCCGCCTTGTACGCCGCCGCCGAGAACTCCCCTCGCCTGATCTTGGCGTCGCCCTCGTGCCAGATGCTGACGAACGCGACGTGGCTCCGCGGGATGGACCGCAGGAACGCCAGGGTCCGCCGGTCGAGGGACCCGTCGGCCATCGCGGCGACGGGCGGCTTGCCCGACCAGCAGGACGCCCGCTTCTCGACGTCGGCGCCGCCGTTGCACTCCGCCCAGCTCGCGGGCATCCCCGCGGCCGCCGGCTGGTAGCTCCTCCGGATCGTGAGCGGGCCGAACCGCCGGTCCATCGCCGGGAAGTCCGAGCCGTTCAGCCTTTCGGGGGCGGCCCCCCACAAGATCGCGTTCCTGTCCTCCACCACGGGGCCTCCACGGTCGTCGCGGACTCGCCGACCCCACCGGCAGTCTGCCCCGGCACGGAGTCACCGACCGTGCCGTCACGGCTACAGAAGGCTCTCCCCTGCCGCGCCCACCTGGAAGCGCTTCGGGGCCGGACGCTCACCCGACGCCGCCTCGGCGACGATCCGGCCGACGAGCGGCGCGAACTTGGCGCCGTGTCCGGAGCACGGCGAGGCCACGGTGATCCCGCCGGCGCCGTCGACCACGAAGTCCTCCGCCGGGGTGTTGGTGAACAGGCAGGTCGTCTCGGCGTACGGCTCGGGAACGAGGCCGGGCAGGGTCTCCCGGACGTAGGCGATGACCCGCTCACGGTTGGCCGGGTCGATCGCGCCGTTCCGCGCCGCCGCGCTCCGGATCGGCCTGCCGCCGTTGTACTCGGCCACCTTCAGGCCCGACCGGCCGTCGGGGAGGGCGGCGTCGCGCCCGCCGGGCAGGCCGTAGACCAGCATGCTCGGCGGCTTGTGGATGAACGTCGGCCATGGCTCCTGCGGGGCGTCCCGGTAGGGGAAGTGGAAGACGTTCTCCTGCATCACCTGGAGCGGCGGGATCGCGGCCCGGAAGGCCTCCGGCAGGGGAAGCCCGTCGACCAGGTCGGGCAGCCAGCCGCCTGCGGTGACCACGACGGCCTCGGTCTCCTCGGCACGCCCGTCTGAGCTGAGCACCCGATGGCCGGCGCCCGCCCGCTCCACCGAGGCCACCAGCCAGTTCGTCTCGACGCGGGCGCCGTCGTCCCGGGCCAGCCGCAGCATGGCCGCGACCGCGGTCTCGGCGTCGATCACCCCGGCTGCCGCGTGCCACAGCACGCCGGCGCCGTCGTCGGCGAAGCTGAACCGCGGCCAGCGCGCGGCCGCCTCGGCGGTGGTGAGCAGCTCGTGCTCGACCCCGACGTCCTCGAACACCGACGCCAGGGCCGCCGGGTCCCGGCCCGCTCCGAAGTCGAGCGACCCCGTCGGGGTGATGAGCCGCTCGCCGCTGAGGCGCTCCAGCTCGTCCCACTCGGCCCGCGCCTCGACGACCAGCCGGGCGTAGAACGGGTCGGGGTAGCCGTAGCGGAGGATCCGCGCGGAACCGTGCGAGCTGCCCTGGGCGTTGGCCGGTGCGGAGCGCTCCAGCACGGTCACCCCGTGGCCGCGCCGTGCCAGCTGCCAGGCGGTCGCGGCTCCGGCGAGGCCCGCCCCGACGACGACGAACGTGGTCATGGCGACGCCTCCAGTGCACCCGGTACGACGGGAAGCCCGGCGGCCACGATCGTCGCCGCGAGCGCCATCCGGTGGTCTTTCGTCCAGGGCGGTCCGAGCCTCGCCCGCGGGCCGTGGAGGACCTCTTCGGCTCTCGCGCCCAGGATCGCGGCCGCCCGGCTCTCCACGTCCTTGGCCTCGTACAGGTGGACGGCCCATCCGCGCGCCTGCGCCGCCTCGGCCACGACCTGGCGGTACATGACGGAGTCCGCGCGGCTCTCGTACGGCACGCGGCGCTGGACGGCGATGTCCTCGGGGAAGTCCGGCGGCCAGGCGCGGAGCGAGACGGAGACGATCGGCTCCCCCAGCGCTGACGCGAGGTCGTCCAGCGAGGCCGCGGTCGCGCGGGCCGCCGACGACCGGACCCGGGCCACCAGTTCCGCGGCCTCGGCGTCGGTGACGGTGACGGCCAGGTGGTGGACGGGCGCCTCCGGTACGCCGGGCTCGACCAGCTCGATCCGCCGGCGGTCCGCCACCCGGTGATCGGCCGATGCCGCGACGGCCACGGCCCAGCCGAAATGATGGGCCAACCCCACACGCATGCCCCCGAGTATCGCATCGCCGGCCGCGCCCGCCAGAGCGCACACCATGGGCGAACCGAAGACCGGCGGAGCCGCATGGGGCCGTGCACATCCCCATGCGGCTCCATCGTCCGCCGACCTCGGCGGCCCGCTATCCGGCGGCGGGGTCCGAGGCGACGCTCGACCCGAACGCCGACCCGACGTCCGGCACGCCGTCGCGGCCGGCGAACCAGTTGTCCGCCACCACGGTCGTGCCGAACAGCGCCCGCCACGGGATCGCGTGCGCGGCGCCCTTGCCGGCGTGGCCGGGGGCGCCGGCCACGACGCGCGCCGCACCGGGGCCGAACGCCAGCGCCGCGCCGAACCGGGCGCCCGCGCGCGGGTCCTCGCCCAGGCCGTCGGTGTCCTGGGTGATGGCCCCGTCCACCCGCGGGAAGGCCCCGACCTGCACCCCGTGCACCCGGCCCGCGTCGGCCAGGTCGCCCACGTCCTCGCCGGGCGCGCCGATCGCCACCGACACCTCCGGGCCCGGCAGCGACGCCGACTCGATGACGCCGGCGGCCACGCTCGCGCCGAACCCGTCGCCGTCCTCGCTTGCCCCCGGCACCCCGGCCGTGCCCTGGTGGACGGCCAGGACCTCGGTGGCCTGCCGGCCGTCGTAGCCGAAGACGGTCACCATCCCGGCGTCCGCCGCGTCGCCGAGGTCCTCGCCGGGCGCCCCGGCGACGACGCGCACCGGCAGGGAGGGGTCCCAGGCCGCCGCGACGCTCGCACCGAACCGGTCGCCGGGCTCCGACGCGCCGCTCACCCCGGCCGAGTCCTGGCCGATGCCCGTCTCCTCGATCGCCACGACCGGGTCCTCGACGATGTGGATCATCCCGGCGTCCTTCTTGTCCGAGACGTCCTCGCCCGGCACTCCGATCACCGCGGTGGGCTTGTCGAACGAGCCCGCCGCGAGCGACGCGCCGAACCGGTCGCCGGCCTCCACGGTGCCGTCGAAGTCCTGCCGGTCCTGGTCGAGCACCGTGACGCCGCCCACCCGGCCGTCGCTGATCGACACCACGTGGACGGAGCCGGCGTCCGCCTTGGCCTCGTTGTCGCCCAGGTCCTCGCCCGGCGCGCCGACGAGCACCGTGCCGCCCATCGCGGCCACGGCGGACCCGTAGCCGTCGCCCGCCTCGGACCGGTCGGGCACTCCGCCGCCGCCCTGCCGCAGGGTGATCGGCGCCGGCTGCCCGTCCCGCCCAGGACCGAAGACCACGTGCACCGCGCCGGCGCCGTCGTTCTCCCCGGGCGCGCCGACGACCAGGTCGGCGGCACCGTCGCGGTCGATGTCGGCCACCGCGACCGACGCGCCGAACCGGTCGCCGGCCTCGGGCCGCTCACCCAGGCCTCCCGCGCCCTGCCGCACCGTCAGCCACCGGTCGCCGCACCGCACCTGGACCGCGCCGGCCCGGGCCTGCCCGTCGACCGCCGCGGCGGGGTCGCCCGCCGCCGCCTGCAGCTCGCAGTTCTCGGCAGCCCGGGCGGTGACCGCCGGCACCGGCGCGGCGAGCACGGCCGCCGCCGCCACTCCCACGATCCTTCGCCGTCTACTCATGAACGCCTCTTCCCGCGGGGGTTGCTGCATGATCACTTTCATAGGGGAGACGCCCGATGCCCCGCGACGGGTTACCGCGCCGTTCCCTTCGCACGGCCGCCGCGGTCACCGCTCCCTCAGCGGGCCCGGCAGTCCCTTGACACACATCGGACGCCCGTGGTTCGCTCCACATGATCACGCTCGCCAGACCAGTGGCCTGGACCACTCGTGTGAACGCACGCCGTTTCCGGGGGACGAACCCGGGCGCCGCGCCCAGCACCGGCGCCCCCGAACCGGGAGCAGGTATGGGCCGGATGAGACGCCTGGCAGCGGTCACGACGACCTTCACGGTGCTGCTCGCCTTCACCGCCGGCGGTACCTCGGCCACGACGTGGGCGAGCAACGAGCAACTCCTGCAGCCGGTGCAGCGGCCGGGCCAGGGCATCGAGAACCGGGTGGACGCGCTGCTCGCCAAGATGACCCTGGAAGAGAAGCTGCAGCAGATCCAGCTGCTCTCCGACGCGCAGGTGACGGACGAGGACGCCCGCAACGGGCTCGGCTCGGTCTTCAGCCTCACCGACCCGGTGAAAATCAACCGGCTGCAGCGGATCGCGGTGGAGCAGTCCCGGCTGAAGATCCCGATGCTGTTCGCCTACGACACCATCCACGGCTACCGCACCGTCTTCCCGGTCCCGCTCGGCGCGGCGAGCAGCTTCGACCCGGCCGTGGCCGCCGACGACGCCTTCTATGGCGCGCGGGAGTCGTCCGCCGTCGGGATCAAGCAGATCTACAGCCCGATGGTCGACGTCGCCCACGACCCCCGCTGGGGCCGGATCGTCGAGGGCGGCGGCGAGGACCCGTACCTGAACGGGGTCATGGCCGCCGCCCGGGTCAAGGCGGCGCAGGGCGGCGACTACGGCAGGCCGGGGAAGGTCGTCACCAGCCCCAAGCACTTCGCCGCGTACGGCCAGCCGGAGGGCGGCCGCGACTACAGCACCACCGAGATGTCCGAGCAGCGGCTGCGCAACCTCTACCTGCCGCCGTTCAAGGCGGCGATCGACGCCGGCGCCGACACGGTGATGTGCTCGTTCAACAGCCTCAACGGCGTGCCCGGATGCGCCAACCGGTACATCGAGACCGACATCCTCAAGCGCGAATGGAAGTTCGACGGCTTCATCGAGAGCGACTACACCGCCGTCGCGGAGCTGCGCGCCTGCCCGCCGAAGGAGCCCGACGAGGGCCCCTGCGGCCACGGCGTCGCCGCCGACGGTCCCGGCGCCGCCGAGGCCGCGCTGAACGCGGGCACCGACTCGGAGATGGTCAGCACCACCATCCGCGACAACGGCCGCGGGCTGCTCGCCCAGGGCCGGATCTCCATGCGGCGCATCGACGACGCGGTGCGGCGGATCCTGCGGGTCAAGTTCCGCGCCGGGCTGTTCGAGCACCCCTACGTCGACCCGTCCAAGGCCGAGGCGGCGCAGCTGCGCCCCGACGCCGTGGCGGCCGCGCGCAAGGCGGCCGGGCGCTCGATGGTCCTGCTCAAGAACGACGGCGGCGCGCTCCCGCTGGACCCGGCAAAGAAGACGGCCGTGATCGGTCCGCTCGGGAACTCCCGGCACGACATGCTCGGCCCGTGGTCCGGGCAGGGCCGGGACGAGGACGCCGTCTCGGTCTACGAGGGCCTCAAGGCGCAGAACCCGCGGACCACGTTCGCCGCCGGCTGCGAGATGATCGCCAAGGACCCGCCGGACAACACTCCCGCCGACGAGTGCGGGTCCGACGCGGGCTTCCCCGCGGCCGTCGAGACGGCCGAGGACGCCGACCAGGTCGTGCTCGTGCTCGGCGAGACCAGCAACCAGAGCGGGGAGGCCGCGTCCCGCAGCGACATCGGCCTGCCGGGGCTGCAGGAGCGGCTGCTGGACAGGATCAAGGCGACCGGCAAGCCGTTCGTCGTCGTGCTGGTCAACGGGCGCCCGCTGACGCTGTCCACGGTGGCCTCCAAAGCCCCGGCGATCCTGGAGGCCTGGTTCCCGGGAGTGCAGGGCGGCAACGCGGTCGCGGACGTCCTGCTGGGCAAGGTCAATCCCGGCGGGAAACTGCCGGTGTCGTTCCCGCGCACGCTCGGGCAGATCCCCATCCACTACAACCGCGAGCCGACCGGGCGCCCCTGCGACCCGGGCGTGAAGTGGAACTCGCGGTACCGCGACCTGCCGCACTGCGACGCGCTCTACCCGTTCGGCCACGGGCTCAGCTACACCACGTTCACCATCTCCGGCCTTGAGCTCAGTTCGGCGACGATGCCGGCGAACGGCGAGATCGCGGTCTCGGTGAACGTCCGGAACACCGGCAGGCGCAGCGGGGACGAGGTGGTCCAGCTCTACATCAACGACCCCGTCGCGAGCATCTCCCAGCCGGTGCGCAGGCTGCGCGGGTTCCAGCGGGTCACGCTCGCCCCCGGGCGGTCGAAGAAGGTGACGTTCAAGCTCGGCAGGCAGGACGTCGGCTTCTACGACAACCGGGGCCGCTTCGTGGTGGAGCCCGGCACGATCAACGTGTACGCGGGTGCGAGCTCCACCGCGAAGCTGGGCGCCGCCTTCCGGGTCACGTCCCGCTGACCCGGGGCGCCCTGGTTCATGCGGCGGTCTCCTCGTCGCGGGGGAAGAACGGGAGCGCGATGTACACCCGGTCGGCGGCGGCGAGGATCTTCTCGGCGTCGTCGACCGGCGGGTGGATGGCCTGGTTGATCCGCCGCTTGATCTCCTTGCCCTCCGGGCCGGAGGCCATCACCCGGCGGTCCCAGCCGCGCGTGAAGACCGCCCCGGCGGCGCCGAGATCCAGGCAGGTGACGTACGGCCCGGGCGTGAAGTCGCGCGGCGGCACGCCGAGCAGGTCGGCCGCCGCGTTGTACCCGGCGACCTTGCCGAGCGGGGTGGCGTGCTGGCAGGCCTGCATGACCGTGTGGCCGGCGTCGAACGCCGCCGCGGCGGTGTCGCCGGCGGCGAAGACCTCGGGGAGGGCGCGCAGCCACCGGTCCACCGGCACCCGGCCGAGGTGGTCGAGCCGGTCGGAGATCTGCCGGGTGAGCCCGCTGGACCGCATTCCCGCGGCCCAGACCACCGCGTCCGCCTCGACCCTGGTGCCGTCGGACAGGACGGCGTGCCGGTCGCCGGCCTCCGCCACGGACGTGCCGAGGCGGCGTTCGACGCCCAGCCCGTCCAGCGCCGCCTCGATCGCCTCGCGCGGGCCGGGACCGAGCGGCTGCGCGATCACCGGCGACCGGTCGACCAGCAGCACCCGGCCGCGGGCCGCCAGTTCGGTCGCGGCCTCCAGGCCGACGAATCCGGCTCCGACGACCACCACTGAGCAGTCCTTGCGGCCGCGCAGACGGGCGGTGAGCCGCCGGGCCCCCTCCAGGGTGTCGATGTCGAAGAGCCGTTCGGCGCCGGGCAGGTCCCGTGGCCGGACGAGCGCGCTTCCCGCCGCCAGCACCAGGCGGTCGTAGGCGATCTCCTCACCGCCTGCCACCACCACGCGCCGGGCGGTGTCGATCGTGCTCACCCGGGCGCGCCGGTGGTCCACGCTGATCGGCGCCAGGATCCTGCCGAGGTCCACCCTCGCCAGGTCGGGCTCGGGCTCGTACAGGCGCGGCCGGAGCACCAGGTGCTCGTCCGGCGCGATGAGCGTGATGCGCAGGTCCGCGCCGGCGTTCCGCCGCGCCAGCGCCGCTCCCGCCGCGCTCCACACGCCCGCGAATCCGCCACCGATGATCACAACGTGGGCCATCGTTCCGTCCTCTCAGCCTCGCCCCCCGGGGGGATCGGAAGGGGGTCGGCAGGGAGTCAAGACGGCGGCGTCAGATGTGACCGATGTGCACGAACTTTTCGGGATTGGCCAGTCTCCGCAGCGCGGTGATCCGCCCGCCGGCGATCTCCACGGTGTCGAGCCAGACCAGCTCGCCGCCGCGGTAGGTCGCAAGGGCCGGCCGCCCGTTCACCTCGATGATCGAGAACGCGTCCGGCCGCCGGATCTCGACCTGCCTGACCGCCAGCACGGCGATGCGCTCGGCTCCCCGGACCGGCCTGCGCGCGGCGGTCACCTCGCCGCCGCCGTCGGCGACGTAGACGGCCTCCGGATCCAGCAGCTCGACGAGCCGGGCCATGTCGCCCGCCTCGGCGGCCGCCCGGAACGCCCTCAGGACGCGTTCGGTCTCCGTCCTGGACGCCCTGGGCCGCTCCTCGACCGCGGCGACCCTCGCCCGCGCCCGGGAGGCGAGCTTGCGGCCGGCGGCGGGCGTGGCGCCGAGCACCTCGGCGATCCGGTCGAACGGGAAGCCGAAGACGTCGTGCAGCACCAGCGCGACACGTTCGGCGGGAGTGAGCGTCTCCATCACCACCAGCATCGCGGTGCTCACCGACTCGTCCATGAGGACCCGGGCGGCGGCGTCGGGCCCGGTCAGCAGCGGCTCGGGCAGCCAGGGCCCGACATAGGACTCGCGCCGGACGCGCGCCGAGTTCAGCACGTTGTAGGACGTCCGGGCGGCCACGGTCACCAGCCAGGCGCGCAGATCCCGCACCTCGGACAGGTCGGCGGCGGCGGCGCGCAGCCAGACCTCCTGGGTGACGTCCTCGGCCTCGGTGACGGTGCCGAGGATCCGGTAGGCCGCCCCGAAGACCGCCGGCCGATGGGTCTCCCAGTCGGCCTCCGACAACTCGCGCATCGCCTCCACGAAGGTCACCTTAGATGTCCGCGAAGCCGGAACAGCGCCGGTTTCGGGCGTTCGCGGCCGGCGATCCGTCTCGTGCGCGGACGGCGGGTCGCGTGCCTGTCACCGGCCTATTCCCGCTCCTACGTGGAGGAACATATAGCATCTGCCCCAAACACTAGAGATATCTCTATCGATCGACCGATGCGGGCGGTGGTCTGCTTGCCGGCATGGCGACGACAGGACGAACGGTGGTACCCGCGGGAGAAGGCCGGGCGGTCCGGGTGGGCGGCGGGCAGCGGGTCCGGGTGGTGGACGTGGAAGGCGGGCAGGTCGGCGACCTGTTCGCCTTCGCCGCGGACGACCCGCGCGAGCATCTGAGCGCCGCGCACACCCGCAGCGTGACGAGCCGGCTGTTCCCCGAGGTGGGCGAGTCGTTCGTCACCGGCCGCCGGCGGCCGATCCTGACCCTGGCGGACGACACCTCGCCCGGGTCGCACGACATGCTGATCGCCGCGTGCGACGCGGCGCGCTACGAGGCCCTCGGCGCGCCCGGACATGCCTCGTGCGCCCAGAACCTGGACCTGGCCCTGGCCGGGATGGGGCTGGCCGTGCCCGTCACCCCGCAGCCGGTCAACGTGTTCATGCGGATCCCGGTCGAGGAGTCCGGGCGGCTGCGGTGGCTGACGGCCGAGAGCCGCGCGGGCGACGCGATCACGTTCGAGGCGGCCATGGACTGCGTGGTCGTGCTGTCGGCATGCCCGCAGGATCTGGCCGGCATCAACGGCGGCGGCCTGACGCCGCTGGCGATCGACGTCCTGTGAACGGGGCCCGGGCGGGCTCCGGACCGATCACGAGCAAAGGAGACCGAGGATGAGCACCAAGGCATCGCATCCGGCGCTGGAGCCGGGAAACATCGGTGACCTGCGAACCGCCAACCGGCTGGTCGTCGCGCCGATGACACGGGTGTCGGCCGCGCCGGACGGCACGCCGACGCCCGAGATGGCCGAGTACTACGGCGAGTTCGCCCGCGGCGGCTTCGGGCTCGTCGTGACCGAGGGGATCTTCACCGACACCGTCTACAGCCAGGGCTACCTCAACCAGCCCGGTCTGGTGTCCGAGCGGAACGTGGCCGCCTGGCGCGACGTCACCGCGGCGGTGCGGGAGGCCGGCGGCTCCATCGTCGCCCAGCTGATGCACGCGGGCGCGCTGTCGCAGGGGAACCCCTACCGCGACGACACCGCGGGGCCGTCCGCCGTGGCGCCGAAGGGGGTCAAGATGCCCGAGTACGGCGGGCACGGCCCGTGGCCGGCGCCCGCGGAGATGAGCTCCGCCGACATCAAGGAGGCCGTCGACGGGTTCGTCGCCTCCGCGGTGAACGCCGAGCGGGCCGGTTTCCACGGGGTGGAGGTCCACGCCGCGAACGGCTACCTGCTGGACCAGTTCCTCACCGACTACACCAACCTGCGGGAGGACTCCTACGGCGGGCCGGTCGCGAACCGGGTGCGGCTCGCGGCCGAGGTCGTCGCGGCGATCCGCGCCGAGGTCGGGCCGGACCTGTGCGTCGGCGTCAGGCTGTCGCAGACCAAGGTGAACGACTTCCAGTACCGCTGGCCCGGCGGCTCCCACGACGCGGAAGTGATCTTCACCGCGCTGGCCGAGGCGGGCGCGACGTACCTGCACATCGCCAGCGAGGGGCGGAACTGGCTCGACACCGCGCGGCTGGCCGGCGGGCTCACCATCACCGGGCTGGCCCGGCGGGTGAGCGGCCTGCCGGTGATCGCCAACGGCGGGATGCACGACGCCTCCCTGTCCGCGCAGGTCCTGGGGGACGGCCACGCCGACTTCGTCTCGATCGGCCGGGCCGCGCTCGTCCACCCCGACCTGCCGCGGCGCCTGGCGGCGGGGAAGGAGCCGGAGCGTTTCGACCATGCGATGCTGTCGCCGATGGTCACCCTGGACAACGTCCGGCGCTGGCGGCTGGCGGCCGGTGCGGAGGTCTGAGGCGGCGGGCGGGCGCGACGGGAGGAGCGGGGACATGAGCGCCGAGTGGCACGGCGGGGCGGCCGCGGTGGTGACGCTGGGGTTCGACGTGGACGCCGAGACCCCGGTCCTCGCCCGGGGCGGCCGGTACGCCTCGCACGCGAGCACCATGTCGCACCAGGCCTACGGGCCGGACGTCGGGCTGCCCCGCATCCTCGGCCTGCTGGACGAGATGGAGGTGCCGGCGACCTTCTTCGTGCCGGGCCGGGTCGCCGAGCAGCGGCCCGGCCTCGCGGCCTCGATCGTCGAGCGCGGCCACGAGGTGGCGCACCACTCCTACGCCCACCGGCCGGCCACGTCGATGACCCCGGAGGAGGAACGCGCGGACTTCGTGCGCGGTCTGGAGGTGTTCGGCGACCAGGGGATCGAGATCACCGGGCACCGGGCGGCGCTGTGGGAGGCCTCCTGGCTGACGACGGAGCTGGTGGCCGAGTACGGGCTGCGCTACGACTCGTCCCTGATGGGCGATGACCGGCCGTACCGGGTGGGCGCCGCGGCCGGCGAGATCGTCGAGCTGCCGGTGCACTGGTCACTGGACGACTGGGAGCAGTACGCCTACCTGCCCGAGCCCGACGTGGGGTCGGTCATCGAGTCGCCGCGCAAGGTGCTGGAACTGTGGCGCACGGAGCTCGACGGCATGCGGCACTACCGGTGCCTGTTCAACCTGTGCGTGCACCCGTTCCTGTCCGGGCGTCCGGGGCGGGCGATGGCTCTGCGGCAGTTCATCGAGTACGCGCGTGAGTGCGGCGACGTGAGTTTCGCCCGCTGCAGGGACGTGGCCGAGGCCGCGCTCGCCGACCCCGGGGTCGAGGCACGTCCGCACCGCCCGCCGCGGGTGGACCCGGACGTCTACCCGGACTGACCCGTGCCGCCGGGCGTGACGCTCAGGCCATGTCGGCGGCCTGCAGGGCGAGGAAGAGGTCGACGCGGTCGGCGGTGCGGGCGGTGTCGCGGCCGGTCAACTCAGTGATCTTGGCCAGCCGGTTCCGCAGCGTGTTGACGTGGATCCTCAGTGCCGCCGCGGTGGCCTGCCAGTGGCCGTCGTGGTCCAGGAAGGCGCGCAGCGTGGCCTCCAGCTCGCCGCCGCGCCCGGCGTCGCGCTCGCGGATCGGGGCGAGGACGCCGTCGGCCAGGGTCCGCAGGGTGTCCGCGTCCTGCATGCCGAGCAGCAGCCGGTGGGTGCCGAGCTCGGCGAACGACCGGACGGAGGGGCCGCGGCCGGCGTGCCGCAGCGCCCGGCAGACCTCGCGTGACCGGACGAGGGGCTCGCGCAGCCCCGCGGGTCCCGCGCTGGTGCCGCCGAGGCCCACGACCGGGCGGCGACGCGGGAACCGGTCGGCCACGGCGGCGGCGAGGCGGCGGGCGAGGGGCGCCGCCTCGCCCTCGTCGTGCCGCCACGACAGGACCGTCACCACGTCCTGCGAACCCGCCGCGACCACCACCGGGATCCCGGCGGAGACGAAGAACTCGGCGACCACCTCCGCGAGTCCGGGCACGGTGGGCTCCTCCCCCGCGAAGGCGGTCGTCCACACGGCGAGCGGCCCGTCGGGATCGACGCCGAACGCGCGGAGCCTGCCGGGGACCTCGGCGGCGCGGCTGCCGCCCGACAGCACCATCTCCAGCAGCTCGCTGGCGAACCGCAGCTCGATCGCCTGCACGGCCTGCTGCTTGGCGACCTCCAGGCTGAGGAAGCGCGCCGCCTGGTCCAGCGCGTCCTGCTCGGTGCGGGTCAGGGCGCTCACCGGACGCAGGCAGATCAGCGCCGCGTCCACGTCGCCGACGGCGCCCACCAGGTAGAGCGCCGCGCGCCCGGCGGGGCCCAGGTCCAGCTCCAGGGGCGGAGGACGGCGGGTGAGGCCCGTGGCCACCGTGCCGAGCTGCTCGGCGCTCAGCTCGGCCCCGGCCGAGGCGAGGAGCCGCCCCATCCGGTCGATGACCGCGAGCGGCAGCTCGTGGTCGCGGCGCAGGATCCGCAGCACCCCGGAGGCGCCCGCGCCCCGGGAGATCGCCGTGGCCAGCGCGTCGCCGCGGCGGACCATCCCGACGAGCGCGCCCTGGCGCTCCTCCGCGTAGCGCGTGGCCACCGCCTCCGAGATCGCGGTGAACGGCACCTCCGTCGAGATCTCCAGCAGCGGCACGCCGGCGTCGCGGCAGGCGTCGACCAGCTCGCCGGGCGTGGTGCGCCGTTCCGGACGCAGGCCGAACACGATGCCCGCCGCCCGCGCCCGCCGGACGTTGGCGACGAACCCGGTGGCGGTGATCCGGTCGCCCCACAGGCCGTTGGTCAGCACCAGCTCACGCCGGCGGACGTAGCCCGAGGGGTCGGGCAGCTCGGTGTTGTGGACCCAGGCGACCGGCTCCTCCAGGGCCCCCGGCGGGCCCGGAACTAGGATCCGAAGCTGGAGGGACTCGGCGTCCAGCAGGGACTTCAGCGTGAACACCCTGTGAATCTATCCAGTGAAGCCGTCCAAAGATAGAGGTTCCTCTACTTCTGACCGGGACCCCGGCAGTGCTTTCGTGTGCGGTACGTCACGGACGGAGGAACCATGTCCATCAACGACCCCGCGCACGCGGACCGGCCCGAGCCGGTCCGCTTCGACGAGCACGGCATCGAGCCCATTCCGGCCGGATCCCGGGACTCCACGCCCTGGCAGCAGTTCTGGATCTGGTGCGGCGCCAACATCGCGCCGATCAACTGGGTGCTCGGCGCCCTCGGGGTCACCCTCGGGCTGAGCCTCGTCGAGACCCTCGCGGTCGTCGCGCTCGGCAACCTGGTGGGCTGCGCGGTCTTCGGTCTGTTCAACGTCATCGGCCACCGCACCGGCGTGAACCAGATGGTCCTCGGGCGCGGCCCCTTCGGCCGGCGCGGCGCGATCGTCCCCGGCCTGATCCAGGGGCTGCTCACCATGGGCTGGGTCGGGGTCAACACCTGGGTGGTCCTCGACCTGGTGATCGCGATCCTCGCCCGGCTGGGCGTGCACGGCGGGACCGGCACGCGGTACCTGGTCGCCGGGCTGATCATGGCCGCCCAGCTGGTCCTGGCCCTGTACGGGTTCTACGCGATCCGCACGTTCGAGAAGTACACCGTCCCGGCCACCGTCGTCGTCATGCTGATCATGACGGGGCTGGCGCTGGCGCAGGCGGACCCGAACTGGACGGCCGCCACCGCGACCACGTCCGCCGACAAGTTCACCGCGGTCACTCAGCTGCTCACCGCCATCGGCATCGGCTGGGGCATCAGCTGGCTGCCCTACTCGGCCGACTACAGCCGCTTCGTGCGGACCACGGCCTCGGACCGGTCGGTGTTCTGGTCCACCGCGCTCGGCATGTACGTCCCGACCGTGTGGCTCGCCGCGCTCGGCGCCTGCCTGGCCAGCGCGGGCAGCGGCACCGATCCCTCCGGCCTGGTGGCGGAGTCCTTCGGGATCATGGCGGTGCCGATCCTGCTTCTGATCATGCACGGGCCGGTGGCGACCAACATCCTGAACCTGTACTCGTGCTCGCTCGCCGCGCTGTCGGTCGGCATCCGGATCGCCCGGTGGAAGCTGACCCTGGTGGCCGGGATCGTGGCCTCGGCGGTGCTGGCGGTGTTCGTGCAGGCCGACAGCTTCGCGCGGGCGTTCGACCACTGGATGGTGTCCATCCTGGTCTGGATCAGCCCGTGGGCGGCGATCGTCCTCGTCGACTTCTTCGTCCTCCGGCGCGGCCGGATCGACGTCGCGGCCCTCTACCGGGACGGCGGCGTGAACGTCAGGGCGCTCGTCAGCCTGGCGTTCGGGCTGCTTGCGGGCTGGGCGTGGCAGTTCGGCACGGTGCCTGCATTGCAGGGCCCGATCGCGCGGACGCTGGGCAACACCGACTTCTCCTGGCTGTCGGGCGGCCTGGTCGCGGGCGGGCTCTACTTCGTGCTGGCCCGCGGTGCCCGCGGGCGGGCGGCGCACGCCGCGGTGCCGGCCGAGAGGGTCTCCCGATGAGCGTCAGCGTCCTCACCACCGGCGGCACCATCGCCTCCCTGCCCTCCCCGGACGGCGATGTCCGGGTGGCCGTCCACGGCGCGGACCTCGTCCCCGGTCATGCCGTCCAGGTCCACGAGGTGATGCTGGCGCACAGCTTCAACCTCACCCGGGCGGACGTCCTGCGCCTCGCCCGGCGGACCCTGGCGGAGCTGGAAGACCCCGCCGTGGAAGGCGTCGTGGTCACCCACGGCACCGACACCATGGAGGAGACGGCTTACCTGCTCGACCTCGTCCTCCCGCCGGCGTGCACGGTGGTGTGCACCGGCGCTCAGCGGCACGCGTCCGCGCAGGACGCCGACGGCCCCCGCAACCTCGCCGACGCCCTCCGCGTCGCCGCCGACCCGCGGACGCGCGGCATGGGCGCTCTGATCACCATGGGCGGGCAGATCCATGCCGCCCGGTACGCGACGAAGGCCCACACGCTCGCGCTGGAGGCGTTCGCCTCGCCGGGCCACGGCCCGGTCGGCCTGGTACAGGGCACCCATGTGGACGTCCGCCGCCGTCCTCCTGCCCGGCCGGACGGTTTCCGGCTCGCCGAACTGGGCGATCTGGAGGCCCGCGTCGACATCGTCCCGGTGTACCTGGACTCCGACGGGGTGCAGATCGCCGCCTGCCGGGCCGCCGGCGCCCGCGGCCTGGTCGTCCAGGCCCTCGGTACGGGCAACCCCACCCCTGGCGTGCTGCGGGAGATCGAAACCTGCCTTCGCGAAGGGATCGCGGTGCTCGTCACCTCGCGCTGCGCGGAGGGACCGGCGACCCCGGTGTACGGGGCCGGCGGTGGCGCCGACCTGGCCAAGGCCGGGGCGGTGTTCGCCGGGTCCCTCAACGCACCCAAGGCCCGGCTGCTGCTCATGGCCGCCCTCGCCGCCGAGCCCCACCCCGCCAAGGCACTGGACCGCCTGCGCCCCCACTTGCCTTCTACCTGCGACCATGCGTGAACGAAAGCTTCATCCGGCGGCTCACCCCTTCAGGCCCGAGTGGGCCAAGCCCTCGATGAACTGGCGCTGAGCCAGGACGAACACCACCAGGATCGGCAGGGTCGACATCGTCGCCGCTGCCAGCTGGAGGTTCCACATCGGCCCGCCGTAGGCGTCCACGAACTGGGTGAGCGCCTGCGGCAGGGTGAACATGTCCTTCGAGGACAGGAACACCACGGGCTCCAGGTAGAGGTTCCAGGAGTGCAGGAAGGTGAAGATCGCCACGGCGCCGAGCGCGGGTCTGGCCAGGGGCAGCGCGACCCGGTGGAAGGTCCCGAAGCGGCCGAGGCCGTCCACCCGGGCGGCGTCCTCCAGTTCGTCGGGCAGGCTGACGAAGAACTGCCGCATGATGAAGGTCGCCAGCACGCTCGGGGCCCCGAGCACCGGCACGAGGATCAGCGGCCAGTGCGTGTCGACCATCCCCGCCTTCTGGAACATCTGGAACAGCGGGACGATCGTGACCTCGCTCGGGATCAGCAGCCCGGTCAGGACCACCACGAACAGGACGTTCTGCCCGGGGAACCGGATCCGCGCGAAGGCGTATCCGGCCATCGCCGACACGGCCATCGTCCCCGCCGTGACGACCAGCGCGATGTACAGGCTGTTGAAGTACTGCCGGGCGAACGGCTGGAGCTCGGACGCCTGCCGGTACGCGGCGAGGTCGAACCGGCCGGGCAGCAGCGACGAGGGGAAGGCGAACACCTCCGCGGCTGGCTGGAACGAGGCGGTGACCATCCACCAGGTCGGGAAGACGAACGGCACGCACAGCAGGCACATCAGCCCGTACAGGGACAGTCTCGTTCTACGACTCATGGAAGACCCACTTCCGCCGCATCCGCCACTGCAGGAGGGTCAGCGCGGCGACGATCGCGAACAGCAGGACCGAGAGGGTGGCCCCGTACCCGAAGTGGTGGAACTGGAAGGCCTGCTGGTACAGGTAGTAGACGAGCACGGTGGTCGACGTCCCCGGACCGCCCTGGGTGAGCACCGCGATCTGCGCGAACACCTGCAGCGACCCCACGACGGTGATGATCGAGGTCAGCAGCACCGTCGGGCTGATCAGCGGCAGCGTGATCCGCCGGAACCGGGTCCACGCACCGGCCCCGTCCAGCGCGGCGGCCTCGTACAGCTGCCGCGGGACGCCCTGGAGGGCGGCGAGGAACAGCACCATGTTCAGCCCCACGTTCTTCAGCACCTGGACGACCACGACCGAGGCCATCGCGGTCGACCCGCCGCGCAGCCAGTTCGGCCCGGTCACCCCGACCGCGTCGAGCAGCCCGTTGACCCCGCCGTTGGACTGGAGCAGGAACTGCCAGACGATCGTCCAGGCGACCAGCGAGACCACGACGGGCGAGAAGAACAGGGTCCGGAACGGTCCCGCGCAGCCGCTGGTCGAGCAGGACGGCCAGCGCCAGCGCGAGGGTCAGGTTGAGCGCCACGAGCCCGACCGAGAACAGCGCGGTCGCGCCGAGCACCGACCGCAGCGCCGGGTCGGCCACGAGCCTGCGATAGTTCTCGCCGCCGGTGAACTCGAACGTCCCGGCCAGCACGTTCCACTCGTGGAGGCTGTACCAGAACACCAGCCCGAGCGGCACGAGCACGAACAGCACCGTGCCGATGAGCTGGGGCGTGACCATCAGGTAGCCGACGAGGTTGTCGCGGCGCCGGATCGTCCAGTAGGTGCCCCCGGAAGCGGGCTCGGCCGCCGCCTCCCGGGTCCGCGGCCGGGTCGCGACCATCACGATCCCAGTAGCGGCTGGACCTTCGCGCAGACACCGCCGAGCACCGACCGCACGTCCGCGCCCGGCGTCCACAACGGGTCGAGCGCCGCCCGGACGGTCTGCGCCAGCTCCGCCTGCCCGGTGTGGCTGGGCTTGACGACGCCCTTGCCGATCCCCGCCACGACGACCTTGTCGAGCTGGTCGCGCTTGAGAAGCGGGTTGCTCTTGGCCAGGGTCTCGGCGTTGAGCTGCGAGGAGCGCGGCGGCGGGAAGTAGGCGGCGAGCTTGGCCGAGTTGGCCCGGTTGGTGAAGAAGGCGAGGAACTCGGTGGCCGCGGCGGCGTTCCCGGACTTCTTCATCACGCCGAGCCCGCCCTGGCCGATCACGGAGTACTCCCCCTTCGGGCCGGACGGCAGCGGGACCAGGTCCCAGCCGAACTTCGCGTCCTTCAGCAGCGACGCGCGGGAGATCTGTGTGATCGTCATGGCGGCGTCGCCGGCGAAGAAGTCGACCGTGGTGCCGGGGCCCGGCACCGCCTTGTCGGTGAAGATCGCCTTGTGCAGGAAGGTCATCGCCTCGGTCATCTCGGGGCTGTTGAACCCGCAGGTCTTCCCGTCCTCGCTCCAGGCACGGGCGCCCCAGCCCGTCCAGACCGAGGCGAGGTTGTCCCAGTTCTTGTAGTCGAAGTCGCGGATGACGAGCCCGTTGCCGCCCTTCGCGGCGACGGCGGCGTTGACGGCCGCGGCCTTCTCCCACGTCCACTCGCCCGACTCGATCAGCTTGCGCGGGGACTTCTGGCCGGCCTTCTTCAGCGCGTCGGTGTTGACGAACACGCCGAACGGCGAGGTGGAGAACGGGTAGGCGTACAGCTCGCCGTCCTTCTGCCACAGCTTGGTGGTGGAGGGCACCAGCTCCGCGCTGTTCTCGATCTTCGACGTGAGCGGGGCGAGCGCGCCGGACGCCACGAAGTCGGGTGCCGAGCTCTCCAGGACCCAGGCCAGGTCGGGGGCGTTCCCCCCGGCCAGCTGGGTGGTCAGGGTGGTGGTGTAGGACTCGACCGGGATCGGGTCGAACCTGATCTCGGTGATGTCGGGGTGGGTCTTCTTGTACTCGGCGGCGATGTCGTTGAAGAGCTTCAGGTGGGCCTCGTTGGAGGTCCAGATCGTCATGCGCAGCGCGTGCGGGTCCTTGCTCTCCTGCGAGGAGCCGCCGCACGCGGCGGCGGCGGCGAGCAGCGCCGCGGCGGCGGCGAGGGCGCGGAGTCTCATGGGGTGGGGGTCTCCTCAGTATCCGACGATCTCGGGCCAGCGCAGGCTGACGCCGTCCCGGGTGAGGCGGTGCTGGAAGTCGGCCAGGAGAGCCTCGTCCTCCCGGACGGCATGGGGCGTGGCGGCACGGTCCAGGCAGAACGCGGCGAGCGCGCCCGCGGCCTCTCCCGCGTTCCACTCGACCGGATGCAGGCGGTAGGCGCCGTTGGTGATGTGGGTGGTGCCGATGTTCTTGCTCGCGGGGAGCAGGTTGGCGACGCGCCGGGGGATCAGCGCGCCGAGCGGGATCTCGAACGGCGAGCAGGCGACGTCGAGGTAGTTGTCGCCTCCGGTCGAGGGGTGCAGGTCGATCCGGTACATCCCGATGCCGACGGAGTCGGGGTAGGAGACCGCGCCCTTGTCGCCGCGCACGGCCAGCGACAGGTCCTGTTCGGTGACGGTGTACAGCGCCCTGATCCGGCGCGACTCCCTGATGTAGGGGGCCTGGGCGAGGCCGTCGGCGGAGCCGGTGACATCGCCGCGCAGCCGCAGTCCCGGGTAGCCGGTGCCGCCGTCGTGGCGGGGCGCCTCGGTCTGCATCCAGTACAGGACCGACTTCGACAGTTCGCGGGCCGCGGCCAGATGCTCCGCCGCGTCGGGGACGCCGAAGGCGGGCCCCTCCAGGTAGTCGATCATCGGCCAGTTCACCAGCGTGATGTCGCTGGCGTAGGTGCCGGGCAGGAAATTGCGGCGGGCGGCGATCCGGCGGAACGTCCACAGGTTGCCGTCGCCCGGGCTGATCCGCTGGTCGGCCAGGACGGCGAGCGGGTCGTCGTCCGGGTTGGGCGTGAAGGAGCGCTCCATGATCTCGAGCGTGCGCGGGTTCGGGCAGCGCCAGGACAGGAGCTTGTCGCCCCAGAAGGGCGGCTGGTAGTCGCGCCAGAAACCGTAGGAGGCGGGACGGTCGATCGTGTGGTCGCCGTCGACGTGGTCCATCGCGAAGCACACCGACACCGCCTGCATGTTCAGCGGCTGGGACTCGGCGGGGGCGCTCGGCTCACCGGTCTCGGACCGCGCCTCGAACCCGGTGACGTACTCGGTCCCGGTCAGCGGGAGCAGCTCGCCGGTCTCGGTGGCGTCCAGGATGTAGGCGCCGGTGACGACCACCTCGCCGGCCTCGCCCTCGAGCGTCACCGAGGTGACCCGGTCGCCGTCCACGGTGGCGGCGACCGGCCGGTAGGGCTGGAGCACCCGCAGCCGGCCCGGCCCCCGGTAACCGGCGAGCATCGCCTCGATCACCGCGACCGCGACGCGCGGCTCGTGGCACAGCCTGCTGACATGGCCGCCGCCCGGATTGAGTTCGCGGGCCGCCCGCGCCGCCTCGGTGAGCGGGTAGTGATCGCGGTAGTAGCGCCGGATGCCCTCGCGCAGCGCCCGGTAGGAGGCCGTGACGCCGAACTCCTCCACCCACGACGGCTCGTCCGGCGGGACGGCCTGGCTGGTGAGCTGGCCGCCGAGCCAGGCGAACTCCTCGGACAGGACCACGGTGCGTCCGGCCCGCAGCAGGGCCAGCGCGGCGGCCACGCCGCCCAGCCCGCCGCCGACGACGACCGCGTCCGCGTGGATCTCGTGCACGTCAGGCCTTCCGGTCGCGGGGGGCGGCGAGCGTGCTGCCCTCGACGGGCTCGCACGGCAGCAGTTCCTGGGGCGTTCCGCCCCGTTCGAGGATCTCCGTGAGCAGCTCGACGGCGCGCCAGCCGATCTCGCGCCGCGGGATGCGGAAGCCGGTGAAGCCGGGCCGCCGGTCGGGGGTGCCGAGCACCAGGATCGACAGGTCGCCGGGGACCGAGAGGCCGCGGGCCTCGGCGGCCTCGGCCAGGGCGGTGCCGTCGGCCGGTTCCTCGACGAACGCGGCGGTGACGCCCGCCGCGCTCAGCTCGTCCAGGATCCGGGCGTGGCCGCCCTCCTCGACCGGGAGGTGGAGGGCCTCGGGACCGGCGGCGTCGCGGAAGCCGCGCATCCGGTCGGTCCGCGACTCGCCGCCCTCCCCCGCCCCGACATAGGCCAGCCGGGTGTGCCCGAGCGCCGTGACCCGCTCGACCAGGGCGCGGACGGCGGGCGGGTAGTCCACCCCGACGTACGGGACGGGGCCGCCCGCGTCGTCGCGCCGGCCGATCGAGACGAAGGGGAAGCCCTCGGCCAGCAGCCGGGCGAGGTCGTCGCGGTCGACGGTGCGGCCGAGCAGGACGCAGCCGTCGGCGAGCCGGACCCGGCTGTCGGCGTTGAAGATCCGCCGCCGCTCACCCGAGGCCGCCTTGGCGCTGGTGAACAGCAGCAGGTCGCACCCCGCGTCCTCGGCCCGCTCCTCGATCCCGAGCAGGAACGGATGGTAGAAGTCGGCGCTCGCCGAGGGGAACACCGCCTCGTAGGTGAACACGCCGATGATCCGGTTGCGCCGCTCCGCGAGCCTGCGCGCGGCGGGATCGGCGATGTAGCCGGTCTCGCGGATCACGCGCAGCACCCGGTCCCGGGTCTCCGGCGAGATGCGCACCTCGGTGTCGGAGCGGTTGTTCAGCACCATCGACACCGTCGTCTGGCTCACACCGGCCATCCGGGCGATGTCCTGCTGCGTGAGGCGCTTGGGTGGGGTCACGGTCGGTAGCAGCCCAATCTGGTGATAATGCGCATTGGCATGTCGGCGGGCCTCATTCTCAGGCGGCGTTCCGGCGGCTGTCAAGGGCTGATCTTCCCTGTAGTAATTCGCATTATCACCTTGACGGCCGTTCTCGGCCGGGTCGAGACTCAGCGGCCAGCCGGACCTTTCGCCGTCACCCAGGGCGAGGGTCGCCGCACCACCCCCCGAGGAGCTGGCACGGTGTTGAACCCCCGAGACATCAGCCGTCGCGGTCTGCTGACCGGAGCCGGAGCGGCCGCGGTGCTCACCGCGCTGCCCGCGGGCCGCGCCTCCGCCGCGCGCTCGCTGCCCGACCTGGCCCCGCTCGGCCCGGTCGCGCGGGCCGCCATCGCGCCGGCGGAACAACGCGTCGCGTCCTACCTGGTGTCGCTCGCCCCGATGACCAACGACATCTCCGACGGCGGCGCCGACCACGGGTTCTTCACCGGCGGCTGGTGGCGCACACCCGCCAGCGCCACGAACGCCCGGGTGCAGGAGCACGTGCTGACCCTGGCCTGGTTCTACGCCAAGACACGCTCCTGGAACCCCTACGGCGGCGATCCCGCGCTCCTCGCCGGGCTCGACGCGGCGCTCGGTCACTACCTGGGGCTGCAGCACCCCGACGGTTCCTGGCCGGAGTACTCCGCCGGCGAGCATTCCCTGGCCGCGACGGGGTTCGCGCTCGGCTACCTGAGCAAGGTCCAGTCGCTGCTGCGGTCGTCGAACGCGCTGCCCGCCCGCCGTGCCCGGATCACCGTTGCGCTGCGGAAGGCCATGGCCTGGCTCCTCGACCCGTCCAACGAGAGCGCCTGGCAGAGCGACCTGACCTTCTCCAACCAGGTCACCGCCGGGCTCGCCGGGTCGGCCCTCGCCCTCAGACAGGACCCGGACCCAGCCCTGCGCACGCGGTTCACCACGGCGATCGGCCGGCTGGCCGCCGACGGGCAGAGCCCCGCGGGCTTCTTCTACGAGAAGACGGGGGCCGACATGAACTACAACTTCGAGGTGATGCTGCCCGAACTGGCCGACTGCTGGCGGCAGAGCGGCGACCCGCGGCTCATCAGCATGGCGTCCGCCTACACGGACTGGCTCGGCTACAACATGCTGCGCGAGCCTGACGGATCCGGCTGGATCACCAACATCGCGCCGTCGTCCCGCACCAGCACGCTGTTCTACGACGACACCAGGCCCGATCCGGAGCGGACCGCGCTGAACGGGCAGTTCGTCCCGGACGTCCCCTCGCTCGGAGCGTTCCTGTCGGCGCGCGAGGACCTCGCCGCCGCCCGGGCGGCCTGGGCCGCCGACCCCGCGCCCATACCTGCCCTCGTCAAGCAGGACACCTCGCCGCGCATCATCGCCCACGGGTTCTACGGCGAGCGCTTCGCGACCAGGAAGGCCAAACGGCAGGCGATCGCGCGGCTGCCGTACCTGGCGTCGGAGCACTTCACCGAGCGCCGCGCCGACCTCGGCCAGGAGTTCCTCTTCCTCCGCCGGCGCGACCTCTACCTGGGCGGCTACTTCGGGACGCGCCGGGCCACCACCGTCTCCCGCACCGGCCTGGCGTTCCTGTGGCACCCGGTCGCCGGAACGGTGATCCAGTCGCTGAACGACAACGACCACGGCTGCTGGGCGACGGTCTTCCCCGGCCAGGTCGCCGACGCCGACGGCCCCCAGCCCGTCGAGTTCCTCGGCGGTTCCCCCTACGCCTTCCGCTTCCGCACCCCCACCTCCTCGGTGGTCACCACCGTGACGGCCGGCGACGGGCGGCTGACCAGGTCGGTCCGCGCGACCGCGGCGGCCGGTGAGCAGATCCCGCTGGTGCTGCGCGCCTCCGACACCGTCGTCTTCACCGACGGGACGAGGGCTCCCTACGGCGGCTCGGTCACCACCACCGCCGATGGCCTGGACCTGCACCGGCGCGGGGGCGTCGTCCGGTTCCGCTGGGGCGGGGCGCGGACGGTGGGCTTCCGAGCGTCGTCGGTCCACCTGCTGGACGGCGCCCGGCGCACCCACATCCTGCTCGTCCAGCACGACGGGGACCTCGACCTGTCCGTCGTGCTCTCATACTGACCATGCATCCGAACCTGGACCCCGAACTGCGCGAGGCCCTCACCCGGTCACCCCTCATCCGGGTCGACTACACCCGCCTGTCCCCGGACGAGCTGCGCGACCTGCGGGAACTGCGGAAGAAGGCCAGCGCGCCACCGTCGCCGGACGTACGGGTCCAGGACAAGGTCGTCCCCGGTTCGGGGGTCCGGGTACGGATCTACCGGCCGCCGGCCGCCGCTCCGCGGGCCCCCTGCCTCTACTGGATCCACGGCGGCGGGATGTTCCTCGGCTCCCCCGAGTCGGACGACGCCCGGGTGTCACGCTACGTCGCAGGGACCGGGGCGGTGGCCGTCTCGGTCGACTACCGGCTGGCCCCCGAGCATCCCCACCCGACCCCGGTGGAGGACTGCTACGCCGGGCTCGTCTGGACCTGGGAGAACGCCGCCTCGCTCGGCATCGACCCCTCGCGCCTCGCCGTCGGCGGCATGAGCGCGGGCGGCGGCCTCGCGGCGGGCACCGCCCTGCTCGCCCGCGACCGGGGCGGCCCTCCCCTGGCCTTCCAGATGCTGCTCTGCCCCATGCTCGACGACCGGGACACCACCCTGTCCAGCGAGGCCTTCACCGAGGCGATCACCTGGCCGCGCGCCTTCAACGTCTTCGGCTGGTCGGCCCTGCTCGGCGCCGACGCGGGCGGCCCCGACGTTCCCGTCTACGCCGCCCCCGCCCGCGCCACCGACCTGTCCGGGCTTCCGCCGGCCTACCTGGACGTCGGCGAGCTGGAGGTCTTCCGCGACGAGTGCGCCGACTACGCCATGCGCCTGGTGCGCTCGGGCGTCTCCGTCGAGTTCCACCTGTGGCCCGGCGCCTTCCACGGCTTCGACGACGCCCCGCTTCCGGCCACCGGCCTCGTCCGGCGCGCCCGCGCGGAGCAGATCGCGGCCCTGCGCCGCGCATTCCGCGCCGCCACCCGCTGCTCGGACGGCACGCCGCACCGCTGACCCGGCCGAGGCCGGACGGGAACGTCGGCCGGTCCGAGCTCGACGATCAGACCAGGCCCGCGTTGTGGGCGGCCAGCCCCGCCTGGGTGCGGTTCTCGCAGCCGAGCTTGACCAGCATCCGCGAGACGTAGCTCTTCACCGTGGCCTCGGTCAGGGACAGCCGCCTGCCGATCTGCGCGTTGGACAGTCCCTCGCCCAGGCAGGCCAGCACCTCGGTCTCGCGTTCGGTGAGCCCGGCGACCAGGCTCCGGGCGCGCTCCCTGTGCCGCTCCCCGGCCGACGAGGCCGCGACCAGCCGCTTCGCGGCCTCGGACGACAGCACGGTATGCCCGTCGCACGCCACGCGCACGAGGTCGATCAGGTCCTCCGGCGGCGTCGACTTCACCAGGAACCCGGCGGCGCCGGCCCGCAGGGCGCGCAGCACGAACTCGTCGGCGTCGAAGGTGGTCAGCACCACGACCACCGGGGCATCCGGTCGCGCCCTGAGGCGCTCGGTCGCGGTCAGCCCGTCCATCCCCGGCATCCGGAGATCCATCAGGACGATGTGCGGGCGGTGCCGTTCGACGGCGCGCAGCGCGGCCTCCCCGTCATGGGCCGGCTCGATCACGTCGATGTCGCCTGCGGAACCAAGGATGGTCCGCAGGTGCGCGCACACCATCGGCTCATCGTCCACGACCAGGACGCGGATCGGGTCACGGCTCATGAGCCGGCTCTTCCACGGTGCGGGTCGAGGCGGCATGCGACGTCGTGGGCACGCATGCGGGCAGTATCGCATCGAGCACGAATCCGCCGTCGTCGGTGGGCCCCGCCACCAGCGTCCCGTCGACCAGGTCGACACGCTGCCGCACGCCGAGGAGCCCGGTGCCGGAGCCCACGGCCGCCAGGTCCCGGTCTCCGCGGAAGGGCCCGGCGGGCGGCCTGCCGTTGCTGACCCTGACCCGCACCTGCTCCGGGTCGTACCGCACCTCCACGCGGACCTGCGCGCCGTACGCGTGCTTGCGGACGTTGGTGAGCGCCTCCCCCACGATGCGCCGGGCCGTCCGCGCGATCGCCGGGGACGGCGTCGCCGGATCGCCCGTCTCGACGAGGTCGACCGGCACGCCGACCGACGCGGACTGCGCCGCGAGCCCGGCCAGGTCCACCGGACCTCCGGCGGCCCCGGGGGCGCCGTCACCGGTCTGGAACGCGCCGGCCAGGTCGTGCAGTTCGTCGAGAGCCTGCCGCCCGGCCGCGGCCAGCTCCGCGGAGGCCTGCGCGGACTCCGCCGAGGGGGCCGCGCCGCCCAGCCGGTCCGCCCAGTCCAGCATGTCGTGGACCCGGCCGGACACGATGGCGTGCATCTCCCGGGTGAGCCGGGCCCGTTCCCCGGCCCTCGCCCGTTCTGTGAGCAGCCGCTGTTCACGCCTCGCCCGTTCGGCGCGTTCGGTGAGCGCCGCGACGAGGCGGCGCCACACTCCGACGTACAGTCCCAGCAGCGCCGGCAGGCCGATGAACACCGCGGCGACCGAGACGACCACCGCATAGGGGTCCCACGGACGCGCGGCCAGGGCCAGCAGTGCCAGCACCACGGCGGTCCCCAGGACCGGACGCCTGGAATGCGCGGCCACCATGTAGGCCACCAGCGGCGCGACCGCCGGGACGAGCAGCCTGGTGGAGTCGCCCGTCGCGAGCAGGCCCGCCGAGCCGGTCACGGCGAGACCGAGGAGGACGACCGTTCCGGCCAGGGTCGGGACGGCGGCCGCATGCGGATGGCGGCGGCGCAGGACGAGCGCGGCGGCGAGCGGTAGCTGGAGCCCGATCTCAAGCCAGGGCAGGGCCGGCTCGCCGCTGCCGACCGGCGGCGCGGTGGCCACGAGGGTGCTGAGCAGCAGCGTCCACACTCCCGCGGCCGCCGCGAAGCGCAGATCGGACCGGTCGATCCGCGGCGACGCCGCCGAAGGACCGGTGCCGGCCACGACCGGATCACCCGGCGGTCCGGCCACGGGCGCGGGAGCGGCCGGCCGGGAACCGCGGAGCACGCCGATCAGCTCACGGAGTTCGGCCAGCGCCTCGCACCCGATCGCCCGGACGTGCTCGGCCGCGTCCCGGACGGCGGCGTCGGCCGTGGTGATCCGCAGCGCCCCGGCGTGCAGCACCATCAGGCTGACCCGGTGGGTGACGACGTCGTGCAGCTCCATGGCCATTCGGGTGCGCTCCTCGGCCCTGGCCTGCTCGGCGCACAGGTCCCGCTCGCGTTCGGCGTCGCGGGCGCGGTCGGTCAGGGTCCGCACGAGCATCCGCTGCGTCTGGCGGTAGAACCCGAACAGCATCGGGGCGCAGATGTACAGCAGCCCGTCGGCGGCGGCCTGCATCGACGTCGACCACGGATGCGCGGCGGCGACCGTGAGGAGCGCCACCGCGGTCCACGCCCGCCGCCGGTCCCGGCCATAGAGATGGCCGCCGTACGTCAGGAGGACCGGGGCCAGCGACATCAGCAGGTTCGTGAGCTCGTCCGCGGTGGCGAACCGGCCGGACACCGCGAGCGCCCACCCCGTCACGCCGGCGGCGGCCGCGGCGGCGGCCGCCGGCTCGGCCCCGATCCGGCGGCCCGCGATGATCACGGTGCCGGCGGCGAGCATGGCGGCCGTCCCGGCCAGGGGGCCCCATTCGGCCGGGCCGTCCGGGAACGGCGGCGCCCAGGTGATGCCGGCGACGGCGAGGAGGACCGGGACGTCCAGGACCCAGGCCCGGACGAATCGCGTCGCAGGTGCCGGCGGGAGTCCCATGCGGCACACGGTACGTCCGGCCCCGGCGAAGGAGGCCGCGAAGCCGACGAAGGAGGGTACGCGGCGGCGGGGCGATCAACTTTCGTGGACAGGACGCACCGCCTTCTCCGCTAGTGCGGCCACCCGCCGTCCACTGGACTCGTGAGCGGACGATCGAGCACACGGAGGGACGTCACCGATGAGAGCCCGGAACCGGCGCCTGCCACTGGCGCTGCTGGCACTGACCGCCGGGGTGGCCACGGCGTCATGCGCCGACACCAAGCCCGCGAAGCTCAGCGCGTCGGGAGAGAGCGGAGCGCCGCACGACGGCGCCGGGCCCGTAGTGCACACCGAGTACGGCGCGGTACGCGGCAAGGCGACCGGGAATGTCCGCGTCTTCCAGGGCATCCCGTACGCGGCACCGCCGGTGGGCGAGCTTCGCTGGCAGGACCCGCGGCCGCCGGAGCGCTGGGGGGATACGCGGGATGCGACCCGGCCCGGCCCGGCGTGCCCGCAGGGCCCCGGCGAGATCCCCAGCGGAAGCAAGAACGAGGACTGCCTCAACCTCAACGTGACAGCACCGGCCGGCGATCCCGCCAAACCGAGGCCGGTGGTCGTGTGGGTGCACGGCGGCGGCTACTACATGGGAGCGGGCGGCAACTACACCGCCGACCGCATGGCGGCTCAGGGCGATGTCGTCGTCGTGACCGTCAACTACCGGTTCGGTGTGTTCGGCTTCTTCGGCCATCCCGGCCTGGAGGGATCGGGATCGTACGGCCTCAAGGACCAGCAGGCCGCCCTGTCCTGGGTGAACCGCAACATCGCCCGGTTCGGCGGCGACCCCCGCAATGTGACCTTCGCCGGCCAGTCCGCGGGCGGGGTCAGCGGCTGCGCGCAGCTCACGTCGCCGGGCGCCAGGGGCTTGTTCGGGAAGGCCATCCTGCAGAGCGGCTCATGCTCCCTCGGCTGGCTCAAGAACTTCGACTACCGCGGCCAGAAGCCGGACGACGTGCTCTTGCCGCTCGCGACCGTCCAGGCCCGCGGTCGGCAGACCGCCGCCGACCTGGGCTGCACCGGCGGTGACCCAGAGGTCATCGCCTGCATGCGCAAGCTGCCCGTCGACAAGCTGATGCCCGTGCTCAGCAAGTACATCCAACCGGCCTACGGCACCGATGTGCTGCCGATGAGGCCGTCCGACGCGCTGCGCGCAGGACGCTTCCACCACGTACCGGTCCTGGCGGGCAACACCCGCGACGAGTCCACCCAGTCCACGGCGATCTACGACGAGGCCGCGGCGGGCCAGCGCCGGCCCATGAGCGAGCAGACCTTCGACACGGTGATGAGCGAGACCTTCGGCGAGGACGAGAAGGCGGTCCGGGCCGAATATCCGCGGTCGGCCTACGACTCGGCCGCACTGGCGTGGTCGGCGATCGTCACCGACCGCAAATGGGTGTACGCGCAGAACGCCATGTCCCGCACCCTGTCCCGGCAGGTGCCGGTGTACCAGTACGAGTTCGCCGACCCCAACCCGCCGGCACTGACCCCCGGTCCCCCGAAGATGCCGATGGGCGCCCAGCACGCTTCCGAGCTGTGGTACCTGTTCGACCTGGGCGGCATCCCGCCCAAGCTCGACCCCGAACGGGCGCGGCTCGCCCAGCAGATGATCGGCTACTGGACGAGCTTCGCGGCCTTCGGAGACCCCGGCAAGGCCGGCGGCCCCCGGTGGCCGCTGTTCCGCACGACCGGTGGCCGCACTCCCCACGTCCAGTCCCTCGCCCCCGGCGCGGGCGGCATCCGCCCGGTCGACCTCGCCGCCGAGCACCACCTCCCCTTCTGGACGCGCCTCGCCCGCTGACCGGGACGGAGACCGGCCACCGGCCGCCCGGCCGTGTCGGCTGCCCGACACGGCCGGGCTACGCGGCGTATCCGCCGTCGATCCTCAGCACCGCGCCGGTGACGTAGGAGGCCTGCGGGCTGGCGAGGAAGACGACGCCCGCGGCGATCTCCTCCGGCCTGCCGTACCGCCCCATCGCCGCGGTCGGAAGGAACATGGACGCGGCCGGGCCGTCGGCGGGGTTCCCCTCGGTGTCGACGAACCCGGGTTGGACGACGTTGACCGTGATGCCCCGGTGCGCCAGATCGCGGGCCGCGCCCCGGCTGAAGCCCTCAAGCGCCGCCTTCGAGCCCGTGTAGTACGCCATCCCCTGGAAACCCGCCCGAGTGGCCACACCCGAGCTGATGCTGACGATCCGCCCGCCATCAGGCAGCAGCGGCAACGCCTGCGTCACGTCCGCCTGGTCGGCCCGGTAGGCCGCTGCGCGCACCCCCTTCGCCTCCAGGTCGGCGACCACGGCCTTGCACACTCACCGCCACAGCACGATCGCTCGCATCCCAACTCCTACCGGACCGCCCCACCAACTAACCCGACACACAACGCGCCGCACGCACCAAGCTTTGCCGGTGAAGGCCGTGCGGCGTGTCGTGCCCTGTCCAGCCGCGCGCTCAGCCCGCTCGCAGGTCTACCGGCCGAACGTGCAGGTCATCGCCGACCCGATCGGGCGGCTGATGTGGATCCTTCTACAGCCAGTCGGCTTCGGTGGCTATTCGGACGGCGTCGAGGCGGTTGCGGGCTCCCAGCTTGGTGACGATCGCCCCGAGGTAGTTGCGGACCGTGCCGCGCGACAGGTGAAGCCGCGCGGCGATCTCCGACGGGTCGGAGCCGGATGCCGCGAGCCTCAGCACGTCCAGTTCGCGATCGGTCAGAGGGTTCTCCGGCGCGGTGAGGGCACGCGCGGCCAGCGCCTGGTCGATCACCTGCAGGCCCGCCACGATCCGTCTGATCGCCTCGGCCAGTTCATGTGCCGGCGCGTCCTTGACCATGAAGCCGTGGACGTCGGCGGCCAGTGCCCGGCGCAGCATGGCCGGCGTCGCGGAGCCCGTGACCAAGAGCACCTTGCAGTCCGGGAGTTCGGCGATGATCTGGGCCGCCGCCTCGATGCCGTCGACGCCCGGCATCCCGATGTCGAGCACCGCGATGTCGGGACGGTGCTCGCGCGCGGCGGGGACGATCTGCTCTCCGCCTCCCACCTCGGCGACGACGGTCAGGTCGTCCTCCCGCTCCAGCAACGCGACCAGAGCTCCGCGGACGAGATGCATGTCCTCGCCCACCAGCAGTCTGATCATCGGCTCCTCCGGGTTCTCAGGCGATTCTAGGTGTGCGCGGGTGGGTCAGCCTGCGTCGACGGACAGCTCGAACCGGCCGTCGGGGAGGGGGCGGGCGGTGAGCGTCCCGCCGAGTTCACCGGCCCGGGCCGCGAGGTTGGCGAGGCCCTGGCCCGGGGGGCCGGACGGGACGGCTTCGGTTCCGTCGTTGACGATGCGCACCCGGGCGCGGTCGTCGTCGCGTACCGCCTCGACCAGGCAGTGGCGGGCGGCGCTGTGGCGCATCACGTTGGTGACGGCCTCGCGCAGGACGGTGGCGAACAGCGCATCCGTCGCCGCGGGAAGGAGGAAGTCCGGCGGCCATGTCACGGAGACCTCGACGCCCGCCGCGGTGAGCAGGTCGAGTGCCGATTTCAGCTCGGCCGCGGCCGACAACCGCACCGTGCCGTCGCCGGGGATGGCCCGCAGGTCGCCGAGGGCGCTCCGTGCGGCGGACGCGACGTCCGCCAGCGCCTCGTCCGCCGCGCCCGGGTCGCGGGTCGCCAGGTCGGCCTTGAGCATGATCGCCCAGAGCCCCGCGCCGAGCAGGTCGTGCACGTCGCGGGCGATCCGGCGCCGTTCCTGCGCGACGGCCGTCAGCGCCAGTGCCGCCCGGGTCTCGGCTATCTCGTGGACGAGGCGGGTCAGAAGCGCCAGCCCGTAGAACATCAGCGCGCCGCCCGCCGTCTCGATCGTCCACAGCACGGCACCGGCTCCGTCGCCGCCGCGGACGAGCAGCGTCGCCGGGACGAGCGCGACATACCCGGCGAACAGCGTCCAGGCCCGGCCGGGACGCGCGGCCACGATGACCAGCATCGACCCGGCCGCCAGCCACATGAGCTGCGGATACGGGCGATCGGGCGCGAGCAGCGCCGCGGAGGCCAGCAGCGCCTGCGCGGGGAGCGTCCGGACCGCGTGCCGTGGTGGAGCGTCAGGCGGCCGGGGCAGGACGTGATACGCCTGCAAGCCGACGACGGCGACGATGTCGGCGATGTAGAGGGCGAGCAGCGCGGGCGGCGGCGCCGCCGAGACCAGGTAGACCACCGCGATCACCGGATACCAGAGGTGCCCGATGACGACGATCGGCAGCGCGGTCCGCGGCGTGAGGTCACCGGGCGGCGGCAGCGGCGCCGGCGCCGGCGGCTCGGGGGCGCGGCGGACCTCGGCACGGGCCGCCCGGGCACGTTCCAGGACGCCGTCCGCCCGCCCTTCGGCGGCCAGCCGGATGATCTCGGACAGCGCCGTGCCGAGAGCGTCTTCCAAAGCGTCCGAGACCCGGGCGCGCTCCATGGCCACGGACCTGGCCGCGAGTTCGCCCCGTGTCGCCGCGAGCTCGTCGCGCAGGTCGCTGAGCCGGGTCAGCGCGTACACCAGCAGGCCTTGGCACAGTGCGTTGCCCATGGCGTTCAGGCAGGAATACAGGCTGTCGGTGTGGAGCGATCCGGCCGCGCCGACCACGACGGCGAACAGCGGCCAGCGCACGCGGCGCGGCAGCATGAGGAGCAGCGACGCGCCGAGGAACCCGGCGGGGCCCCCGAGCGGCAGCAGGAGGACCTGCGCGGCGAGGGTCCAGGCGCCGAAGCGGTCACGCAACCGCCGGGTCCGCGGCAGGCAGTGCACCAGCTGCAGGACGAGCATCGCGACCGCCGCGGGATCTGGCACCGGTCTGTCCGGCGAGACCACCAGACCCACCAGAACGGCGGTGATCACTGCGGTGACCACGCGGGCATCCTAGGTGCTCTGTCCGGTTCGTGCATTGTGCATGTGGAGGTGGTGCACGTGGCACTGTCGCCGCCGCGGGGCCGCACGCGAGCCTGGCCGTATGAAGAAGCTCCCGCTCGCGCTGCTGTGCACGCTCGTGACCCTCATCGCCTTCTGCCCGGTCGTGCGTGCGCAGAGTGGATCTTCCCTTGATCAAGGCCCGGTCGTGTCCCGGGGGCGTGCACCTCAAGATGCCGGCATCGCACGGCTGATCGATGGACTGGTGCCGGCGCAGCTGGCCGAGAACAGGATCCCCGGCGCGGCGGTCGTCGTCGTCAAGGACGGAACGCCGGTGTTCGCGAAGGGATACGGTGTCGCCGACGTCGCGTCCCGCAGACCGGTCGACCCCGCGTCGACGGCGTTCTTCCTCGGCTCGACCAGCAAGCTCTTCACGGCGACCGCCGTGATGCAACTGGTCCGCGCGGGCCGGCTGAACCTGGACCGGGACGTCAACCGCTACCTCACCACATTCAAGATCAAGAACACCTATCCCGGGCGTCCGGTGACGCTGCGGCACCTGCTCACCTACACCGCGGGGTTCGACGAGCACACGCTGGGCCTGGCGGATCGCGACCCGGACGACGTGGTGTCGCTCGGGCGCAGCGTCGAAGAGTGGCAGCCCAAGCGAGTCCGGCCCCCGGGGACGCGTGTCGCCTATGACAACTACGGCATCGCGCTCGCCGGATTCCTGGTCGAGATCGCCTCCAAGCAGCCTTTCGCGGACTACGTCAGGGACCATGTGCTGAGCCCGGTCGGCATGTCCGGAACGAGTTCCGCACTGCCGCACCCCGCGGCGCTCGACGCGCGCCTGGCCAAGGGGTACCGCCCTTCCGGCACCGGCTTCACCGCCGAGAGCGGCCAGTACGGGCCGTGGACGCCGAGCGGCACCGGGCCCGCCGCCACACCCGCCGACATGGGCCGGTTCATGATCGCGCAACTCGGCGATGCCCCCGCCCTCGGCGGCGCCGCGGTCACCCGCCCGTTGCGTTCGCGCCAGTACACCCAGATCGACGGGATGCCCGGTATGGGCTTCACCTTCGAGGAGCGGCCCCGAAACGGCCACCCCCGCTACTACAAGGACGGGGACGTTCCCGGCTTCCACAACGTGCTGGCACTGATGCCCGAGCAGCGCGCCGGCGTGTACGTCGTGTACAACGGCGACGGCGCGGACGGAAACGCGAACTGGCTGGCCCAGCGGGTGGCGAACGCCATCACCGACCACTTCACCCCCGCCACCAGGGCGCAGCCGCTGGCGGCTCCGGCAGCGAAGGCACCCGGCGACGCGGCCCGCTTTGCCGGGACGTACCGGCCCAACCGCACCAGTAACTCCGATCTCACCCGGTTCAACAGCCTGATCGTCAACATCAAGGTGAGCGCCGGCAAGGACGGCACTCTCACCACCACCGGCGTCTCCCCGGACCCGGCCAAGGAGACCCAGCACTGGAGCCCCGTGCGACAGGGCCTGTTCATCGAGAAGGGCGGTCAGAATCGCCTCGCGTTCGACGGCGAAACGCTGGTCACGTCCGCGAACCCGGCCGAGTCCTACCAGCGGCTCGCCTGGTACGACGAACCGTCGTTGCACCTCACCCTGCTGATCGGCGGGGCACTCGCGTTCGTCATCGCCTTCTTCACGTTCCCGGCGCTCGCACTCGTGAGGGGTCTGCGGCACCGGCCCGCGCATCCGCTCCCTGCCCGCCTGACCCGTGCCCTGGCCTGGCTGGCCGCCGCGCTGACCACCTTCTTCCTCGTCGCCTTGTCCATGGTGATGTCGGACGGCAACGCCACCATGGAGGCCGTGGTACTCGGCTCGCCGCGCCTGATGGTGCTGCCCTACATCGCGACCGCCTCGTTCGTGGCCACTCTCCCGCTGGCCGCGGCCCTGGTCGGCGCCTGGTGGAAGAACTGGTGGAGGCTCCCCGGCAGGATCGGGCTGACCCTCCTGGTCCTCCTATCCGTCCCCTACTTCAAGCTCTGCATCACCTACCACCTCCTGGCGCTCCCCTTCCCCACCACCTGACCAGCGCTCCACCTCGTCCGCTGCCAGACCTGGCGTCACATCGCCGCGGGGTTCGGTCGGCGTCGGCCGATCCCCGCGGTTTACAACGTTTTAATCATCGCCGATGGCCTCGGTCGATGCCCGGTCGCTTCAGCGGCCCGTAAGGCGACGCGTCGCCCGGCGATCGGTGTGGCTCTGCGAGAGCGATCCCGCCGAAAGCCCTCTTGGCTGCCGATCTATATGCCCTCTGAACAGCGACGATGCCCGTCGTCCAGGCGCACTCGCCGGTCGAGAGACCTGGTCATGGACACATGGCCACATCTGGACAACTTCTTGTGAGTTCTGTTGCAGCAGTGTGACGATGATACGCCAGAGATTAAAACGTTTTAACCGCGTGCGCCAGGTCGAGCGAGTCTCCAGATGCAGAGGAAGCGCAATGATTCATCGCGTGACGGCAGTGGTGCTGGCCTTGACGGTCGTGGGGGCGGCACCTGCCCAGGCCGGCAGCGCCGCCCATGCGGCCGGCAGCGTTCAGGTCGGCGGTCTGACGGTCGAACATCAGGTCGACCCGCTCGGGATCGACGACGCGAAGCCGCGCCTCGGCTGGACTCCGAGCGCCCACGCGCGCAGCGGACGGCAGTCGGCGTACGAGGTGGAGGTGTCGACCAAGCGCGACGGGCCGGCGAACGTGTGGGACAGCGGCAAGGTGCTCTCGTCACGCTCCTTCGACATCGAGTACGCGGGACCCGCCCTGCGTTCGCGTACGCGCTACTTCTGGCGGGTGCGGGTCTGGGACGCCGCTCACAGGGTTTCGCGGTGGAGCCGGTCGGCGCTGTTCGAGACGGCGTTCCTCACTCCGGGCGAGTTCAAGGGGACCTGGATCGGTTCGCCGTCGAAACCGGCCGACATATCGCTCACCGGTGCCGACTGGATCTGGTACCCCGAGGGCAAGCCGGCCGACTCGGCGCCGGTCGCGACCCGCTACTTCCGGCGTGCGTTCGACCTTCCCGCCGGCGACCGGGTCACGTCGGCCCAGTTCTCGCTGAGCGCCGACGACCGCTTCACCCTGTACGTGAACGGCAAGGAGACGGCCCGCTCGCCGAACGTGGCCGACTCCTGGAACACGGCGACCGTCGTCGACATCTCGGACGACCTGCGCTCCGGCCGCAACGTGATCGCGATCGAGGCGGCCAACGCCGCCGCCGGCCCGGCCGGGCTGATCGCAAGGCTGCGCGTTCAGGGCTCGACCGGCGACCCGCTCGACATCGTCACCGACGACACCTGGAAATCGGCCGACACGGCGGCGAGCGGCTGGGAGCAGCCGGACTTCGACGACTCGGCCTGGCCCGCGGCCCTGGAGGCCGCTCACTACGGCGACGCCCCCTGGTACAGCTCGGTCAGCGTGCCGAGCCCGCCCGAGCCGCTGCTGCGCAGGGAGTTCACCGCCGGCAAGCGGATCGCGTCCGCCCGCGCGTACATCGCGGGGCTCGGCTATTACAAGCTCTACCTCAACGGGAAGCGGGTCGGCGATCACGAACTCGACCCGGCGTTCACGGTCTACGACAAGACCGTCCTGTACGCGACGTACGACGTCACGAAGGCGCTGCGAGCCGGCGGCAACGCGCTCGGGGTGAGCCTTGGACGCGGGTACTACGCGATGACGAAACCCGGCGAGTGGAATGACTCCCCCTGGCACAGCGAGCCGAAGGTGAAGCTCGAACTCGACATCACCTACGAAGACGGCAGCACCCAGCAGGTGACCAGCGACGGCGGCTGGAAGGCGGCCGACGGACCGACGCGCACCGAGTCCGTCCTGTACGGCGAGACGTACGACGCGCGGCTGGAGCAGCCCGACTGGAACCGGTCCGGGTTCGACGACGCCGCCTGGAAGCCCGCGCTCGCCGTCACCGCGCCCAAGGGGACCCTCCGCGCGCAGGCGTTCCCGCCGATCAAGGTGACCGGCAGGCTGCCGGTGAAGCGCGTCACCACGCCGGGCGACGGCGTGCGGGTCCACGACTTCGGCACCCCCACGGCCGGGTGGGCGCGCGTCGCGATGCGGGGGCCGGCCGGCGCCGTGGTGTCGATCACCTACGGGGAGAAGCTGCGCTCGGACGGCACGGTCGACAACGCCGGGTTGCAGTCGTACTCGTACACGCTCAAGGGCGGCGGGCTGGAAAGCTACGAGCCCAGCTACAGCTACAACGGCTTCCGCTATGTCCAGGTCGACGCGCCGGCCGGGGTCACCGTGGCGTCGGTCGAGGGGAAGCGCGTCCACACGGCGGTGACCGCCACCGGCGGCTTCACCAGCTCCAGCAATCTGCTCAACCGCTATCACGACGCCCAGGCGAACACGACTCTGAACAACCTGCACTCGATCCCGACCGACACCCCGATGTACGAGAAGCGGCCCTACACCGCGGACGCGCACCTCACCGCCGACTCCGCGATCGCCAGCTTCGACATGGTGAACTTCTACGAGAACTGGCTGCGTGCCCACCGCGACGACCAGAGTCCGGACGGGACCTTCGGCCACACCGTGCCCGGCACCGTCGGGGCCAAGAATGTGAAGGACCCGGTCTGGTCGGCGAGCTTCGTGCTGATCAACTGGGATCTGTACTGGTACTACGGTGACACCCGTCCTCTCGCCGACAACTACGCCGCGATGAAGAAGTGGCTCGACTACTACGAGCAGACGATCGCGAAGACAGGCCACATCTACACCGGCTTCAGCTACGGCGACTGGCTCGCCCCCGGCGCCGCGTTCCCGCCCGAGGGCACCCGGCTCATCGGAACCGCCTACATCTACAAGACGACCACGACCATGGCCCGGATCGCGCGCGCCCTCGGCCACGACGGCGACGCGGCGCACTTCGACGCCCTGGCGGCCACGACGGCCAAGGCCATCAACGCGACCTTCTTCGACAAGTCGGCGAAGTCCTACTACGACGACAGATCAGCCGGCTACCGCCAGACCTCGAACCTCCTGCCGCTGAGCTTCGGCATCGTCCCCGAGGCCGACCGGCCTGCCGTCCTCGCCAACCTCGTCAACGACATCAAGACCCGCGGAAACCACCTCAACACCGGCGCGCTGGGCACGAAGATCATCCTTCCGGTGCTGACCGACTCCGGCAACGGGGACCTCGCGTTTAAGGTCGCCACCAACCCCACCTACCCCGGCTGGGGCTACTGGTTCCAGACCCTCGGCGCCACGACGATGTGGGAAGAGTGGCAGGCCACCTCGCGCTCGCACGACCACGCCTTCATGGGCACGGTCGACGACTGGCTCTACCAGCGCATCGCGGGGATCGAACCGGCGGCACCCGGCTACACGAAAATCAAGGTGCAGCCCCATCCGGTCGGCGGTCTCAAGAACGCCTCGGCCCACCTCCGGTCCCCGCTCGGCCGGGTGAGTTCGGCCTGGACCCTCGACCACGGCCGCTTCACCCTCCGCGTCGGCGTGCCCGTGGGCGCGACGGCCGAGATCCTGGTCCCCGCGCGCGACCGCGGCGCGGTCAAGGCGGCTCCCGGCGCCACGTTCGACGGCATGCGCGACGGGTTCGCCGTCTTCCAGGTCGGCTCCGGCGACCACGTGTTCCATTCCGCCAAGTGAACCGAGGGCGTCCCTCCACCGGAGGGACGCCCTCTCTCATTTCTGCTCGAAGAGGCGGAGCCGCTGGCCTGTGGGGTCCGTCAGCGGACGGGGAGGCCGGTGACGGTGCGGCCGATGACGAGGCGCTGGATCTCCGAGGTGCCCTCGAAGATCGTGAAGATCTTGCTGTCGCGGTGCATGCGCTCGACGGGGTAGTCGCGGGTGTAGCCGTTGCCGCCGAGGATCTGGATGGCCTCCTCGGTGACGTACACGGCCATCTCGCTGGCCATCAGCTTGGCCATCGAGCCCTCGGCGTTCGCGAAGTCCTTGCCGGTGCGGGCCATCCATGCGGCACGCCAGACCATGAGGCGGGCGGCGTCCAGGCGGGTCTTCATGTCGGCGAGCTTGAAGGCGATCGCCTGGAAGTCGCCGATCTTCTTGCCGAACTGCTCGCGCTCCCGCGCGTACTGCAGGGCGTAGTCGTAGGCGGCGCGGCCGACGCCGAGGGCCATCGCGCCGACGGACGGGCGGGTGGTCTCGAACGTCTTCAGCGCGGCCTGGCCCTTGGAGCTCTTGCCCTCGCGGGTGCGGGCGATGCGCTCGTCGAACCTCTCCTTGCCGCCGACGATCAGGTGCGACGGGATGCGCACGTCGTCGAGGACGACCTCGGCGGTGTGGGAGGCGCGGATGCCGTGCTTCCTGAACTTCTGGCCCTGCTTCAGGCCCGGGGTGTTCGGCGGGACGATGAAGCTGGCCTGGCCGCGGCTGCCGAACTCGGGGTACACCGAGGCCACGACGACGTGGACGTCGGCGATGCCGCCGTTGGTCGCCCAGGTCTTGGTGCCGTTCAGCACCCATTCGTCCTTGGCCTCGTCGAAGACGGCCCGGGTGCGGATCGAGCCGACGTCGCTGCCGGCGTCGGGCTCGGACGCGCAGAACGCGCCGAGCTTGACGTCGTCGGTGGTGCCGAACATCTGCGGGACCCACTCGGCGATCTGCGCCTCGGTCCCCACTGCGGCGACGGACGCCGCGGCGAGGCCCGTGCCCACGATGGACAGCGCGATGCCGGCGTCGCCCCAGAAGAGCTCCTCGAACGCCACCGGGATGCCGAGGCCGGTCGGCTCCAGCCACTGGGTGGCGAAGAAGTCCAGGGAGTAGATGCCGACCTTGGACGCCTCCTGGATGAGCGGCCAGGGGGTCTCCTCCCGCTCGTCCCACTCCTCCGCGGCGGGGCGGATGACGTCCCTGGCGAACTCGTGCACCCAGTCCCTGACCTCGCGGACGTCCTCGCTGGGCTCCAGGGAGAACGGCGTCTGCTCCGCACTCGTCATGATTATTGACCCTCTCTCCAATATTGCTGTTACCAACGGTAGCACCATCCGGCGTTACCACGGGTAACACAGGAGAGGACGGTCACCTGCGGCCGGGCGAGAAGGAGCGCGCGGCGGCGTACGCGGGGACCTCGATCATCGGCGGGCGCTCCCCCACCGCGACGTCGGTCGTACGGGCGTCGTGCCCGTCCGCGGCGCGGTGGAACCGGGTGAGCGCGGTCGAGGGGGCCTCGAGCGGGAGCATCCGGCCGTGCCGCTCCAGCCGCGACCAGGCGGTCAGCATGATCTGCCCGGACATGGCGCCGAGGGCCTCGGTGGACTGGTGGGCGTGCACCCGGCGGCCGAGGTCGACCTGCGCGATCGCGTCGAGGCCGGAGTCCTGGTAGATGTCGAGGAGCAGGCCGAGCTCCACGCCGTAGCCGGTCACGAACGGCATCCGCTCCAGCAGGGCCCGGCGGCCCGCGTACTCGCCGCCGAGCGGCTGCATGACGCCGGCGAGCAGCGGCCAGTGCAGGTTGATCAGGGGGCGCGCGACCAGCTCGGTGACCCGGCCGCCGCCGCCCTCCACGCGCCGCCCGCCCTCGACGAGCGGCCGGTCGTAGCAGCCCTTGACGTAGCCGACGGACGGGTCGGTCAGCAGCGGCCCGAGCAGGCCGGTGATGTAGGACGAGGTGAACTCGCGCAGGTCGGCGTCCACGAAAACGATCAGGTCGCCGGACGTCGCGGCGAGGGACTTCCACAGCGCCTCGCCCTTGCCGGACATGCGGCCCTGCTCCGGCAGGACGGCGTCCTGCGCCACGACGCCGGCGCCGGCGGCGGCGGCCACGGCGGCGGTCCGGTCGCGGGAGCGCGAGTCGACCACGACGATCTCGTCCACCAGCGGGATCCGCTCGACCAGGTCGGTGCGGACGGCGGCGACGATCGCGCCGACCGTCGCCTCCTCGTCCCGCGCCGGCAGCACGACGCTGATCCTGGTGTCGCCCTTGGCGGCGAGCAGCAGGCGCGGCGGCCAGTCCTCGGCCGTGCTGGTGCGGCGGGCCAACCACGACGCGACCTCGGGCAGCACGCGCTCTCCCTCCCGTTCGGGGCGTCCTCGACCGGTGTTCCGGGACCGGCGTCCCCTTACCTACTAGGAAACGCCAGATCTCCCCAGATCATTCACTGTCAGCGCAGCAGAGGACGAACCGACCCGAAGAGTTAACACAGCCACAACACGCCGGTCATTCGGCGGCGTGCCGGTCCAGGAACTCGTAGACGTCCGCCTCGTCCACCCCGGGGAAGGCCCCGGGCGGCAGGACGGACAGCACGTGCGAGTGCGCCCGCGCCGACGGCCACGCCATGCCCTCCCACCGGTCGGACAGCTCCTTCGGGGGCCGCTGGCAGCAGTCGCCGTCCGGGCAGGCGGACTTGACCCGCCGGGTCGTCTCCCGGCCGCGGAACCAGCGCGAGTCCTCGAACCGGACGCCGAGCGTGATCGCGAAGTCGCGCTCGTGGCTGGGGTCGATGTGCGACAGGCACCAGTACGTCCCGTTGGGGGTGTCGGTGTACTGGTAGTAGACGGAGAAGCGGTCCGCGGCGCCGAACACGTGCCGCCCGGCCCACTCCCGGCACATCCGCTGGCCCTCGATCGCGCCGTCCTCGTCCTGCGGGAAGGCCAGGCCGTCGTTGGCGTACGCCTTGTAGATCGTTCCGTTCTCGTCGTTCTTGGCGAAGTGCAGCTGCAGGTCGAGGTGGTGGGTCGCGACGTTGGTGAAGCGGTGCGCGGCCATCTCGTAGGAGACGGAGAAGACGTCCGCCAGGTCCTCCACCGACAGCTCCCGCGCCGCCTTCGCCTCCTGCAGGAACGGAACGACGCTCCGCTCGGGCATCAGGATCGCGGCGCCGAAGTAGTTGGCCTCAACGCGCTGGCGCAGGAAGTCGGCGAAGTCGCGCGGCTGGTCGTGGTCGAGCGCGATGTGCCCGAGGGTCTGCAGCAGGATCGTCCGCGGCGTGTGCATGCCGAGCTGCTCGCGCTCCAGGTAGATCCGCCGGTTGCGCAGGTCGGTGACGGACCGGACGGAGCGCGGCAGGTCCTGGACGTACTGCAGGCTGAAGCCGAAGTGCCCGACCAGCGTCATCAGCAGCCCCTGGGAGACCGCGCCGCGCCGGTACCCGACGGCGTCGAGGGTCTGGGACGCGACGTCCTCGATCTCGGCGAAGTGGTTGCCGCGCTCGTGCATCTGGCGGCGCAGCTCCGCGTTGGCCTTGCGGGCCTCCTCCGGGCTCGCGGTGGGCTTGGTGCGGCTGCGCTTCAGCTCCCTGTACAGCGCGAGGATGTGCTCGATGACCTCGTTCGGCATCCGCTTGCCGACCTTGAGGTGCGACAGGCCGAGCGTCCGGTACAGCGGGTCGCGCTGCGCCTCCTCCAGCTCGATCTCCAGCTGGGCGCGCCGGCTCGGCGGCTGGCGGCGCAGCAGCTCCTCCACCGGGCACTCCAGCGCGGCGGCGAGGGCCTGCAGCAGCGTGAGCTTGGGCTCGCGCCGCCCGTTCTCCAGCAGGGACAGCTGGGACGGGGCGCGGCCGACGCGCTCGCCGAGCTCCGACAGCGTCAGCCCGCGGCCGCGCCGCAGATGCCGGAGCCGCTGCCCGAAGGTGACGAGATCCACGTCACTCGTCAAGTTGAGGGATTCTTCTGTCCGCAAGGTCGTCACCGCTTCATGATAGCGGAATTTTCGCGCTTCTTTCGTTACTTGCGAGTTCATCTCAGGGTTGCGGCCGGGGCATAGTCGAGGCAAGCACCCAGGGGACGACACGGAAGGGCAAGACGATGAGCGATGGTCGCCTCAAGGGCGCAGCCGACGAGCTGCGGCGACAGTGGGAGACCGACCCGCGGTGGAAGGGCGTCGAGCGGACCTACACGGCCGAGGACGTCGTCCGGATCCGCGGCTCGGTCCAGGAGGAGCACACCCTCGCGCGCCTCGGCGCCGAGCGTCTCTGGACGCTCCTGCACGAGGAGGACTACGTCCACTCCCTCGGCGCGCTGACCGGGCTGCAGGCCGTCCAGCAGGTGAAGGCCGGTCTGAAGGCCATCTACCTGTCGGGCTGGCAGGTCGCGGCCGACGCCAACCTCGCGGGGCAGACCTACCCCGACCAGAGCATCTACCCGGCGAACTCGGTCCCGGCCGTCGTGCGCCGCATCAACAACGCGCTGCTGCGCGCCGACCAGGTCCAGTGGGCCGAGGGCGAGGGCGACACGCACTTCCTCGCCCCGATCGTGGCCGACGCCGAGGCCGGCTTCGGCGGCGTGCTGAACGCCTTCGAGCTGATGAAGGGCATGATCGCCGCGGGCGCCGCGGGCGTGCACTGGGAGGACCAGCTGGCCTCCGAGAAGAAGTGCGGCCACCTCGGCGGCAAGGTCCTCATCCCGACCTCGCAGCACATCAAGACCCTCAACACCGCCCGCCTCGCCGCGGACGTCTCCAACGTGCCGTCTCTGATCATCGCGCGGACCGACGCCGAGGCCGCGACCCTGATCACGACGGACGTGGACGAGCGCGACCGCGAGTTCACCACCGGTGAGCGCACCGCCGAGGGCTTCTACCGGGTGCGCAACGGCATCGAGCCCTGCATCGCCCGCGCCAAGGCCTACGCGCCGTACTCCGACCTCATCTGGATGGAGACGGGCACCCCGGACCTCGAGCAGGCCCGCAGGTTCGCCGAGGCGGTCAAGGCCGAGTACCCGGACCAGATGCTCGCCTACAACTGCTCGCCGTCCTTCAACTGGAAGGCGCACCTGGACGACGCGACCATCGCCAAGTTCCAGCGCGAGCTCGGCCACATGGGCTTCAAGTTCCAGTTCATCACGCTGGCCGGCTTCCACGCCCTGAACTACGGCATGTTCGATCTGGCGCACGGCTACGCCCGCGAGGGCATGACCGCCTACGTCGACCTGCAGGAGCGCGAGTTCGCGGCGGCCGAGAAGGGCTTCACCGCGGTCAAGCACCAGCGCGAGGCCGGCACGGGCTACTTCGACATGGTCAGCACGGCGATCAGCCCCGACTCGTCCACCACGGCGCTGAAGGGCTCCACGGAAGAGGGCCAGTTCCACTAAGCCTCAAGGCGGCGCCGCCGGCCCGCCACTCCGGATCGATCCCAGGGCCCCGAAGGCCCCCGCGTTCCTACACCCGCGGGGGCCTTCCGGTCGTCTCGGGGCCCTCCGCCCCCGGCCGGATGCGGCTAGGTACTCGACAACGCCCGATAATCGGCGCATGGTGTTCGCGCTAGTTGATCACTCGGAGAGAGGATCCCTGATGGCGCGTCACCCCCGGTCCATCCGGTCCCGGGCGATCCCCGGCCGGGTGCTGCCGCTCGCCGTCGCCGCCGTGAGCGCCGTCGCGCTCGCGCCCGCCGCCTCCGCGGACGGGCACGGCCACCACGGGCGCTTCACCCCCGGCGCCCCCGGCGTCGGCGACCCGTACTTCCCGCTGGAGGGCAACGGCGGGTACGACGCCCGGCACTACTCGCTGGACCTGCGCTACGACCCCGACCACGACCAGCTCGACGGCACCGTGACCATCACCGCGCGGGCCACCCAGAACCTCTCCCGGTTCGACCTGGACCTGTCCGGCATGGACGTGGAGAAGGTCTGGGTCGACCGGCGGCGGGCCCGCTACGAGCGGCGCGGGCAGGAGCTGATCATCACGCCGCGCAAGGGCCTGCGCAAGGGCTCGGTCTTCACGACCGTCGTCAGGTACGGCGGCGTGCCGCAGACCATCGTGGGGTCGCCGATCGTGTTCGGCTCCCCCTACGGGTTCCTGCACACCCCGGACGGCGCCTTCGTCGGCGGCGAGCCGAACGGCGCCCGGACGTGGTTCCCCGTCAACGACCACCCGAGCGACAAGGCCACCTACGACTACACCCTCACGGTGCCCGCGGGGCTGAAGGCCGTCGCCAACGGGCGCCTGACCGGGCGCCGCTCCGCCACGGCGTCGTTCAGCCGCCGCGCCGCGCGGACCCGCGCCGAGGTGTTCAGGTGGCGCGAGGACAGCCCGATGGCGAGCTACCTCACCACGATCGACATCGGCAAGTGGGAGGTGAAGCAGGGGCGCACGCCGGGCGGCGTCCCCAACTACACGGCCGTCGACCCGGTCCTCCTCGCCGGGCAGCCGGACGCGGTGGACTTCTTCTTCGACACCACGAGCGAGGTGACCGACCTCTGGTCGCGGACGTTCGGCCGCTACCCGTTCAGCAGCACCGGCGCCATCGCCGACGACGCCCGCTTCAACGGCGAGCCGCTCGGGTTCTCCCTGGAGACGCAGAGCAAGCCCGTGTACTCCGCGGTCCGCAGCCCCGGCACGATCGCCCACGAGCTGGCGCACCAGTGGTTCGGGGACTCCGTCTCGCCGGCCCGGTGGAAGGACATCTGGCTGAACGAGAGCTTCGCGACCTGGTCCGCCTGGTACTACACGGAGAAGACGGGCGGCCGCACGGTCCACGACGCGGCCCGCGCCACCTACGCCGCCCGCCCCTTCCCCGACCGTGAGGGACGCCCGTACTGGTCGGTGCTGACCGCCGACCCGCAGCGCGACACCATGTTCAACGACCGCGTCTACAGCGGCGGCGGCATGATGCTGCAGTTCCTCCGGGAGAAGATCGGCGACGACAAGTTCCTCACCCTGCTCCGGACGTGGTACGCGCGCCACAAGCACGGCAACGCCAGGACCGAGCAGTTCACCACCCTGGCCGAGCAGATCTCCGGCCAGGACCTGAGCCCGTTCTTCAAGGACTGGCTCTACTCCCCGATCAAGCCCGCCATCCCCGAGGACTGACCCCGCTCCACGGACGGCCGGCCTCGGACGGGCCCCGGCGCGACTCCGCCGGGGCCCGTTCTGTGCGAAATTACCTGGTCGCCCCCACCGCGCCTGTCTAGGCTCCCGGTAAGTGGGCGTTCTTCCGTGGGTGTGGTGGTACGGCTTCCGGCGCCACACGGCGTACCCGCTCGGCTCGCTGACCGAGTCGCTGACCAACACGGTGTTCGGCTTCATGCGCGCCTACGTCCTGCTGGCGCTGTGGGACGTGCGGCCCTCCCTCGGCGGGTACGAGGCCGCCGACGCCGTCACCTTCTGCTTCATCACCCAGGCGCTGATCGGACCGGTGCAGATCTTCGGCGGGATGGACCTCACCGAGCGCATCCGCAACGGCGACGTCGCCATCGACCTGTACCGGCCGGTCGGGCTGCAGGGCTGGTGGCTCGCCGACGACCTCGGCCGCGCCGCCGCCTCCCTCCTGCTGCGCGCGGGCCCGCCGCTGCTCGCCGGCGCGCTGGTGTTCCCGTTCCGCTGGCCCTCGCCCGTCCACGCCGCCGCGTTCGCGGTCGCGACGCTGCTCGCGGCGCTCGTCGGGTTCGCGCTGCGGTATCTGGTGGCGATGGGCATGTTCTGGCTGCACGACGACCGGGGCCTGAGCGCCGTCACCCTGGTGATGTCGCTGTTCTTCTCGGGGATGATCCTGCCGCTCGTGGTGTTCCCCGGGTGGCTCGGCGAGGTCGCGCGGGCGCTTCCGTGGGCGGCGCAGATCCAGGTGCCCGCGGACGTCTTCCTCGGCACGTACAGCGGCGGCGCGCTGCTCGGGGCGCTGGCGTTCCAGGCGGGGTGGGCGGCGGTCCTGCTCGGGGCGGGCGCGCTGGCCACGCGGGCGGCGCGGCGGAGGCTGGTGGTGCACGGTGGCTGATCCGCTGCGCATGTACGGGCTGCTCGCCTGGACGTGGATACGCGCGGCGGCGCAGTACCCGGTGTCGATGGTGCTGCTGGGGCTGGCCACCGCGGTCGTCTCCGTCCTGGACGCGGCGGCGATCCTCGTGCTGTTCTCGCGGGCGCCCCGCATCGCCGGGTTCGGCGTGTCCGAGGTGCTCTTCCTCTACGGGACGTCCGCCCTGGCGTTCGCGTGCTCGGACATCGCGCTCGGGACGACCGAGCGGCTCGGGCACCACGTGCGGGAGGGCACGCTGGACGCGATGCTGGTGCGCCCGGTGAGCCCGCTGGTCCAGATCGCGACGGAGGGGTTCACGCCCCGCCGCCTCGGCAAGCTCATCCCGGCGGTGCTCGTGCTCGGCTTCGCGCTGCCCCGGCTGGACGTCTCCTGGACGCCGGGCCGGGTGGCGATGATCCCCGTCATGGTGGCGTCCGGGGCTGCGATCTTCTGCGGGCTGTGGGTGCTGGCGGGCGCCGTGCAGTTCGTGCTGGTCGACAGCCACGGGGCGAGCAAGTCGGTGACCTACGGGGGCGCGTTCCTGACCCAGTACCCGTTGACGATGTTCGCCCGCGACTTCGTCCGCGGGGTGACCTTCGTCGTCCCGCTGGCGTTCGTCAACTGGCAGCCCGCGCTGTACGTCCTGGACCGCCCCGACCCGCTGGGGCTGCCCGGCGCGGCGCGGTTCGCGTCCCCCGCGGTCGCCGCCGCGGTGTGCGCGGCGGCGGCGCTGGCGTGGCGGGCGGGGCTGCGGCACTACCGATCGACAGGGAGCTGATGCCGGTGCCGATGATCGAGGCCGCGGACCTCGTCAAGACCTTCACCGTGCGGGCGCGTTCAGGGCCGCTGCGGCGGACGCGGACCACGCTGCGCGCGGTGGACGGGGTGTCGTTCACGGTCGAGCCAGGCGAGTTCGTCGGGTACCTCGGCCCGAACGGCGCCGGGAAGTCCACCACGATCAAGATGCTGACCGGGATCCTCACGGCGTCGTCCGGCGCCCTGCGGGTGTGCGGGCTGGACCCGTCCCGGCGGCGCACGACGCTCGCGCGCCGCATCGGCGTGGTGTTCGGGCAGCGCACGACGCTGTGGTGGGACCTGCCCCTGCGCGACAGCCTCGCCCTCGTCCGGCGGCTGTACCGGGTGGAGGCGGCGGCGCACCGGGCGCGGCTCGCCGAGCTGACCGCGCTGCTGGAGCTGGAGCCGTTCCTCGACACCCCGGTCCGGCAGCTCAGCCTCGGGCAGCGGATGCGCGGCGACCTCGCCGCGGCGCTCCTGCACGATCCGGAGCTGCTCGTCCTGGACGAGCCGACGATCGGCCTGGACGTGGTGAGCAAGGCGACCGTCCGCGACTTCCTGGAGCGCATCAACGCCGAGCGCGGCACCACGATCCTGCTGACCACGCACGACCTCGGCGACATCGAGCGGCTCTGCCGCCGCGTCATGATCATCGACCATGGCCGGCTCGCCTTCGACGGCGGGCTGGACGAGCTGCGCCGCACCGCGGACGCCGACCGGCTGCTCGTGGTGGAGCTGGCGCGGCCCGGCCCCCCGATCGCGCTGGACGGGATCGAGGCCGAGCGGGTGGAGGGTCCCCGGCAGTGGCTGCGGCTGCCGCGCACCGCGAACGCGGCGGCGGTCGTGGCCGCCCTCGCCCGCGACCACGAGATCCGCGACATCTCGCTGCGGGAGGCCGGCATCGAGGAGGTGCTGGCGGGGCTCTACCGCGGCGACCACACGTACTGGTGCTCGGGACGCCCGGTGGCCCCATAGCGCAGCGTGACCACGACCCGCCCGGCCTGGGCGAGGGCGGCGAGGTAGCGCTGGGCGGTGGCGCGGGAGATGCCGACCTGGTCGGCGATCTCGGCGGCGGACCGCGGCTCGTCCGCCCCCCGCAGCGCGTCGCAGATCAGCCGGGTCGTCACCGGCGACTGCCCCTTGGGCGCGGGCGGCTGGCCGTGCAGCGGCGCGTAGAGCGCGCGGACGGCGCCGTCCAGGGCCTCCTGGGTCACCTCGGTGTCGCCGGACAGCGCCTCCCTGTACCGCGCGTAGGCCGTGAGCCGCGCGTTCAGCGCGGCGGCGGTGAACGGCTTGATCAGGTAGTGCAGGGCGCCGCCGCGCAGCGCCTCCCGCACGACGCCGGGGTCGGCCGCGGCCGTCGCCATGATGACGTCGGCGTCCAGCTCGGGCAGCAGCGTCAGGCCCGAGGCGTCCGGCAGGTACACGTCCAGCAGGACGAGGGCGGGCGCCAGCTCGGCGGCCATCGACCGGGCCCGCGCCGCGGTGTGCGCGAGCCCGGCGACGGAGAAGCCGCGCAGCGCGGCCACGAACCCGGCGTGGACCTGCGCCACGCGGAAGTCGTCGTCCACCACGAGCACGTCGATCACCGCACCGCCTCCGCTCCGAGCACCCCGGGAAGCCGGGCGACCGCCACGGCACCGCCACCGCCGGGCCCGGCCGATCCGGCGTCGACGAACGTCACGTCTCCGTCGCGGGCGCGGGCGGTGCGGCGCGCCAGCCCGAGGCCGAGGCCGCGCGACCGCCCGGCCGCGGGGTCGCGGGTGGACACCCCGTCGTCGAACACGGCCTCGCGGAGCCCGTCGGCGAGGCCGTCGCCGGAGTCGGAGACGGTGACGTGCAGGTCGCGGCCGTCGCCGAGCAGCTCGATCTCGACGCGGGCGGGCCGCCGCCGCCCGAGCCGCGCGGCCTCGACGGCGTTGTCGACGAGGTTGCCGACGACGGTCGTGACGTCGAGCGGGTCGGCGACGCGGCCGGGGACGTAGCTGGCGGCGCCGATGTCGAGGCGGACGCCCTTCTCGGCGGCGACGGCGGCCTTCGCCGAGAGGAACGCCCGCAGGTAGGGGTCCGACAGCGGGTCGGGGAGGTTGTCGGGCGCCGGGGCGCGCCGCGCGGCGTCCTCCATCAGCGCCCCGATGTACTCGGCGGCCTCCTCGCTGTGGCCGAGCTGGAGCAGGCCGGAGAGGGTGTGCAGCCGGTTGGCGTACTCGTGCCGCTGCGCGCGGAGGGCGTCGAAGAGGGTGCTGACCGAGTCCAGCTCGCGGGCGAGGGTCTCCAGGTCGGTGCGGTCGCGCAGCGTGATGACGGCGCCGAGGTCGCGGCGGTCCCGGCGGACCTCCCGGCGGTTGACGACGAGCACCCGCTCCCCCGCGGTGACGAAGAGGTTCGTGGCCTCCCGCCGGCCCGTCAGGACGTCCCGCAGCGCGCCCTCGGGGGCCAGGTCGCCGGCGGGCGCGCCGCGCTCCGGTGTGACGCCGAGCAGGCGGGCCGCCTCGTCGTTGCAGACCGCGGTCCGGCCGCCGGAGTCGACGGCGACGACGCCCTCGCCGACGCCGTGCAGCACGGCCTCCCGCTCGTGGACCAGCTCCACCAGCTCGTACGGTTCGAGGCCGAGCGTCTGCCGCTTCAGCCTGCGGCCGATCGCGACGGAGGCGAGCACGCCGAGCAGGACGGCGCCGGCGACGAACAGCGACATCTCGCGCAGCACGTGGCCGAGCTCCCGGTCGATGGCGCGGGCGTCGAACCCGACGCTGACCTCCCCGAGGATCCGCCCGTCCCGGCCGTACAGGGGGACCTTCCCGCGCGCGGACAGGCCGAGCGTGCCCCGCTCGACGCGGACGACCTCCCGCCCGGCGAGCGCGTCGGACGGGTCGGTGCTCACGTGCCGCCCGAGCTCCCGGGGATTGGGGTGGGAGAGGCGGATGCCCTGGCTGTCGGTCACGACGACGAACAGTGCCCCGGTGCGGGCGCGGGTCCGCTCGGCCCGGTCCTGGACGAGGCCGTCCTGGACGGGGCGGCCGGGGGTACCGGCCGCGACCGCGTCCCGGATCTCGGGGTCGACCGCGACGGTGCGCGCCACCGTGAGGGCGCGCTGGCCGTACTGGTCGCGGAGCCTGCCGTCGAGCATCCAGCCGGTCAGCCCGTATCCGAGGACCGCCACCACGACGACCACGCCCACCTGCAAGATCAGCACCTGGCGGGCGAAGGTGATGCGCGGCCGCACGGACATGACCCGTCACCGTAATCGATGGCGGGCCGCCCGCCCAGCCCCGCGCGAGCAGAACGAGCAAAAGCCGGGGTAACGCGCGCAACGTGGGGATTCGCGGCTTGCGAGCACATCGCGGGCAAGGGTTCCGGTGGCGCGCGCCACATTCGTACGGTGCCGCCGTGTCCACTACAGCATCGTCCACGCGAGACGGCGCCGAGCGGCCCCCCGGCCCCGTCATCGAGCTGGAGAACGCCACCAAGCGGTTCCGGTCGGCGGGCGGCGTCCACACGGCCGTCCGCGACCTGAACATGTCCGTCGGCCCCGGCGAGTTCGTCGCCGTGGTCGGCCCCACCGGATGCGGCAAGTCCACCACCCTGTCCCTCGTCTCCGGGCTGGAGCCGGCGTCCGCGGGGCGGGTGCTCGTCCAGGGCCGCCCCGTGGACGGGATCCCGGACGGCGTCGGCTACATGTTCCAGCACGACGCCGTCCTGCCCTGGCGGTCGGTCCTGGACAACGTGGCGGCCGGCCCCCGCTACCGGGGCGCGTCGAAGCGGGACGCCCGCGACCGCGCCCGCGACTGGGTCGCCCGCGTCGGCCTCGCCGGGTTCGAGGGCTACTACCCCCACCAGCTGTCCGGCGGGATGCGCAAGCGCGTCGCGCTCGCGCAGACCCTCGTGAACGAGCCGTCCGTGCTGCTCATGGACGAGCCGTTCTCCGCCCTCGACGTCCAGACCCGCGGCCTCATGCAGGACGAGCTGCTGCGGTTGTGGTCGGGTTCCGGCGCCGCCGTCGTGTTCGTCACCCACGACCTGGAGGAGGCGCTCGTGCTGTCCGACCGGGTCGTGGTGATGACCGCCGGCCCCGCGACGATCAAGGGCGTGTTCGACGTGCCGCTGGACCGCCCCCGCGACGCCGAGGAGGTCCGGCTGACCGGCGCGTTCCTCGACATCTACCGCGAGGTGTGGGACTCGCTCCGCGAAGAGGTCCAGATCACCCGCGAGAGAGGAGCCGGCCATGCCGCGTGACGTCCAGGCGACCGAGGCGACCGCGACCATCAGCGGGAGCGTGACCGCCGAGCCGGGCCGGCCGGCGCTCGACGACGGCGACCTGGCGGCGATCGCCCGGCTGCGCACCGCCGGGCTGCGGCGCGCCCTCGGCATCAACACCGTCCGGGTCGCGCTGGTCGCGGCGTGGCTCGGGTCCTGGGAGCTGGCCGCCCGGCACTGGATCGACCCGTTCTACTACTCGATGCCGTCCAAGATCTGGGAGCGGCTCGTCGGGTGGTTCACCGAGGGCACCTCGCAGGGGTCGATCTGGGAGCAGATCTCGGTCACGCTGCAGGAGGCCGTCGCGGGCTTCGGGCTCGGCGCGGCGGGCGGCGTGGTCCTCGGCATCGTGCTCGGCCGCAGCCGGTTCCTGTCGGACGTGTGCGCGCCGTTCATCAAGGCCGTCAACGCGATCCCGCGCATCATCCTGGCCTCGCTGTTCATCATCTGGTTCGGCCTCGGCATGCAGTCCAAGATCGCGACGGCGTTCGTGCTGGTGTTCTTCGCGGTGTTCTTCAACGCCTTCCAGGGCGCCCGCGAGGTCGACCGGAACCTGGTCAACAACGCCCGGATCCTCGGCGCGGGCCGGTTCCAGGTGCTCTGGACGATCGTGGTGCCGAGCGCCACGTCCTGGATCCTCGCGTCCCTGCACTCGGCGTTCGGGTTCGCCATCATCGGCGCGATCGTCGGCGAGTACACCGGCGCCGACAAGGGCCTCGGCCTGCTCATCAACCACTCCCAGGGCACCTTCGACTCGGCCGGGATCTACGCCGGGATGATCATCATCACCGTGCTGGCCCTGCTCGCCGAGTACCTGCTCACGCTGCTGGAGGGCCGGCTGCTGCGCTGGCGTCCCGCCGCGTCCGGGCACGACGTCCAGATCTGATCCCCCACCCGGATCCCGCCCGACCAGGAGAACCGCCATGCCCAGCACCACCGTCCGGGTGAGCGCCGCCGCGCTCGCCGCCCTCACCGCCCTGTCGTCCCTGTCGGCCTGCCGCGACTCCCGTTCGGGGTCCGGCGGGGGCGGCGGCTCGGGCGGCACCGTCAAGATCATGGTCGGCGGGATCGACAAGGTCATCTACCTCCCCGCCAAGCTGACCGAGCGGCTCGGCTACTTCAAGGAGCAGGGCCTGGACGTCCGGCTGCTGACCGAGCCCGCGGGGGCGCAGGCCGAGAACGTCCTCATCGCGGGGGACGTCCAGGGCGTCGTCGGCTTCTACGACCACTCCATCCACCTGCAGACCAAGGGCAAGTGCGTGCAGAGCGTCGTGCAGATGGCGGACGTGCCCGGCGAGGCGGAGCTGGTCGCGACGTCCAAGGCGGGCACCCTGACGTCCCCCGCCGGGTTCAAGGGCAAGAAGCTCGGCGTCACCAGCCCGGGGTCGTCCACCGACTTCATCACCCGCGCGCTGGCCGTGCGGAACGGCGTGAAGACCTCGGACTACACGACGGTGAAGGCGGGCGCCGGACAGACGTTCATCTCCACCATGGAGAACGGCGGCATCGACGCCGGCATGACGACCGACCCGACCATCGCCAGGCTCCTCAGCACCGGCAAGGCAAAGGTCATGGTCGAGATGCGCACCGAGGAGGGCACCCGGGCCGCGCTCGGCGGGCTGTACCCGTCCAGCTCCCTCTACATGGACTGCGCCTACCTGAAGTCGCACGGCGAGACGGTGCAGAAGCTCGCGAACGCGTTCGTCAAGACCCTCGGCTGGATCAAGGGGCACAAGCCGGCGGAGATCGCGGCGAAGATGCCCGCGGACTACGCGGGCGGCGACCCGAAGCTGTACGAGAAGGCGATCGGCGACTCGATCAGCATGTTCAACGGCGACGGCGTCATGAAGCCGGACGCCGCGGAGAACGTCCTGAAGGTGCTGGCGCAGTTCTCGCCCGAGGTGGCGGAGAAGAAGGACCAGATCGACCTGACCGAGACCTACACGACGCAGTTCGTCACCAAAGCCAAGCAGGGATGACGGCGAGACGCGGCACCTGAGACCACACCGGACGCCGGTACGCGGGCCGGGCCTTGCGCGGAGGCCCGGCCCGTCAGCGTCCCCGGCCGGTCAGAGTCCTCGCACCGCCGCGGTTCCTGGCGCGCCGGTCAGGGGCCGCCCATGCGGTCGCGGTGCATGCTGGAGTAGAAGTCCACGTCGGCGTCGTGCTCCGACCGTCCCGAGCCCCAGCGGCGCGGCGCCCAGGTGGGCATCAGCAGCGCGAACCCCATCATCGCGTAGATGCCGGACCCCAGCAGCATGCGCAGCCCGAAGTCCATGTCGCCCGCCGGGGGCACCTTGCCCGGCAGATCGAGGACCCGGCCGGGGTCGACCAGGAAGTAGCCGGACAGGCCGAGCAGCGCCAGCGCGGGGACGAGCGAGACCAGCGGCGACGCCCACCGGGCGACGATGATCACGCCCATCACCAGCCCCACGGCGGCGAGCAGGGCGAACGCCCCGTAGATGCGCGTGCGGTCGGTGATCTCCTGCCCGGTGCCGTCGAAGGACTGCCCCGCCTGGACGTACCCCCAGGCGGCGCCGTACACCAGCGCGGGGGTCAGCAGGACGCCGAGAACGAAGCCGAACGCATGGCGCACCGCGCATCACATCCCATTCGAACGCGCCCGCCGCCGGGCGCGCGTGGTTCCGGTAGCGCCTCAATCACAACACGCACGCGGGGCGCGGCGCAGGAAATCCTTACCGTTTTGTGGTGGTTCGTTTTGAACGCCGCTCTCCGGGCATCGGCGGTTCATTCGATCCGACGCACGTTGGAGGAGCACCATGTCGACCGCGATATGGGTCGTCATCGCCGTTGCCGTCGCCGCCGCGCTCGCCGCGGCCGTGTACCTGGCGGTGACCCGGTCCCGCACGGCCCGGCTGCGGCGCCGGTTCGGCCCCGAGTACGACCGGGCCGTGGAGCGCGAGGGCGGCCGGGCGGCCGCCGAGCGGGAGCTGCGCTCCCGCGAGCAGCGCCATGAGGAGCTCGAACTGCGCGATCTCGACCCCCGCCGGCGCGAGCAGTACCGCGAGCAGTGGGTCCGGGTGCAGGAGCGCTTCGTCGACACGCCGGAGGCCGCCGTCGAGCAGGCGGGCGGCCTCGTCACGGTGGTGATGGGCGAGCGCGGGTACCCGACGCACGGCTTCGAGGAGAAGGTCGCGCACCTGTCGGTGGAGCACGGGCGCACGATGGACCACTACCGGCACGCCCACGCGATCAGCGCCAGGGCGGCGTCCAAGCAGGCCTCCACCGAGGACCTGCGGCAGGCGATGGTGCACTACCGCGCCCTGTTCGAGGAACTGCTGACGCCTCCCGGCGGGGAGCGCGCCGCCGGCCGCACGCCGGACCACCAGGCGACCGCGCCCGGCCACCAGCCGACCGGCCGCCAGCCGACCGGCCGCCCGGCGGACGGGACCGCCGGCGAGCCGGCCCCCGCTCCGCACGCGGCCCCGGCCGCGGCCACCGGGCCGGCCACGCCGCGCCGCGACGACCAGACCCCGAGGAGCTGACCCCCGATGGAAGACAGCCGAGCGGGCACCAGGGAACCGGCCGCGGACGCCGGCCCGGTCGCCGGCGACCGCGCCCGCGCCGCCGGAACGGCCGATCCGGGCGCGCCGGGTGACCGGCACGTCGCCGGTCCCACGCCGGAGACGCCCGTGACGGAGGCGCCGGAGCCCGTCCCCGACACGGCCCCGGACCCGATACCGGTGCCCGGCGCCGGGCGCGACCCGGTCGCCGCCGAGTCCCCCGCACCGGCGTCCGGCACCCCGGCCGCGCTGCTCGACCCCGCCGAGGGCGAGCGGTTCCGGGAGCGCTGGCGGGAGGTGCAGTCCGCGTTCGTGGACGACCCCGCCGAGTCCGTGCGCAAGGCGGACGGACTCGCCTCCGAGGCAGTCGACGCCCTCGGGCGCACGATCGCCGCGCATCGCCGGGCGCTCTCCGAGGCCCTGGAGAAGGGCGGGCACGCCGACACCGAGCGGCTCCGCCAGGCGCTGCGCGGATACCGCGAACTCCTGGACCGCATCGTCGCGGCCTGACGAGCACGCACGGGCGCCCCGCGGGAAGGACCCCGGGGCGCCCGTCGCCGTGTCAGGCCGGACCGGCTCCCGTGTTCCCCCGGGCGCTCGTCAGGAAGCCGGGGAGGGTGAATACTGAATCCCATTCGGTAACCCCGTGAGCGGAGGATCCAGGTGTCCGAGACCTTCTCGATGACCATCGGCGGCGAGGCCGTCACCGCCCCCGGCACCTTCGGTGTGATCAACCCGGCGACCGGCGAGGTGGCCGAGCGGGCGCCCGACGCCTCCCGGGAGCAGCTCGACGCGGCGATGGCCTCCGCGCAGGCCACCTACCCCGAGTGGCGCCGCGACGAGTCCGCCCGCCGCAAGGCCCTCCTCGCCGCGGCCGACGTCCTGTTCGCCAGGTCCGAGGAGATCGGCCGCATCCTGACGCTGGAGCAGGGCAAGCCGCTGGCCGAGGGGACCATGGAGGTCGTCGGCGCCGGCGTGTGGCTGAAGTACTTCGCCGACCTGGAGCTCCCCCGCGAGGTCATCCAGGACGACGGCAACGCGCTGGTCGAGGTCGTCCGCCGGCCGATGGGCGTCGTCGCCGCGATCACCCCGTGGAACTACCCGCTGCTGCTCGCGATCTGGAAGCTCGCCCCGGCGCTGCTCGCGGGCAACACGATGGTCCTCAAGCCGTCCCCGTTCACCCCGCTGTCCAGCCTGAAGCTCGGCGAGGTGCTGCGGGACGTCCTGCCGCCCGGCGTGCTCAACGTCGTCACCGGCGGCGACGACCTCGGCGCCTGGATGACCGCGCACGACGTCCCCCGCAAGATCAGCTTCACCGGCAGCGTGGCGACCGGCAAGCGGGTCGCGGCGGCCGCGGCGCCCGACCTCAAGCGCGTCACCCTGGAGCTCGGCGGCAACGACCCGGCGATCCTGCTGGACGACGCCGACCCGGCCGCGGTCGCCGACCGGCTGTTCGGCGCCGCGTTCCAGAACAACGGCCAGGTCTGCTCGGCGATCAAGCGCGTGTACGTCCCGGACGCGCTCTACGGCGACGTGGTGGACGCCCTCGCCGAGCGGGCGAAGGCCGCCAAGGTCGGCGACGGCATGGAGGAGGGCGTCCAGTACGGGCCGGTCAACAACAGGCCCCAGTACGAGCGGGTCGGCGAGCTGGTCTCCGACGCCCTGGCGAACGGGGCGCGCGCCGCGGCGGGCGGCCGGCCCATGGACGGGCCCGGCTACTTCTTCGAGCCCACCATCCTCGCCGACGTCGCCGACGGCACGCGGATCGTGGACGAGGAGCAGTTCGGCCCGGCGCTGCCGATCGTCCGGTACACCGAGCTGGAGGACGCCCTCGCCTGCGCGAACGGCACCCACTTCGGCCTGTCCGGCTCGGTGTGGAGCGCCGACGCCGACCGGGCCGCCGAGGTCGCGGGGCGGCTGGAGTGCGGCACCGCCTGGGTCAACACGCACCTGGCGCTCGCCCCGCACCAGCCGTTCGGCGGGTTCAAGTGGAGCGGCGTCGGCGTCGAGAACGGGCCGTGGGGCCTGTACGGCTTCACCGAGCTCCAGGTGATCCACCGCTCGAAGGGCTGAGCGACGGCGCGCGGGGTCCGGCGGCACGGCCGCCGGACCCCTATACGTTTCCGGCACGTACTACATGAGCGGAAAGTCACGACTTCGAGTCCGGAAAGTGACATCACCACTACTGGCGGTCCGACGCGGTAATGGGACACTTTCTGGGCGGGGGCGTGGTGCACACACCGCCGAGCGTGGAGGAGCCGGATGCACACCTGGGACGTCATGCGCCAGGACGACCTCGGCAACACGTTCCACGTCGCCGCCCACGACTCGCGGATCTCGGCCCTGGCGCAGGTCATGGTGCTGGAGAGCGCCGCCGGGCACGGGCGGACCCACTGGGTGGAGGGGCCGCCGGGACCGGCCGTCCGCACCAACCGCGACCTGTACCTGGTCTTCCTGCAACTCGGCCAGGAGGCACGGGCGGCGTCCTGGTCGCTGTCGGCGTTCCTGCGCTCGCTGTGGAAGGTGAGCGCCACGCTCAGCGACCAGGAGCGGCTGGAGCCCGACGACGTGGCGGCGATGTTCGCCGCGGCGTCCACCACCCCGCCAGCGGCCTTCGATCCCGCGTGGAGCGGCAAGGACCTCTCCCTGCCCGGCGGCGAGCCGCACGGCTACGCCGACTGGGAGCGGGTCCTGCTGTCCCAGATCGCCGACCTGGAGGACTTCCTGGCCGCTCCCCCGGGCCCGCAGGCCCGGTTCGGCGTGGAGGCGCCCCGGCCGTCCGGCTCCGGCGCCCGCGCCACCCCCGCCCGCTGGTACAACTTCGACCCGGCGACCTACCTGGAATGCGCGGTCGCCGGCAGCCTCGGCGGCTGGGACGCGGGCGACGGCGCGCGGGTGCCGCTGCCCACCGGCCCCGGCGAGCCGCCCGCCCGGTCCTACGTCCGCACCATCACCACCATGACCTGGGACGATCTCGCCCGCATCGCGGTGTGCGGGCAGATGTACGAGTAGCGCGCCCTGTCCGTCCGGGGTGGTAAGACTGGCACCGAGGACGGTGAACCGGGAGGCGTGGAGGGACGCCCCCGCGACAGGGAGCAGGCGGCATGCCCGACAGGACGGTCCGTTTCAGCGACCGGGGCGGCTGGTGGCTCGCACAGGGCCGCCCCCATCCCGCGCTGCGCCCGTTCCTGCGCTCCTACGACGGCTACTGGGAGACCGAGGCCGTCCCCGCCCGGATGCGGACGCTCCCCACCCGCACCACGGTCGTGATCATCAACCTGGGCCCGCCGCTCCGCCTGGCCGTCCCCGATCCCGGCGTCCGCGACCGCGACTACGGGTCGTTCGCCGCCGGGATGCACGACGGCCACGGCATGTACCTCAGCCCCGGCGGGCAGCGCGGCATCCAGCTCGACGTGACCCCGCTCGGCGCCTACACCCTGCTCGGTGTGCCGATGGCCCTGCTGGCCAACGCCGCCGTCGAGCTGCCCGACCTGCTCGGCCGCGAGGCGGCCGCCCTGGTCGAGCGCCTCGCCGACGCCCCGTCCTGGGACGCGCGCTTCGGCATCCTGGACGGCTTCCTGCTGCGCCGCCTCGACGCCGGCCCCGTCCCGGACCGGGAGGTCGTCAGGGCGTGGCGGCTGCTGAACGAGGACCACACGGTGCCCGTCGCCGGCATCGCCGCCGACGTCGGCTGGAGCCGCAAGCACCTGACCAACCGGTTCCGCGAGCAGGCCGGGCTCCCGCCCAAGGTGATGGCGCGCGTGCTGCGGTTCCGGCACGCCGTCGACCTGCTCGGCCGCGGGACCGGGCTCGCCGAGGCGGCGTCCGCCTGCGGGTACTACGACCAGGCCCACCTCAACCGGGAGTTCCGTGCGCTGTCCGGCTGCACGCCGACCGAGCTGATCGGTGGCCAGTTGGAGCAGCAGCGCGTCAGCACGCTGGCCGAGGATCATTCCTGAGCCGCGCCCGAGCCCCCTGCCCGGCTCGGCCGCCCGAGGGGTGGACGCGAACCGGACGCGGGGTGACGATCGAGACATGCCGCGCCTGATCCTGCTCGGTGTCGGAACGGCCCGCGCGTCACCGCACGCCCCGGCCGGGCTGCTGGTCGAGTACGGGCACGCGCACATCGGCCTGGACGGCGGGCCGGGCTCGGAGCCGCCCGAGATCTCCGCGGCATGGCTCGTCCGCGACGAGAAGGGCCCGCACCAGCCCGCCCGCCGCCGGATCGCCAGGGAGTGCGGCATGCCCGAGCCGGTCCTCGCGCCGTTCCGCCGCGGCACACTGCGCATCGAGCCGCTGCCCGTCCCGCACCGGGGCCGTCCGATGCACGGATACCGGATCGCCGCCGGGCACCGGACGTGCGTGTGGGCGCCGGAGTTCGCCGAGCCGCCCGGCTGGGCCCGGGGCGCCGACCTGATGTTCGCGGGCGTCGCGGGAGGCGACGCGGACGCCACCGCGCGGGCCCTGCGGCGGCTCGGCGTGGTCAGGCTCGTCCTCGTCCGCCCGCCGCCGGCGGCCGGATGGGGCGCCCCGCCGGCGTTCGGCGAGTGGGGCGAAGCGGGCGCCCTCTACCGGATGTGACGGGTCAGCCCTGGTGGACGCCGCCGCCGATGTTCATCACGATGACGCCGATCACGATGATGACCGCGCCGGCGATGGCCACCGGGCGGACCGGCTCGTCGAAGAGCAGGACGCCGCCGGCGAACGCGCCGATCGTCCCGAGCGCGGACCAGATCGCGTAGACCGGCCCGACGTTCAGCGACATCAGCGCCCGCGACATGAAGACGAACGAGATCAGGTACCCGGCCACCACGATGGCGATCGGGACCGGCCTGGTGAACCCGTCGGAGGCGCGCATCGCCAGCGTGGCCGTAACCTCGAAGGCGATCGCGAGCGCCAGCAGCACGAACGGCATCAGGGTCCCTCCCCGTACTCGGCGGCGATCGCCTCGAAGACCGCCATGCGGGCCTCGAAGGGGGTGCCGGCACGGGGCCAATGTAGCGCGATCTCGGTGATGCCGAGCTCGCCGTAGCGACCGGCGAGGTCGGCGAACGCGCCCGCCGACTCCAGCCACGGCTCTCCGGAGAAGCCGGTCAGCAGGATGCGGTCATCGATCCGGCGGCCCTCCGCCTCGCACGCCTCGTCCAGCGCGTCCAGCCGGGACCGGACGACGTCCTCGGGGCGGCGGCCCGGCGCGCGGCCGCTGGTCACCCATCCGGTGCCGTGCCGGGCGGCGACCCGCATCCCGCGCGGCCCGTTGCCCGCGATGACGAACGGGACGCGGGGCCGCTGGACGCAGCCCGGCCCCTCCACGACCTCGCGGGCCGAGTAGTACGTCCCCTCGAAGGTGGTCTCGGTCCGGGAGAGGAGGCGGTCGAGCAGCTCCACCCACTCGGCGAACCGGGAGGCGCGCTCGTCCGCGCTCCAGTCGTCCCCGCCGAGGATCCCGGCGTCGGAGGCGCGGTTCGTGCCGCCCGACCCGATGCCGACCGTCAGCCGCCCGCCGCCGACGTGGTCGATCGTCTTGATCGCGTGCGCGGTGGGGACGGGATGCCGGAAGTTCGGCGAGGTCACCAGCGTGCCGAGCCGCACCCGGGAGGTGACCGCCGCGGCGGCGGCCAGCGTCGTGTACGCGTCGTACCAGGGCGTCGTCCCGCGCCAGGCGATGTGGTCGTACACCCAGGCGTGCCGGAACCCGAGCTCCTCCGCGCGCCGCCACAGCTCCCCGGCCTCCGGCCAGGACTGCATCGGCCACATCACGACGCCGATCCTCGGTGCGGTCACCGGTACCTCCGTCCTCGTCCCGGGCGCTCCGCCGCGGAACGCCCCCACAGATCATCCCGTGGCGCCCGCGGCCCAGTGGCGCAGGGCCCACCACCAGTGCGCGGTGCGCGACACGGCAACCCCGCCCGCCGGGTCGAGCAGCGGCCGTCCGGCCAGCTCCTGGAACCGGCGGATCCGGTACTTCACGGTGTTGGCGTGGACGTGCAGCGCCGCCGCCGTCGGCTCGATCCGGCCGCCGTGGTCGAGGTAGGCCAGCGCGGTCTCGGCCAGCTCCAGGTGGAACGGCTCGTCCGGGTCGAGCCCGGACAGCAGCGCGCCGGCGAGCAGCGCGCCCAGCTCCGGCTCGCCCTCGGTGACCGCGAGCAGCGCGAGGTCGGCCAGCTCCCGCGTCCCGGTCAGCCCGGCGCCGGCGCCCGCCCGCAGCGCCCGCCGCCCGAGCGCGTACATCGGCGCGACGTCGCCGGGAGGCACCGGCGGCGCCGCCACCAGCAGCGGGCCGGCGGGCCGCGGGTCCGGCAGCCGGGCGACGAGCGCGGCGAAGCGGCCGTCCACCAGCCCGCACAGGCCCGGGCCCGCGGCGGTCAGGCCCGCCTCCAGCCGCGCCGCGACCGCCGGATCGCTGACCTCGGACACCACGCAGTGGTACGTGCCGGACGGGTCGAGCGGCGCGAGGACGGGGACGGCCTCGCCGTGCAGCAGCTGCCGGAGCATCTGGACGCGGCCCTCCCGCACCGTCCGCGCCATCTCCAGCTCCGCGACCCGGTGCGCGTGCACCATCCGCTGGACGAGGACGGTGGTGATCTCGTCGATGCGGGTCACGCCGTCCAGCAGCGCGGCGTCCGGCACGCCCCTGCGGCGGCCGTCGGCGACGAGCGCGCGGACCAGCTGGGCGCGGCCCGCCTGGAACCCGTCCAGGAAGGCCGCGACCGGCACCCCCTGGCGGGCCCGGTCCGAGCCGAGCCGCTCCGCCGCGGCCAGCACCTCCTCGCCCGGAGCGCCCTCCTCCAGCGCGGCGAGCACGCCCCGCACGAGCGCGCGGGTGTGCCGCCTGGTCTCCTCCTCGGGCAGCGCCGCCACCAGGTCCGACCTGCCGCGGGCGGCGTGGACCGCCGCCTCCAGCAGCACCGGGTCGTCGCTGTGCTCGATCAGCAACCGCAGGAACCGGTCGCCCGCGCTGGGCTCCATCCGCCTATTCTGCCCACGGGTTGTCCGCCCGGGACAACCGCTCGGGCGGACGTTGGACCGTCCCGATCTAGCCGGAACGCCGGGTTCTGGTGTTCGGTGGTGGCAGACGAGCCCAAGGAGTGTCGCGATGTCCGACGAAGACGAGTTCCTGGAGAAGCTGCCGACCGACCTGATCTTCCGGCTGCCGCCCACGTTCGACGATGTCGAGGACGAGCGCCGCCACCGCAAGGAGCGCCTGGCCGCCGCGCTGCGCATCTTCGGCAAGTTCGGGTTCGAGGAGGGCGTGGCCGGCCACATCACCGCCCGCGACCCCGAGCGCACCGACCACTTCTGGGTCAACCCGTTCGGCATGTCCTTCAAGCACATCAAGGTCAGCGACCTGATCCTGGTGAACCACGAGGGCAAGGTCGTCGAGGGCCGCTACCCGGTCAACGAGGCGGCGTTCGCGATCCACTCGCAGGTCCACCAGGCGCGCCCGGACGTGGTCGCCGCCGCGCACAGCCACTCCACCTACGGGCGGGCGATCTCGGCGCTCGGCCGGAAGCTGGAGCCGATCACGCAGGACGTGTGCGCGTTCTACCAGGACCACGGCTTGTTCGACGACTACACCGGCGTCGTCACCGACCTGGAGGAGGGCAAGCGCATCGCCGCCGCGCTCGGCGGCCACAAGGCCGTCATCCTGCGCAACCACGGCCTGCTCACCGTCGGCGACACCGTGGACGCCGCCGCCTGGTGGTTCATCACGATGGAGCGCTCGTGCCAGGTGCAGCTCCTCGCGAAGGCGGCCGGGCAGGTCGTCCCGATCGAGCACGACAACGCCGTCCTGACGCACGAGCAGATCGGCAACGACCTGGTCGGCTGGATCAACTACCAGCCGCTCTACGACCAGATCACGCGCGAGCAGCCCGACCTGTTCGATTGACGCGCCGCTCACGGCCCCGGCGCGCCGGCGGGCGCCGGGGCCTCCTCCTGCTCGGTGAGCGGGAGGAGCACCTGGAAGCGGGTGTCGCCGGGCAGCGACTCCACCCGGATGTCGCCGCCGTGCCGGCCCGCCACGATGCGCCAGGAGATGTCCAGGCCGAGGCCCGTGCCCTGCCCGACCGGCTTGGTGGTGAAGAACGGCGTGAAGATCCGGCCGAGGTTCTCCTCCGGGATGCCCTCCCCGGTGTCGCCGATCTCCACCAGCGCGTAGTCGTTCTCGCGCGCGGTGCGGATCGTGAGGGTCCCCGAGCCCTGCATCGCGTAGAGCGCGTTCACGATCAGGTTCGTCCACACCTGGTTCAGCTCGGCCGCATACACCGGGACGGGCGGCAGCGTCTCGTCGTAGACGGTCTTCACCGTCACGCCCTCGCCGAACTTGCGCTTGAGCATGGTCAGCGTGCTGTCCAGGAGCACGCGGAGATCGGTGCGCTGGTGAGAGGCGCGGTCGAGCTGGGAGTACTGGCGGGCGGAGTCCAGCAGCGCGGTGATGCGTCCCATCGCCTCGGAGATCTCCGCCTGGAGCTGGGTCACCTCCATCACCTCCGCGAGCCAGCGCATCGCCGCCGGAAGGTGCTCGCCCGCCGCCCGCGCGACCTCCTCGGCCTGCTCGGTCCCGATCCCGGCGGCGACCAGCTCGGGCGCCAGGTCCCAGGCGTCGGTGACGCCGTGCTCCTCCAGCCAGTCGCCGAGCTCGTCCTCGGCGTCGCTGACCTCCAGCGGGCTCCGCCGTCCGGCCGGGGGCGCGGGCAGCGCGGGGCGCAGCGACACCAGCGCGCTCAGATGGGTGCAGTCGACGCCCTGCGCGGCGAGGTCGGCCAGGCTCTTCTGCGCGCCGAGCAGCCGGTCGCCGAGTTCGGCGCTCGCCCGCGCGGCGGCCGCGGCCGGGTTGTTCAGCTCGTGGGTGAGCCCGGCGGTGATCGTGCCGAGCGCGGTGAGGCGCTCGCGCTGGTCGACGACCCGGCGCGCGTTGGTCATCCCGAAGAAGACGCCCTCCAGCAGGTGCGTCGCCATCGGGAACCACTTGCGGACGGCCTTGGCGAACTTGCGGGCCGGCAGCACGAAGACCCTCGAGGGGCGCGTCGCCCGCAGCGAGTGCTGGTACCTCTGCTCGATCTTGTCGCCCAGGTACGCCTGCACGGCCCCGCCGTAGGTGCTCGGGCGGTCCGTCCGGCTCACCTCGACCGAGTGGTCCCGCACCTTCTGCGTCATGGACATCTCGCCGTCCAGCAGCACGTAGAAGAATTCGGCCGGCTCGCCCTGGTCGCAGATGATGCCGTCCGCCGGGTACTCCTCGACCGTCCCGCACAGCGACAGCCAGGCGAGCTTCTCGTCGTCGAGGTCCTCGAAGAGGAACAGCTCCCGCAGCTCCTCCGGTGACGCAGTCTTCATGCCTCTCCCCTTCGCGGGGGGACGACCCCCCGCACCCCCCGCTTCGCTCCGCTCATGCCTGCTCCAGATAACGGTGAACCAACGCGACGGCCATCGCGCCGTCGCCGACCGCCGACGCCACCCGCTTCATCGACTCCGAGCGGACGTCGCCCGCGGCGAACACGCCGGGCACGCTGGTCTCCAGGTGGTAGGGCTGGCGGGCGAGCGGCCACTCGGCCGGGCGGCGCCCCCCGGCGACGAGGTCCGGGCCGGTCAGGACGTAGCCGCGCGCGTCGCGCTCGACGAAGCCGTCCAGCCAGTCCGTTCCCGGTTCGGCGCCGATGAACACGAACAGCCAGTGCGCGTCGATGGTCTTCTTGCCGCCGGGCCACGCGAACGTGAGCCGCTCCAGCCGGTCGGCGCCCTCGGCCGCGCACACCGTCTTGCCGGTGTGCACCTCGATGTTGGGCGTCGCGGCGATCTGCTCGATCAGGTAGTGCGACATCGACTTCTCCAGGCCGTCCGCCCGGACGATCACGTGCACCTTCCTGGCGTACTTGGCCAGGTACACCGCGGCCTGCCCGGCGGAGTTGGCCCCGCCGACGACGGCGACCTCCTCGTTCTTGCAGGACGGCGCCTCGGTGAGCGCGGCGCCGTAGTACACGCCGCGCCCGACGAAGTCGTCCACGCCGTCGGCGTTGAGCCGCCGGTAGGAGACACCGGTCGCGAGGATGACGGCGTGCGCGGCGATCTCCGTGCCGTCCGACAGCCGCGCGACGCGGGCGGTGCCGCGCGACTCCAGCGCGGTGACCTCGCCGGCCTGCAGCAGCTCGGCGCCGAACCGGTCGGCCTGCCGGCGGGCCCGGTCGGCGAGCTGCGAGCCGCTCACCCCGTCGGGGAAGCCGAGGTAGTTCTCGATGCGGGAGCTCTGCCCGGCCTGGCCGCCGAGGGCGCGCCGCTCCACCAGGACGGTGTTCAGCCCCTCCGACGCGCCGTACACGGCCGCGCCGAGCCCGGACGGCCCGCCGCCGACGACGATCAGGTCGTAGAAGCCGGTGGACGGGGTGCTCGGCAGCCCGACCGCGGCGGCCAGGTCGGCGTCGGAGGGGGCCGACAGGGTCGTCCCGTCCGCCGTGACGACCAGCGGCAGCTCCGGCGACCCGGCCGCGGCGATCAGCTCGGCGCCGTCCGGGTCGGCGTCCATCAGCCAGGTGTAGGGCACCTGGTGGCGGGCGAGGAAGTCGCGGACCTCGTAGCAGCGCGACGACCAGCGGTGCCCGACGACGCGCAGCTCGCGGGGCGTGCGGCGGTCGCTGCGCCGCCACGCGTCCAGCAGCGTGTCGATCACCGGATAGAACTTCTCCTCCGGCGGGTCCCACGGCTTGAGCAGGTAGTGGTCGAGGTCCACGTCGTTGATCGCGCGGATCGCGGCGTCGGTCTCGGCGTAGGCGGTGAGCAGGACCCGGCGGGCGAAGGGGAACAGGTCCATGGCCCGCTCCAGGAACTCCACGCCGTCCATCTCCGGCATCCGGTGATCGGCGAGGAGCACGGCGGTGTCCTCGCCGCGCAGCCGCAGCTCGCTCAGCGCGTCCAGGGCCTGGCGCCCGGACTCGGCGCGCACGACCCGATACCACTCGGCGTACCTGCGGCGCAGGTCCCGCGCCACGGCGCGGGACACGCCCGGGTCGTCGTCGACGGTCAGCAGCACTGGCTTGGGCAACACGTCCCCCTCGATATGGCACGTCCAGGAAAAAGCCTACGTGGAACCGGCGAATCCGCCACGCGGCGGACCCCGCCGCCCGCCGGGCCGGGCGCCATCGGTCATGATCGGGGGATGGACCTGCGAGTTGCGCTGATCGGATACGGCACCGGCGGCTCGGTGTTCCACGCCCCGCTGATCTCCTCCGTCCCGGGGATGCGGCTGGCCGCGGTCGTCACCGGCGCCCCGGCGCGGCAGCGGGCCGTACGGGAGCGCTACCCGGAGGCGGAGGTGATCGACGGCGCCGACCGGCTCTGGGGGTCGCCGGGCGGCTACGACCTGGTCGTCGTCACCGCGCCGAACCGGCAGCACGTCCCCCTGGCCCGGGCGGCGCTGACCGCGGGCGTCCCGGTCGTCGTGGACAAGCCGGTCGCGGCCTCGGCTGCGGACGCCCGGTCCCTCGCCGCGCTGAGCGCCGTGCGGGGCCTGCCGGTGTTCCCGTTCCACAACCGCCGCTGGGACGGCGACTACCTGACGGTGTCGCGGCTGGCGGCGTCGGGCGCGCTCGGCGACGTCCGGCGCTTCGAGTCCCGGTTCGAGCGCTGGCGGCCGCAGGTGAAGGAGAGCTGGAAGGAGAGCGTCGACCCGCGGGACGCGGGCGGCATCCTGTTCGACCTCGGCTCGCACCTCATCGACCAGGCGGTCACCCTGTTCGGCCGCCCCACGCGGGTCTACGCCGAGATCGACACCCGCCGCCCCGGCGCCGTCGCCCCCGACGACGTGTTCGTCGCCCTCTCCCACCCGGGCGGCCCCCGCTCCCATCTGTGGATGAGCGCGACCGCCGCGCATCTGGGCCCGCGCTTCCGGGTCCTCGGCAGCCGCGCGGCGTACACGGTCTCGGGCATGGACGTCCAGGAGGAGCAGCTCCACGCGGGGCTGACCCCGAAGGATCCCGGCTACGGCATCGCCGCGCCGGAGTCGTACGGCCTGCTCGGCACCCCCGGCGGCGCGGCGCCGGAGGCCACGACCCCCGGCGCCTACCACGAGTTCTACGCGAGGGTCCTGCGCAGCCTGCGGGAGGACGCGCCGCCCCCGGTCACCCTCGTGGACGCGATCACCGGCCTGGAGGTCATCGAGGCCGCCGCCCGCTCCGCCCGGGAGGGCACCGCCGTGGACCTTCCGGCCCAGTAGCGCAGCTGCTCGATCTCGAAGGGCACGCCGTCAGAGGACGGAGACGTGCACGTGGTCGAAGTGGTTCTGGGTGATGCTGCCCCGGTCCTCCATCTGGCGCCAGCCGCCGCTGCTGCGCATGTCGTAGATGCGCTGCTTCCAGATGACGTACTTGATGCCCAGGCGGGACGCGTTGTCGATCACGAACTGGGCGACGCGGTCGCCGTGGGCCTGGGCGGACGCGCTCGGCATCTTGCCGCCGGTGCTCTCCATGAAGTCGCAGGCCGTGCCGGAGCCGTGGTCCTGCGGGTCGCCGGGGCGCGCGCAGCCGATGGTGGGGAACGGGCCGAACTTGCCGTCGATCTCCACCAGGACATTGCGCATCCGGGAGGTCATGGAGTTGCCGACGATGGGCGACTTGGTGCCGCTCACCCCGTCGGGGCGGCCGCCGCCGGGGGCGCTCGTGCGGGTCACCTCGGGCTTGTACTTGGCGAGCAGCTTCTTGACGCGGGCGCGCTGGCCCTCCAGGTCGTCGAGCTCCTTCTTGACCGCGGCCAGCTTCTTCTTCGCCGCCTCCTGCGACTGGGCCGCCTTGGCGTTCAGGGCCTGCAGGCTCTGGATGCGGCGCCCGTTGTTGCGGCTGATGTGCTCCAGGACCGCGGCGTCGCGGACGGCGGCGGACGGCTCGGCCGAGGACACCATCGGGATCGTGTCGAGGCGTCCGGTCATGTAGGTGGTGGAGGCGAGCCGGGCCACGCTGACGCGGGCGGCCTCGTACTCCCGGCCGGTCTGGGCGGCGTCCGCGCCGGCGCGCTCGGCGGCCTTCTTCGCCTCTTCGAGGGAGACCAGCTCGCCCCGGTACTCCTTGGACAGCTTCTCGGAGCGCGCCTTCAGCTTGGCGTACTCCTTCTTCAGGTCCTTGGGTTCCTGGGGAAGGCCCGCGGCGCTTCCGGACACCGGCGGCAGCGCCGCCGAGAGGCCCGCCGCGAGGGCGATCGCCGCGAGGCGCCGCGCCGCCTTGCGCCCGCGCGGGGGGCGCGCCGTCCTGCCGAGGGGATCGAGGGCCGCCACAGATCTCTCCTAGATAACAAAGCTCAAGATTGGCGGCACGCTACCACAATCGCCCATTTAGCCTCAGAAGCTTCAGAAAACACACAGAGTCACGCGTGGACTACCGAAAGGTGACACGCTACCGAAATCAGGGGCCGGACCACCGAAGCGGTCCGGCCCCCTGTCCCCCGTCGTGCGCCGGGCGGCCCGTCAGATCCCGATGAGCTCCTCCCAGCGCGGCACCCGCGGCTCGGACAGCAGCCGCAGGCCGGCCTCGGCGACCGTGCGGTCCCCCTTGCGGTTGTTGCACCTGCCGCATGCCAGGACCGTGTTCTCCCAGGTGTCGCCGCCCCCGCGCGACTGCGGGTGGACGTGGTCGATCGTGTTCCCGCGCTTGCCGCAGTAGCAGCAGGTGCCCCCGTCGCGCAGGTACACGCCGCGCTTGCTCCACGGCGGGCGCCGCCCGTGGCGCCAGCGCATCGCGACGTACCGGACGAGCCGCAGGACCCGCGGCACCGGGAAGCGGCCGAAGGTGCGGCCCTCCTCCGCCTCCTCGACGACCGCCACCTCGCGTACCAGCATCCGGATGGCGTGCCGCAGGTCCACCCTTTGGAAAGGCTCGTACGACGCGTTCAGGACGAGCACGTTCACCGGGTCACCTCCTCTGCCCGTGTGCCGCTCCCCCGCCAGGATTCGAACCTGGATATCCGCATTAACAGTGCGGCGTTCTGCCGTTGAACTACGAGGAAATGCTCCGGCAATTCTCCGCCTTCCGGGCTTTTCCCGGAAGGCCTCCATCAGAGTGCCGATACACCGGCGGCACGGGCAACGCATTTTCCGCCCGGCGGGCACCGGACCGGGGCGGACGGGGAGGCGGCGGGCGGCCGGTCAGCGGCCGGGGCCGGGCAGGGCGGCGACGGGGGCGAGGTATTCCAGGGACTCGCGCTCGACCCGGAAGCCGAGTTCCTCGTTGACGGCGAGCATGTGGGCGTTGTCGCCAGAATTGTCCGTTTCGATTTCCCGGACCTCGGGGCGCTCCTCCGCCAGCCAGCGCAGCATCGCCGCCTTGACCCAGATGCCGATCCGGCGCCCCCGGTGCTCGGGGACGACGGCCGTGTCGTACTGGGCGGCGCGGCCGGCGGCCCCGGCCGGCACCACGACCTCGGTGAACCCGGCGACGACGTCCCCGGTGACGGCGGCGACGGTGTACAGGTCGTCGCCGCGCTTGGCGACGATCTCGGCCATCTCCCGGACCCGGTGTGCGTCCCAGGGCGTCCCCTCGTACTCGGCGAAGTCCGCCATGGCGTGCTTGGCGCGGGCGAGGGCGGCGGCGTGCTCGTCCGGGGCCGCGCCCCGCCAGCGGACGAGCCGGTAGCCCTCGGGCGCCGCGGCCAGCAGCCTCTCGACCTGGGCGGCGGGCACGTCGTCCAGCCGCAGCAGCAGGCCGCGCAGGGTCAGCACGCACTCGAAGCCGTGCGACTCCAGGAACGGCACGGCGGGCGTGCCCGCGAGGACCTGCGCGATCACCCCGGTGCGCCCGTCCGCGCGCAGCCCCTCGGCGGCGACGGCGAGCAGGCGGCTGCCGAACCCGCGCCGCCGGTGCTCCGGGCGGACCCGGATGTCGATCTCGCCGGGGCGCCCCGCGCCGGGCTCCCCGGGCAGCCGGAGCGCCGCCACCGCGACCGGTGCGCCTCCGTCGGCGCCCGCCCACAGCCGCTGCCGCGACCCGGGCTCGGCGCCGAGCAGCCGCCGCGCCGTCAGCTCCGGGTCGGGCGCCGGCTCCACCGCCGGGTCGGCGGCGTGGACGGCGGCCAGCACGTCGTGCCACTGCCGGATCTGCGCGTCGGTCGGATCATCGAGCGCGATGACGTCCATCCGACTTTTGTACCCGATCCCCGTCCGCGGCGACCGCGACCCTGGTTAACCCGTGGTTTCGGACGCCGGGAACCCGGCTCAGCGGTCCCGCGAGAACGCCTCCAGGATGCGCTCGGCGGCGAGGGCGGGCGTCAGCGTCCCCTCGGCGACCTGCCGCTCCAGCTCGGGCGCCACCCCCTTGACCCCCGGGTGCCCGTGCAGATCGGACAGCAGCCGGTCGCGCACCAGCGCCCACGTCCAGCCGACCTGCTGGCGGCGGCGCCGCGCCTCCAGCTCGCCGGACTCGCGGAGGCGCTCCTGGTGCTCGACGATCTTGTCCCAGACCTCGTCCAGGCCGGTGCCCTCCTTGGCGCTGCAGGTCAGGACCGGGATCGGGCGGGAGCGGTCCCCGCCGCGCAGCAGCCGCAGCGCCCCCGACAGCTCGCGGGCCGCGCGCTCGGCCTCCATCGCGTGCTCGCCGTCGGCCTTGTTGACGGCGATGACGTCCGCCAGTTCCAGGACGCCCTTCTTGATGCCCTGGAGCTGGTCGCCGGTCCGGGCGAGAGTGAGGAACAGGAAGGAGTCGACCATCTCGGCGACCGCCGTCTCGGACTGCCCGACGCCGACCGTCTCGACGAGGACGACGTCGTACCCGGCGGCCTCCATGACCACCATCGCCTCGCGGGTGGCCTTGGCGACGCCGCCGAGCGTCCCGGCCGTCGGCGAGGGGCGGATGAACGCGTCCGGGTCGGCCGCCAGCCGCTGCATGCGGGTCTTGTCGCCGAGGATGCTGCCGCCCGTCCGGGTGGAGGACGGGTCGACGGCGAGCACCGCGACCCGGTGGCCCTCCCCCGTCAGGCGGGTGCCGAGCGCGTCGATGAACGTCGACTTGCCGACGCCGGGCACGCCGGTGATCCCGACGCGGCGGGCGTTCCCGGCGTGCGGGGTCAGCTCGACGAGCAGCTTCTGCCCCAGCTCCCGGTGGTCGGGCCGGGCCGACTCCACGAGCGTGATCGCCCGCGCGATCCACGCCCGCGACCCGTCCCGCACCCCGGCCGCGTAGTCCTCCAGGCCCGGCGCGCTCACGTGGCGGCGTGCCCCAGCGCGGCGGACAGCTCCTCCAGCAGGCCGATCGCCGCGTCCGCGAGGACGGTGCCGGGCCCGAAGATCGCCGCGGCGCCGGCGGCGCGCAGCTCGGCGTGGTCCCCGGGCGGGATGACCCCGCCGACCACGATCATGATGTCGTCGCGGCCCAGCGCGGCCAGCTCCTCGCGCAGCGCGGGCACGAGCGTGAGGTGCCCGGCGGCGAGGGAGTTGACGCCCACGATGTGCACGTCGGCCTCGACGGCCTGGCGGGCGACCTCGGCCGGGGTCTGGAACAGCGGGCCCACGTCGACGTCGAAGCCGAGGTCGGCGAACCCGGTCGCGATCACCTTCTGGCCGCGGTCGTGGCCGTCCTGGCCCATCTTGGCGACGAGGATGCGGGGGCGGCGGCCCTCGGCCTCCTCGAACGCGGCGGCCGCGGCCCGCGCCTTCTCGATGCTCGACACCCGGCCGGCCTCCTCCCGGTACACACCGGAGATCGTGCGGATCTGCGCGGCGTGCCGCCCGTACGCCTTCTCCAGGGCCCCGGAGATCTCGCCGACGGTCGCCTTGGCGCGGGCGGCGTCGATGGCGAGGGCGAGGAGGTTGTGCTCCAGGCCACGCGCCCGGGTGCCGTTCTCGGCCGCCTCGGCGGCGCGGGTCAGCGCCTCCAGCGCGGACCGCGCCGCCTCCTCGTCGCGCTCCTCGCGCAGCCGGCGGAGCTTGTCGATCTGCTGCGCCCGGACCGCGGCGTTGTCGACCTTGAGGACCTCGATCTCCTGCTCGGTGTCCGGGCGGTACTTGTTGACCCCGACGACGGGCTGCCGGCCGGAGTCGATGCGCGCCTGGGTGCGGGCGGCGGCCTCCTCGATGCGCAGCTTCGGAAGCCCCTCGTCGATCGCCCTGGCCATGCCGCCGGCCTGCTCGACCTCGGTGATGTGGCCCCAGGCGCGGCGAGCGAGGTCGTAGGTGAGCCGCTCGACGTAGGCGCTGCCGCCCCACGGGTCGATGGTGCGGGTCGTCCCGGACTCCTGCTGGAGGAGCAGCTGGGTGTTGCGGGCGATCCGCGCGGAGAAGTCGGTCGGCAGGGCGAGGGCCTCGTCCAGCGCGTTGGTGTGCAGCGACTGGGTGTGGCCCTGCGTCGCGGCCATGGCCTCGATGCAGGTGCGGGCGACGTTGTTGAAGACGTCCTGCGCGGTGAGGGACCACCCGGACGTCTGCGAGTGCGTCCGCAGCGACAGCGACTTGGGGTTGCGCGGACCGAAGGTCTTCACGAGCCGCGCCCACAGCAGCCGGGCGGCGCGGAGCTTGGCGACCTCCATGAAGAAGTTCATGCCGATCGCCCAGAAGAACGACAGCCGGGGCGCGAACGCGTCGATGTCCAGCCCGGCGTCGCGGCCGGCGCGGATGTACTCGACGCCGTCGGCGAGCGTGTAGGCCAGCTCCAGGTCGGCGGTGGCCCCGGCCTCCTGGATGTGGTAGCCGGAGATCGAGATGGAGTTGTACTTCGGCATCCGCTGCGAGGTGAACGCGAAGATGTCGGAGATGATCCGCATCGACGGCTGCGGCGGGTAGATGTAGGTGTTGCGGACCATGAACTCCTTGAGGATGTCGTTCTGGATGGTCCCGGCGAGCGCCTCCGGCTTCACCCCCTGTTCCTCGGCCGCCGCGATGTAGAGCGCCAGGACGGGCAGGACGGCGCCGTTCATGGTCATCGACACGCTCATCCTGTCCAGCGGGATGCCGTCGAAGAGCTGCCGCATGTCGTAGATGGAGTCGATCGCCACCCCCGCCATGCCGACGTCGCCGGCCACGCGGGGGTGGTCGGAGTCGTAGCCGCGGTGCGTGGCGAGGTCGAACGCGACCGACAGGCCCTTCTGCCCCGCCGCGAGGTTGCGGCGGTAGAAGGCGTTGGACTCCTCGGCGGTGGAGAAGCCGGCGTACTGCCGGATCGTCCACGGCTGCGTCGCGTACATCGCCGGGTAGGGGCCGCGCAGGAAGGGCGCGATGCCCGGATAGGTGTCGAGGAAGTCGAGCCCGGCCAGGTCGTCGCCGGTGTACAGCGGCCTGACGCCGATGCCCTCCGGGGTCTGCCAGGTCTGGGCGTCGGGGTCGGTGCCCGTCGCGTCGGCGACCGCGGCGCGCCACCGCTTCGCGGCGCCGTCGGCGGGGGGCGCCGTCCCGAGCTCGATCTCGGTGAAGTCGGGGATCATTCGCTCACTCCCAGATCGCGGAGGGTGGTCTCCAGCGCCTCGATCGCGTCGCATCCCGCGTACACGGCGGCGTCGACACCCTCGTAGCTTCCCTTACCCGCCAGCCAGATCTTCACCGCGCCCGCGTCCCGCAGGATCCGCGCCGCCCCGGCGGCCTCCTCCTCGTACACCCGGTCGCTGGAGCAGATGCAGGCGACGGCCGCGCCGGAGGCCTCGAACTCCTCGGGGGCGCCCGCGACCGTCTCGATCCCGCCCGCCTGGAACAGGTTGGCGGCGAACGACGCGCGCGCCGTGTGGACGGCGACGGGCCCGAGCGTCGCGAGGAAGACCCGCGGGCGTGCGCCGGTGGCGTCCGCGTGGGCGTCGGAGCGGTCGCGGAGCGCCTCGAAGTCCTGCGCGTAGGTGACGACGGGGAGGCCGCCCCCGGGCTCCCGCGGCGCCGGGTCGCGCTCCGGCACGGTCTCGCCGAGGTCCGGGAACTCGCTGACGCCGGTGAGCGGGGCCCTGCGGTGCGCGATGTCCGCGCGGCGCCGGGCCCACGTCGAGGCGAGCCGGTCGGCGACGAGCCCCGACTCCAGGGCGGCGGCCAGGCCACCGGCCTTCTCGATCTCGGTGAACCACGTCCACGCGGCCTGGGCGAGGTCCTCGGTGAGGCTCTCGGCGTACCAGGAGCCGCCGGCCGGGTCGACGACGCGGGCCAGGCTGGACTCCTCCAGCAGCAGCGTCTGGGTGTTGCGGGCGATGCGGCGGGCGAAGCCGTCCGGCAGGCCGAGGCGGGCGTCGAACGGCTGCACGGTGACCGCGTCGGCGCCGCCGACCCCGGCGGCGAACGCCGCGACGGTCGTCCGGAGCATGTTCACCCAGGGGTCGCGCCGCGTCATCATCGCCGACGAGGTGACCGCGTGGACGCGCGCCGACGTCCCCTCGGAGGCGCCGCTGACCTCGGCGACCCGCGCCCAGAGGCGGCGGACGGCGCGGAGCTTGGCGATCGAGGAGAACTGGTCGGCGTCGACCGCGAGGCGGAACTCGATCTGGCCGAACGCCTCGTCCACGCTCAGCCCGGCCCCGGTCAGCGCGCGCAGGTAGGCGACGCCCGCGGCGACGGCGGCGCCCAGTTCCTCGGCGTCGCTGCCGCCCGCGTCGTGGTACGGGGTGCCGTCGGCCACGACGGCGCGCAGCTTGGGGAACTCGCGGACGCACCGGACGGCCAGCGCGGCGGCCTCGTCCAGGGGTCCGGCGGTACCGGTGCGGGCCTGGCGCCCGAGCGGGTCGGCGCCGAGGACGCCGGACGCGTCCGCGGCGTTCCCCCGCTCGGAGACCAGGGAGAGGAAGGCCTCCGCCGCCTCGCCCGCGGAGGCGCCCGCGTCCAGGACGACGGGCGCGAGGTCGAGCAGGACGCCGCGCAGGATCTCGGGCAGCGCGGCGACCGGCGGGCCGCCGTCGCCGAGCCGCAGCCAGACCGAGGTCGCGCCGTTCTCCAGGTCGGCGAGGATCGCCTCCCGGGTGACGGCGGGATCGGGGTGGGCGTGCCGCTGCCGGGCGTCCCAGCCGGCGATCCCCTCGCCGTCCGGGCGCACCTCGCGGACGTAGGGCGCCAGCCCGGGACGTCCCGGCGGGGCGTCGTCGCGCGTGTAGAGCGGGGCGATCCGCACGCCCTCGTACGACTCGCGGGTCAGCAGACCCTCGATCTCGTCGAGGGGGGTGTCCTCGTCCGCCGCGCCGGACTTGCGCAGCACCCCCTTCACCATCTCCCGCCACCGGTCCCGCTCGGCCCGGGGGAAGGCGGCGGCCAGTTCGAGTTCCTCAGGCGGCACCGTCATGTCCTGGATCGTAGGCGAGCGACCGAATCCCGCTCGATACCGGGTCCCGGTTCCCGGGCGGCGGTGCGCCGCCCGGGAGGACCGGGGGCGGACGGGCACCCCGCAACGCCCTGTGGCGAGGGGCGTTGCTAGAGTTCGGGGTCGAAGATCCCCATCCCCGAACCGTGCAGAGGGAAGACGAACGCATGTCGACTGGCAGCCACGCCGGGCGCCCGAAGTCCTGGGTCGCCGTGGCCATCATCTTCATCGGTTTCGCCATCGGCGGCGTCGGCATCACCCTCGGCCCCGACTGGATGGTCTTCGGGGTGGGCGCGGCGATCACCGTGATCGGCGGCATCTTCGCGCTCGCCGTCGACATCATGACCGACGTCGTCGTCGACGACCCCCGCCAGTAGCGATGTTCGGCCGGCCGCCCATCGAGGAGCGGATCGCCGCGCGGCAGCGCGAGCGCGGACCGCTCAAGCCGGGCACCGTCTTCCCGCACGGCCCCGCCAAGATGCTGTTCTTCTTCGGCATCGGCGTGGTCGTGGTGACGCACATCATCGCGCTGTCGATGTACTTCGTCGATCCCGGCCCCTGAGACCGGCCGCCTCATTCCGGGCCGCCGGGCGGGCCCTCCCGCCTGCCTCCCAGATAGAACAGGCCGACCAGGACGAAGACGCCGACGGCGACCAGGATGGCCAGCACGCCCATCGCGGTCGATCCGGCCACGGGAGTTCACCTTCCTTCTGCTGTGCGTTCCTCTCCCGGACACTGCCCCGCTGGCAGCGGGGCAAAAGAAAGTCAAGAGAGTTCTGCGCCACTGTTTCCCGGCCGTCCAGGAGGTACGAAAAGGGACGGCGGGCACGTACGGTCGAAGGGAACGTGGCCGCCTGCGTCGCCCCCCTGAGCCCGAGGTGGTGGATGGCCCTGCGATTCGGAATCGAGGAAGAGTACTTCGTCGTCGATCCCGTTTCCCGGGAGGTCGTCCCCCGCGCCCCGGCGGTGGTGCGGCGGGCCCGCGCGGCGCTCGGCGACCACGCCTCCACGGAACTGGTCGCGTTCCTCGCCGAGGCCAAGACCCCGCCGTGCGACGACCTGGACAAGCTCGCGGAGCAGATCCGGGCGATGCGGGCGGCGATGGCCGCCGCGGCGGCCGCCGAGGGCGTCCGGCTGGCCGCGACCGGGACGCCCGTGCTCGGTGCGGTGGTGCCCGCGCCCATCGGCGCCGGCCCCCGCTACGCCGAGAGCCTCGCCGTGTACCGGGGGCTGGACGACGAGCAGAGCATCTGCTCCTGCCACGTCCATGTCGAGATGCCGGACCGCGAGCTCGCCGTCCAGGTGAGCAACCATCTGCGCCCCTGGCTGCCGACGCTGCTGGCCCTCACGGCGAACTCCCCGTACTGGGCCGGACGCGACACCGGCCACGCCTGCTGGCGCGCGATGGCGTGGGCGCGGTGGCCGGTCGCCGGTCCCCCGCCGTTCTTCGCGTCGGCCGCGCACTACGACGATCTCGTCGGCACGCTGCTGGGCTGCGGCGCCCTCATGGACACCGGGACGGTCTTCTGGGACGTCCGGCCGTCGGCGCGGCTGCCCACCGTGGAGGTCCGGCTCGCCGACGTCGCCCCGACGGCCGCCGAGGCCGCGGTGTTCGCGGCGCTCGTCCGGGCGCTGGTGGGGACGGCGGCCGCCGCGGCCGCGGCGGGCGATCCGGCGCCCGATCCGTCCGCGGAGATGCTGCGCGCGGCGTACTGGCTGGCCGCGCGGGACGGCCTCGCCGGGACGGGCGTCGACGTGCGCACGGGCCGCCCCGCCGGATTCCGGGAGCTGGCCGGCGACCTGCTGGCGTACGCGCTGCCCGCGCTGCGCGAGGCCGGGGACCTCGACACCGTCGCCGGCGGCCTGCGGCACCTGCTGGCCGGCGGCACGGGGGCGGAGCGGCAGCGCGAGGCCTACCGGGAGCGCGGGCGGCTCACCGACGTGGTCGACGCCACCCTGCTGCGCGACCGCTGACCCTCGCGGAAGCGGTTCGACCGCCCAGAATCGGGCCTATCGGCCATTCGCCCGTTTTCTCGCCGCCGTCCGGGGGTACCGCGTGAGGTGGATGATTGTTGATCTGACCTCGGGGGACGTCTGCGGGGGGCCGGGGCGCACGGCCGCCCGCCTGCGCGTATCCTCGGTCGGACGCACGTGATCGTGGCAGCGGGACGGACGGAGTAATCGCGCGATGAGCCTCAGGCCCGGCGAGCCGGGTGTGGCGCCGGCCGGCCCCTTCGTCCACCCCGCCCTCTTCTACCTGGGCGACGAGGAGTACCTCGCCGGCACCGTGCCGTTCGTCCGGGCGGGCCTCGACGAGGGCGAGCCGGTCGCCGTCGCGGTGCCGGCGGCCCGCCTCGCCCTGCTGCGCGCGGCGCTCGGCGACGCCGCCGGCGGGGTCGCCTGGCTCGACATGTCGGAGGCCGGCCGCAACCCGGGCCGCATCATCCCCGGCGTGCTGCGCGACTTCGCCGACCGGCACGTCGGCGGGCGGGTGCGGATCATCGGCGAGCCGATCTGGCCGGGCCGCTCGGCGGCCGAGTACCCCGCCTGCGCCCAGCACGAGGCGCTGATCAACCTGGCGTTCGCGGGGCGCGAGGTGACGATCCTGTGCCCCTACGACCTCGCCGGCCTCGACGCCGGCGTCATCGCCGACGCCCGCGCCACCCATCCGGTCGTGATCGACCGCGACGGCGAGCGGGTCAGCGCCGACTACGCCCCGCACCGCGTCATCCAGGACTACAACCTGCCGCTGCCGGAGCCCGCCGACCCGGTCACGATGGGCTTCGACCTCCACGCGCTCCCCCTCGTGCGGGAGTTCGCGTGCCGCTGGGGCGCGCGGTTCGGCCTCGGGCCCTCCGCCGTGGGCGACCTGGAGCTCGCCGTGAACGAGCTCGCCGCCAACTCGTGCCTGCACGGCGGCGGCGCGGGCACCGTCCGGCTCTGGGCCGACGCCGGCCAGGTCGTGTGCGAGGTCCGGGACGCCGGGACGATCACCGACCCGCTCGCCGGCCGCCGCCCGGTGGACATGAGCCCGCACGGCGGCCGGGGCATCCTCATGGTCAACCACCTGGCCGACCTGGTGCGCGTCCACACGGGCCCCGGCGGCACGGTGATCCGCGTCTACATGCGCGCCTGAACGACGGCTCCTGAACGCCGGCTCCTGAACGCCGGCTCCTGTACGCCAGGGCGGCCCGTCAGTCCCCGCGGGCCCGGCGGAGCCCGGCGAGCGACTCGGCCAGCAAGGCGTCCCGTCCCGTGGACGCGGCGTACTCGGCGAGCGTGGCGCAGAGGTTCAGCGCCAGCGTGCGCGCCGCCGCCGCCCGCTCCTCCGGCACCGGCCCGTACGCCGCCACGAAGGCCTCCCGCGCGGCGCCCTCGAACCCGGCGTAGGCGAACGAGAGATCGACCGCCGGGTCGGCCAGGCACACATCGCCCCAGTCGATCACCCCGGCGGCCCGGCCGCCCGGGTCCAGCAGCAGGTGCCGGACGTGCAGGTCCCCGTGGACGAGCACCGGGTCCCCGCCCGGCGGCGCCCAGCCGAGGGCCGCGGACAGGAACTCCTCCAGCGCCGGGTCCCGCTCCCACACCCCGAGCGCCGCGAGGGCGTCGAGGCGGCCGGTGGTCCGCTCCGCCCGGAACGCGGGATCGGCGCGTCGCATCGGATCGATCGGCAGGCCCGCGCCGGCCTCCCGGGCGAGCGCCGGATCGTGCAGCGCCCGCAGGAAGGCCCCCGCCTCGGCGGCGAGGGCGACCCGGTCCCCGTCCGGGGGGCGGACGTCGGCGAGCTCGCGGCCGGGGATCCGCCGGGCGCCCCAGAACGGCCACGGGAAGTCCTCCCCCGGCTCGCCCGCGAAGCACGGGACGGGCACCGCGAGCGGGAGGCGCGGCGCCAGGACGGGCAGGACCGCCAGCTCCCGCTCGACCCCCGGGAGGGCGATCCGGCGGCGCGGGAACCGGAACACCCACTCCCCCGCGACGAGGAAGACGGTGTTGTCCCAGCCGGTCGCGAGCCGCTCCACCGGGGCTCCGCGCAGCTCCCGGAACCGCCGCCCGATCAGCGTGCCCGCGACCTCGGCGGTGACCTCGTGCTCGGGCGCCCACTCCGGGACCGTCGGCGCGCCGTCCTGTGAAGCCGTCACGTCCGCCGAGGCTACCGCGACCGGGCCGTCCCGGCGCGCCCCCAGGTGAGGCGGCGGCGCGGCTTGAACACCGAGAGGCCCGTGGCGGTGAGCAGCATGGTGAGCTGGCCGGAGAGGACCGCCACCTGCCACCACTGGCGCCCGCTGGAGGGGTCGGCCCCGCCCGCGGTGGCGTCGGCCATCGCTTCGGGGGTGAACAGCAGCATCCCGACGAGGATCACCCCGATCAGCAGGACCAGCTTGGCGAACACCCAGAGGTGGCGCGTCAGGCCCCAGTGCGTGCCGAGGGAGAGCGCGATGCCGGAGACGAGCGCGGTGAGGCTGAGCGGTATCCCGCCTCCGAACACCATGACGCTCATCAGCCGGTAGGCGGAGTGGGCGAGCGTCCCGTCCGCGGTCAGCGTCGCGGTGAGGTTGAGCAGCACCAGGCCCCAGACCTCGCCGAGCAGCGCGACGGACGCGACCACGTGCACGACGATGATCGTCTTGCGGACGGGCTGGCCCGGCCGCCACCACTGCCCGGTGGCGGCGGGGCGCGACTGGATGGCCGACATGGCGGAACTCCCGGATCTTCTCGGCGACAGCCCGATCATGCAGGCCGGGCGCGGGCCGCGTCGTCGGGCGACCGGAGGCTCCCCGGCTGCTCCGGCCGGAGCAGCCGGGGGCACGGCGGCTGCTCCCCCCGTGGTAGCCGGTGCGGCGGTAGGCCGAGACTTGACCTGGCCATCAGGTGCGGAGGACGGACGCCGGGAAGGGATCCCGTGCAGGTCTCTCCCGATCCCAATGAGGAACGATGCGTCTCATCGCCCGCACCCACCAGCTGCCCGTACGGCTGGCCGTCGGCTCCTTCGTCCTGAACTCGGGCCTGTCGAAGCTCCAGAACCTGGAGGAGACGGCCGAGCAGACCCACGGCCTGGCCACGACCGCCTACCCGTTCCTGAAGTCGCAGGATCCGCGGGACTTCACCCGCCTGCTCGGCAGGACCGAGATGGCGCTGGGCGCCGCCCTGCTGGTCCCGCTGGTGCCGTCCCTGCTCGCGGGGGCGGCGCTCACCGCCTTCTCCGCCGGCCTCGCGGGCCTGTACCTCCGGCTACCGGGGATGCGGGAGGAAGGCGGGCTGCGCCCGACGCAGGCGGGCGTCCCCCTCGCCAAGGACATCTGGCTGGTGGGAATCGGCTCCTCCCTCGTCCTGGACGAGCTGAGCTGCCTGCGCAGGGACCGCCGCGCCCGCTGACGCGGCTCTGCGAACCGCCGGCCGTCAACAGGGAATCTGGCCCTCCGGTTAAGCCGCTGTCATAGACCGGAACCGGCCAGGCGAGGCGCGCCTCACGTGGGGAGATAGGCGCACCGCGACCGCCCGGCTCCGCGCCGCGTCCCTGATGCCGGTCACCGCCGGCCGCCCGACGGGGGGCGGTCGGCAAACGCCCTGGCCCGATTCGGCCAGGCGCGATGCGGGTTCCGGCCCGGACCACCGGCCGCCGCCCGCCTCGGGCCGGGCCGGGCCGCCTACCGTCGAAGGTGAGCCATTGCACCACCCCCTCCGGCAAAGGCGACGGGACGATGACGATGACCATGGCCGGCACGACGGCGCCGGAGACCCGGCTCGCCCTGCACAGGCCGGGTCCCGCCCGGGTGCAGGACCATCTCCTCGGCGGCAAGGACAACTACGCCCCGGACCGGCAGCTCGCCCAGCGGATCCTGCGGCTCGTCCCGCATGCCGCGGCGACGGCCCACGCCGCCCGCGCCTTCCTCGCCCGGTCCGTCCGGCTGCTCGCCGAGCGCGGCGTCCGGCAGTTCCTCGACCTCGGCTGCGGGCTGCCGCGGGCCGACAACCCGCACCAGATCGCGGCCCGCCACATCGGCGGGCCCCGCGTCGTCTACGTCGACCACGACCCGCTCGTCATCGCGCACGCCCGCGCCCTGCTCATCGACGGCGGCAACGTCGCGGCGCTGCGGGCCGACCTCCGCGACCCCGACGCGATCCTCGGCAGCCCCGAGGTGCGCCGGCTGATCGACCCGGCCGAGCCGGTCGCGCTGGTGTTCTCCTCCGTCCTGCACTTCCTGCCCGGCGCGGGCGACCTCGTCGCCGCGCTCGCCGCGGCGGCCGTGCCGGGCAGCGCCCTGGTCGTCTCCCACGCCACCGGCGACTTCGCCCCGGCCGCCGTCGGCGTGGCCGCCCGGCTCTACCGCGAGGCGAGCGGCGTCCCGGTCCATCCGCGCGGCGGCGCCGACATCGCCCGCCTCCTCGGGCCCTTCCGCCCGCTGCCGCCCGGCGTCACGCCGATCGGGCCGGCGGGGCCGCCCTTCGAACCGGTCATGTACGGCGTCGTGGGGATACGCTGACGGCCACGGCCTCGGATGTGGCATTGGCCACATTCACGCCGCCCGGTACGCTACCGCGGCATGCCGGGCCGGGCCCGCGGCAGCCCTTCCGCCGCCGGTCATCCGGCCGCCCGGCTCCATCACTCTGCGTCAGAGGGCGGTGCACCACGCGCAGAGAAATCTCATTCAGTCGTTAGAAACGGTAACGGTTCGGCCCCTAGGGTGTCCCGGATGCCGACGAACACCCTCACCCCACCGGATACCGAGACCGGCGCTCCCCCGGCGAGGGCGCCCCGGATGAGCTGGCTGGACGCCCTGCGCGGCCTCGCCGCCTTGGTGGTGGTGTTCGAGCATTCCCTGGACGTCCTGCTGCCCGAGGTCCGCCGCGGGGCGAGCCCGTGGTTCGACTTCGGCCGGTACGGCGTGTTCGTGTTCTTCCTCGTCAGCGGCTACGTGGTGCCGTTCTCGCTGGAGCGGCGCGGCAGCGTCCGGCACTTCTGGGCCGGGCGGGTGTTCCGGCTCTACCCGGCATGGTTCGTCTCGGTGGCGCTCGCGCTGGCGCTCGGGTCGGCCGGCCTGTCCTACGGGCTCCCCGCCGCGCTCGGCGAGCGCCCCTGGGCGTCGACGCTGGCGCACCTGACCATGCTCCAGGACCTGCTGGGCGTCCCGAACGTCGTCAACGTCTACTGGACGCTGTCGTACGAGATGGTCTTCTACCTCCTCGTGACGGCGATGTTCGTCGCCGGCGTCCACCGCTCCAGCGCCCGGGTGGCGCTCGGCTTCGGCGTCGGCGCGGCGATCCTCGGCGTGGCCCTGCCGTCCGGGCTGCTGGCCTCCCGGTGGCCCGGCGGGACGATCCTCGCCGCCGCGCTGTGCCTCGCCGGCGGCCTGGCCGCCATGGTCAGCCGGCGGCGCACGGTCCGCCGCGCCGGGGTCGCGGTCGTGGCGGCGCTTGCCCTCGGCCTGCTGGTCCTCGACAGCCGCATCGGCGCCATCGAGAGCCTGTGCATCATCGCCACCATGTTCGCCGGGACGGCGATCCGCGGCGTCCAGGACGGGCGGCTCCCGGTCCGGCGGGCCGCCGCGATGGTCGCGGTCGTCCCCCTCCTGTCGGTGGCCGCGGGCATGCGCACCCCGACGAGCTGGGCCCTGTACGCCAATCCGAACCCGCTCGGGCGGGACTGGTCCATCGCCGTGGCCGCCGCGTGGCTGACCTTCCTGGCGGGCCTGGCGCTCCGGAACCGCCCGATGCCCCGGTTCCTCGTGTGGCTCGGGCTGGTCAGCTACTCGGTCTACCTGCTGCACCCGATGATCGTCCAGGGCATCTGGCACGCGGCCGGCAAGGACACCTGGGGCCTGCCCGTCCCGGTCCGGGTCGCCTGGGGCGTGGTGCTGCTCGCCACCGTCCTGACGTCCGCGGGCCTCGTGCACCGCTTCGTCGAGCGCCCGGCCCAGAACCTGGGCCGGCGCGTGACGTCCCGCCGCCGTGATGACAGCGTCCGCTTTCTTGCCTACAGTGAGGCCGATTTGCGACAAAGCTCCTGAACTTCGTCGAACGGACACCGGATGACAGAAGGGCCCATGCCCGCCGAGCTGCCCGACGTCCTGCGGCAGCATCTCCAGGCCGCCGTCGACGAGATGGAGCGGGAGATCCGCGACCAGGTGCCCGAGTACGCGGGCGCCGACGGCGGCGAGTACGCCAGGAGGGTGGAGCGGACGGTCAGCGACACCGTCGCGTTCTTCGTCGACTCCGTCGACCATCCGGACGCCGACGCGCGCAACATCACCGAGCTGTACATGCGGCTCGGCGAGGAGGAGGCCCGGCAGGGCCGGAGCCTGGCCGCCCTGCAGAACGCGATGCGGGTGAGCAGCCAGGTCGCGTGCCGCCGGTTCATCAAGGACGCCTACCGGCTCGGCTGGTCGCGGGAGACGCTCGGCCGGCTGACCGACTCGCTGTTCATGCTGCTGGCCCGGGTCGCCGACGCCGCCGCACAGGGGTACGCCCGCGAGCAGGGGCAGCTGGCGACCGAGCGGGAGCGCCGCCGCGAGCGGCTGCGGGACCTGCTGGTCGCCGAGCCCGCCCCCGCGCACGAGGCGATCGCCGAGCTGGCGGCCGCGGCCCGCTGGGACCTTCCGAGGAGCATCGCCCTGGTGGCGCTGCCGCCCGGGGCGCCCGCCGGCGCGCGCATCCTGCCGCCCGCCGTGCTGGCCGACTGGGAGGCGCCGGTCCCCTTCCTCGTGGTGCCCGACCCCGAGGGCCCCGGGCAGGACCGGCTGTGGTCCGCGCTGCGCAGGCTCGGCACGGCGGCGATCGGGCCGACCGTTCCCGTCGGGCGGGGTGGCGTCTCGCTGCGGTGGGCCCGGCACGCCCTGACCCTGGCCGAGCGGGGCCTGCTGCCGGACGAGGGGCCGGTCCGGTGCGCCGACCACATCGCCTCGCTGGCCGCGCTCGCCGCGGAGGAGCTGATCGGCGCCACCGCGGGCGCCGTCCTCGGGCCGCTGCTGGAGCTGGCCCCGGCGCGCCGGCAGCCGCTCGCCGAGACGCTGCTGACCTACCTGCGGTGCGGCGACAACGCGGTGACCGCGGCGGAGCGGCTGCACATCCACGAGCAGACCGTCCGGTACCGGCTGCGCCGCATCGCCGAGCTGACCGGCGGCCGGTTCACCGAGCCCGAGGGCCGGCTGGACGTCATGCTGATGCTGAGCTGGCTGGTGCGCACGGGCCGCGCCGAGCGGACGGCCTGATCGCGGACCGTCCTCTCCGAGGACTCACCGGGTGGCCAGATGGAGTCCGAGGAAGGCGAGCTGCGGGCGGAGCCGGGACCGCCAGTACGCGGCGTCGTGGCATCCCCCGGTCATCGCGCCCGCCGGGTGGACGCGGTCGCGGAACTCCCTCACGCGCTCGGCGAACGGATCGCTCGTCCCGCAGTCGACGCGGAGCGGGACCCCTTTCAGAACGCCCGCAGCACCGAAGACGTCGTGGCGGGCGAAGTCGCCGGGTCCGTCGAACGCGCGGGCGTTGGCGTCGCGCGCGTCCGCGTAGGAGGCGAACAGGGCCGGGGACGAGGCGACCAGTGCGGCCGTCCGCGCCGCGCCCAGCCGGCGGGCCAGGACGAAGGCACCGAAGCCGCCCATGGACCAGCCGATGAGGCCGACGCGGCCGGTCCGCGCGCCGCGGCCCTCCAGGCGCGGCAGGAGCTCGTCCACGATCATGGCGATGGGGTCGTCGCCGGACGCGCGGGGGTGCCAGTAGCCGTCGGGCCCGCCGTCCACGGCGGCGAGGGCGAACGGCGGGGCGCCGTTGGCGGCGGCGTCCGTCAGGTAGTGGTCGAGTGCCAGCTTCCGGACGAGCGACGCCCCCGTCTCGCCGCTGCCGTGCAGCGCGACGGCGACCGGCAGCCCGCGCGGGGAACGGCCCGCGGGCGCCACGACGGTCGCGGTGACGGTGGTGCGGCGGTGCGCGGAGCGCCACGTCATCGTCTGGACGTCCCCGGACGCGGCGGGCGGGGCGGGCAGGTCGCCGCATCGGCCGAGGGCGCGGTCCAGCCGGACCTTGCCGGGCAGGACCTCGCTCTCGACCAGGCCGTACCCGGCACCGCCCGCGGCGGCGACGGCGCCGAGGCCGCCCAGCCCGCCGAGCAGGAACGCGCGTCTGCTGACCAAACCGGGGTCCTTCCTGAGGGGAGCTAGGAAATTGGACGCGGCGGCGGGCCCGCGGTTCCCTCCGGAGGTGCGCCGTGTCAGGCGGTGGCCTCCCTGCCGCGGGCGGCGTGCGCCGACCGCGACAGCAGCGCCACCCCGCCGGTGAGGAACACGACGCTGACCGAGACGGCGGCGAACGCCGCGGCCGTCCGGGGCGGGAGGGTCTCGAACGCCAGGACGGCGACGAGGTAGGACGCGATCGGGTTCGTCATCGTCATCGCGGTCATCGCCGCGGGCAGCGACCCGGCCGCGAACGCCCGCTGCTCGATGACCAGGCCGAGGAGCGTGCTGCCCGCGAGCGCGTAGCCGGGCCAGTCCACGGCGGTGGCGGCGACGCCGCGGTGGACGAGGTCGGCGGTGGTGAGTTTGATCAGCACGGCGGTCGCCGCGAAGCACAGGCCGGCGCAGACGCCGAGCAGCGCGGCCCGGACCGGCCCCGCGCGCAGCCACGCCGCCCGGGACAGCACGGCGATGAGCGGCGCGGCGATCAGCCCGGCGAGGAAGATCCGGGGCCGGGACGGCTCGCCCTCGGGCGGGATCGCCCCCGGCACCGTGAACAGCACGGCGAGGCCCGCGGACACCGCGATGCCGCCGAACAGGTCGAGCCGCGCGGGACGGCGGCCGGTGCCGACCGTGCCGAGCGCGATGGTGAACACGAGCTGGGTGACCAGCAGCGGCTGGACGATGGCGGTCGAGCCGAAGTGCAGCGCGACCGCCTGGGCGCAGAACCCGGCGAGGTTCACCGCCCACCCGGTCAGCCACACCGGGTCGCGCACCAGCCGGCGCAGCAGCCCGTGCGCGGCGGAGGCGTCCGACACGCCGTGCACGGCGCGCCGCGCCGCCCGGTACTGCAGCGCCGCCGCCGCGGCGAACAGGAACGCCGCGACCAGGCTGAAGCCGACCGACCACGCCATCAGGCCGTCCCGCTCTGCGCGCCGCTGCCCGCGCCGCTGCCCGCGCCGACCTCGGCGGCGAGCCGCGCGAACGCGCCGAGCAGCGCGTCCGGGAACCGGACCGCCTCGGGCAGCACCCGCGGCTCGGCGGTCACCGAGACGTGCAGCGACCCGTTCCAGCTCAGCGCGCCCACGGCGAACGGCACGCCGTCCGCGAGCGGCAGGATCGGGTGGACGTCGCCGAGCGGCGCTCCCGCGAGCGACATCGGCAGCGGCGGACCCGGCATGTTGGACACGATGCCTCCGAAGAACCGCGCGCGGTAGGTGCCGCGGGCGGCGCGGGCGTGCAGCGGCGGCGGCAGCGCGCCCATCAGCCGCATCGCGGCGGTGCTGGCGACGGCCCGGCCCGAACGGCGGCGCCGCTCGGCCGCCTCGTGCACGGCGTCCAGCCGGTCGCGGACGGGCATCGGCGCGACCGGCACGTCCAGCCGCAGCGCGGCGGTCAGGTTGCCGGGCACGGCGGTGCGGCCCCGGCCGGGCGGCGCGGGGGCGCGCAGCGTCATCGGGACGGCGGCGCGCAGCGGCCGGCCGTCCACCCGCTCGCCGCGCTCCGCCAGCACCTCCGCGACGACCTCGCCGGTCAGCGCGAGGAGCACGTCGGTGACGCGGACGCCGGACGCGCGGGCCACGTCGCGGACCCCGCCGAGCGGCAGCGTGGCGGTGCCGAAGGCGCGGTCCGGCGCGAGCGTCCCGGTGACCGACACGGTCGGCGCCCGGCCGTCGAGCCCGAGCTGGACGAGGCCGGGCAGGACGGCGGCGGCGCGGGCGAGGCTCCCCGGCCCGCGCACCGGGCCCGCCTCCGGGAGCCGCGGTTCGAGGATGCCGCGCAGGATGTCGACGACGCCGATCCCGTCGGCGATGGCGTGGTGGAGGAGGATCACGACCGCGTCCGGGCCGGACGCCCCGCCGCGCACGACCCAGAACCGCCAGAGCGGCCGGTCCCGGTCGAGCGGCTCGGTGACGAGGCGGGCGACGAGGCCGTCCAGTGCGGGGCGCCCGCCCGGCGACGGCAGGTCCGCCTCCACGACGTGCGCGCGCAGGTCGACGAGGCCGGCGTCCGCCCAGCGCGGCCGGCGCAGGGCGCCGCCGGGCCTGATCCGCTGGGTGAGGCGCGGAAGGTCGGGCAGCCGCTCGGCCATGAGGGCGCGGACCCGCTCGGCCGAGGGGCCGGGCCCGGCGAACTCGGCGACGCCGCCCACGACCTGCGGGACCTCCGCGCTCTCGACGTGCAGGAAGAAGGCGTCGGCGGCGGCGACGCGCTGTTCCCGTCCGGGCCCGGCGCCGGGGACGACGTCCGGCGGCCGGCGGCCCGGCGCCAGGCCGGCGCGCAGGCGCTCGACCCCGGCGGCGGCCGGGACGAGCAGCAGCCCGCCCGGGATGTCGACGACGTAGTGGGCGGCGGTCGCGACGATCACCAGGCCGGTGACCACCAGGTGCAGGGCGCACAGCCAGGCGAAGAACGCGCCGCACCGGGCCCGCACCGCGGCGACCCCGATCCAGGCGACCCAGCCGATGTGCAGGCTCGGCATCGCCGCGTAGGGGTTCGCGCCGGCGGACACCACGGTGGTGCCCCAGGTGGCGGGCGGGTGGTGGATGGCGATGACGTCGGTGTAGCCCTCGCCGGGCAGCAGCCGCGGCGGGGTCGCGGGCCAGGCGGCGAAGCAGCAGATCGCGATCAGCGTGACGAGGATCAGCGTGTTGCGGGCCCACGCGTACGCCGGGTTCCGCGTCCACCACAGATAGGCGAGGAGCCCGAACGTCCCGATCACGTACGTGGTCGCGTACTCCCAGGCGGCGAGGGCGCCCAGCCACTCGTGCCGGACGAGCAGGTCGTTGAGCGGGCGCTCGGCGTCCAGCCGCGCCCAGCGCTCGAACTCCAGCAGCGCGCGCCCGTGCGCGTCGCTGGCGGCACGGTCCCCGCTGAAGGCGTGCGTGAAGACCAGGTACACCACCAGGACGGCCAGCGCGGCGGCCACCTCCCGCGCGGCCGACGCGGCTCGTCCCGCGTCCTCGTCCTCCGCCCCGGACGCGACAGCCTCGCTCCGGTTCACGACGCCCCTCCCGCCTCGCGCAGCGCACCGCCCTCACCGATCATCCTCCCCACGATCGGGCGGAACGACCACGACCCGCCCGGTTCTTCCGTCTTCGGGGGCAGGAATGGGATTTCCTGCGGAAGCTCCCGTCCAGGTCTTGACCCCCGGCAGCAAACGGGCATAAATACAATGGAAACAAACTCAAACGGGAGGGAAACCACATGGACCGGGGAACGGCGCGCACATGATCGTGACGGTGACGCTCAACCCCAGCCTCGACCGGACGATCGAGGTGGACGTGCTGACCCGCGGCGCGGTGATCCGGGCCCGGTCCGCGCGGCTGGACCCGGGCGGCAAGGGCGTCAACGTGTCCCGGGCGCTGCTGGCCAACGGCGTCGCCTCCGTCGCGGTCGTCGCGGTCGGCGGCGCCGACGGCGACCAGCTCCGCCGGCTGCTGGAGACCGAGGGCATGCGCGTCCGCGCCGTCCGCGTCGCGGGGCGCACCCGGTCGAACGTCACGGTCGTCGAGCCCGGCGGCGTCGTCACCAAGCTGAACGAGCCCGGCGGCCCGCTGTCGCCCACGGAGCTGGACGAGGTCGGCGCCGTCGTGGCGGCCGAGGCCGGCGCCGCGAGCTGGGTCGTCGGCTGCGGCAGCCTCCCGCCCGGCGTTCCCGACGCGACCTACGCCGGCATGTGCCGCCGGTTCGCGCAGGACGGCATCCGCGTCGCGGTCGACACCAGCGGGCCCGCGCTGCGCGCCGCCGTGACCGCCGGCCCCGACCTGATCAAGCCGAACCGGGAGGAGCTCGCCGAGGCGGCCGGCGGCCCGGTCGACACCGTCGCCGACGCCGTCGAGGCGGCCGCGGAGCTGCGGGCGCGCGGGGCCCGCGCCGTCCTGGTCAGCCTCGGCGCGGAGGGGGCGGTGCTCGTCGACGACGACGGCGTCCTCACCGGCGAGGCGCCCGTCGCCCACCCGCGCAGCACGGTCGGCGCGGGCGACGCGCTGCTCGCCGGGTTCCTCGCGGGCGGCGCGCGCGGCCCCCGGGCCCTCGCCGAGGCGCTGGCCTGGGGCGCGGCGGCCGTGCGGCTGCCCGCGAGCCGGATGCCCGGCCCGGCCGACGTGCGGCGCGACGACGTCCGCATCCATCCGCGTCCCGACCTCGCCCGTCCCCTCCTCACCTGATCCCCGCGAGCAGTACCACCCCACCCCCGATCGACAGGAGGCCCGAGATGGCCACCACGTACACCCCGGAGCCCGCCGGGAGCGGGCTCCGGGCCCACATCCAGCGGCTCGGCGGCAAGATGGCCGGGATGGTGATGCCGAACATCGGCGCGTTCATCGCCTGGGGCCTGATCACCGCCCTGTTCATCCCGACCGGCTGGCTGCCCAACAAGGACCTGGGCGAGCTGGTCGACCCGATGATCAAGTTCCTGCTGCCGCTGCTGATCGGCTACACCGGCGGCCGGATGGTGCACGGGCAGCGCGGCGCGGTCGTCGGCGCGGTCGCCACCGTCGGCATCATCGTCGGCGCCGACGTGCCGATGTTCCTCGGCGCGATGATGATCGGCCCGTTCACCGCGTACCTGCTCAAGCTGTTCGACGATCTCGTCCAGGACCGCGTCCGGACCGGGTTCGAGATGCTCGTCGACAACTTCTCCGCCGGGATCATCGGCGGCGCCATGGCGGTGGCCGGCAACCGGGTCATCGGCCCGGTCATGAACACCTTCTCCGAGTGGGCCGGGGACGGGGTGAGCTGGCTCGTCGACCACGACGTGCTGCCGCTGACGTCCCTGCTCATCGAGCCCGCGAAGGTGCTCTTCCTCAACAACGCCGTCAACCACGGCGTGCTCAGCCCGCTCGGCGTCCAGCAGGCCGCCGAGCACGGCAAGTCGGTGCTGTTCATGCTGGAGTCCAATCCCGGGCCCGGCCTCGGCGTCCTGCTCGCCTACTGGTTCTTCGGGCCGCGCCGGCTGCGCCCGAGCGTCCCGGCGGCGGCCATCATCCACTTCTTCGGCGGCATCCACGAGATCTACTTCCCCTACATCCTGATGAAGCCGCGGATGATCCTCGCCGCGATGGCGGGCGGCGTCACCGGTGTGGCGATCTTCGTGGCGTTCGGCACCGGCCTCGTCGCGACCCCGTCGCCCGGCAGCATCTTCGCCTACCTCGCGCAGACGCCCCGTGGCGCGAGCAACTGGATCGGCGTCTACACCGGCATGCTGGCCTCCACCGCCGTCTCGTTCGGCGTCGGCGCCGCGCTGCTCGGCTTCGGCAAGCTCGCCGAGCCCGCGGCCGACGGCGACCCCGAGGCCGCCGCGGAGCAGGACGGCACCGCCAAGGCGGAGACCGCCAAGGACGACGTCGCCACGGACGACACCGCGAAGGACGAGGCGGCCGGGAGCAAGGCGCCGAAGGACGCCGGCGACGGCGCCGCCAAGGAAACGACCGCCCACTGACGGAAGGCACGGCCACCATGAACGGCAAGGACATCCGCAAGCTCGTCATCGCCTGCGACGCGGGCATGGGCAGCAGCGTCATGCTCGCCGGCCAGCTGCGCAAGACGCTGAAGAAGCAGGACGTGACCGTCGAGCACACGCCCGTCGACGCGATCCCCGCCGACGCGGACGTGGTCGTCTGCCACACCGGGCTCGCCGCCCGCGCCCGGCGCGGCGCCGGGGACGCCCCGGTGATCCCGTTCGAGGTCTACCTCGGCGACCCGGCGATCGACCGGCTGGTCAAGGCGATCAAGGACGGCGGTGAGGTCGGTGGCTGAGGGAGCCGCCGGCCTGCTCGCCCCCGAGGCGATCCGGCTGGACGCCCGCGCCTCCGGCCGCGACCACGCCATCCGCGTCTGCGGGCAGGTGCTCGTCGACGCCGGCGCCGTCGAGCCCGCCTACATCGACGCGATGCTGGAGAGGGAACGCTCCATCTCCACCTACCTCGGCGAGGGGGTGGCGATCCCGCACGGCACGTCCGGGGGCCGCGACCTCATCCACCGGGACGCGCTCGCCTTCGTCAGGTTCCCCGACGGGGCGGACTGGGACGGCAACCCGGTCAGCGTCTGCATCGCGATCGCGGCGCGCGGCGACGGGCACATGGCGATCCTCGCCGAGCTGGCCCAGGTGCTCATGGACCCGGACCGGGCCCGCGCGCTCCGCGAGGCCGACGACCCCGGGCGGGTCCTCGCCCTGCTCGCGCCGGAGACCGAAGAAGAAACCACCGAAAACCGAGAAGAACAGGGACACACCGTATGAAGGTCGCCCGTTTCTATGCACCCGGCGACATCCGGCTGGAGGACGCGCCCGAGCCGGCGCCGGGCCCCGGCGAGCTGAAGATCCGCGTCCGGAACTGCTCCACGTGCGGGACCGACGTCAAGATCTCTCGGTTCGGGCACCACCACATCGTCCCGCCGCGGGTGATGGGCCACGAGATCGCCGGCGAGGTCACCGAGGCCGGCGCGGGCGTGGAGGGCTGGACGGCGGGCGACCGCGTGCAGGTCATCGCCGCGATCCCGGACGGGACGTGCTCGGAGTGCGGCCGCGGCCGGATGACGGTCTGCACCGCGCAGGAGTCGATGGGGTACCACTACGACGGCGCGTTCGCCGAGTACATGATCGTCCCGGCGAAGGTGCTCGCCGTGGACGGGGTGAACCGCATCCCGGACGGCGTGTCGTTCGCCGAGGCGTCGGTGGCCGAGCCGCTCGCCTGCGTCCTCAACGGCCAGGAGCTGGCGGGCGTCGGGGAGGGCGACGACGTCGTGGTGTTCGGCTCCGGCCCGGTCGGCTGCCTGCACGTGCGGGTCGCGCGGGCCCGCGGCGCCGCCCGCGTGTTCCTCGTGGAGGTCAACGCCGAGCGGCTGCACCAGGCCGCCGCGATCGTCAAGCCGGACGCCGCGATCGACGGGAGCGTCACCGACGCCGTCGAGCAGGTCCTGGAGCTCACCGGCGGGCGCGGGGCCGACGTCGCCATCACCGCCGCCGCGTCCGGCGCCGCGCAGGAGCAGGCGCAGCGGCTCATGGCGCCCGGCGGCCGGGTGAGCCTGTTCGGCGGGCTGCCGAAGGACGACCCGGTCATCTCCGTCGACGCCAACCGCGTCCACTACCGGGAGCTGTCCCTGGTCGGCGCGAACGGGTCGAGCCCGGCGCACAACGCCCGCGCGCTGGAGCTGATCGGCTCCGGGCAGGTCCCGGTGGAGGACCTCATCACCCACCGGCTGCCGCTGGACGCCGTGCACGAGGCCCTGGACCTCGTCACCCGGGGCGCCGCCATCAAGGTCACGATCGAGCCCTGAAACCGAACCCCGAAGGAGTCGGCCATGCCCGAACGAACCGTCGTCATCGCCGCGGCGCAGGGCCTGCACGCCCGCCCGGCCCAGCTCTTCGTGCAGGCCGCCGCGCGGCAGCCGGTGCCGGTCTCGATCCGGGCCGGGGACAAGGCGCCCGTCCCGGCCAACAGCATCCTCGGCGTGCTGTCGCTCGGCGCGCGGCAGGGCACGGAGGTGACCCTGTCCGCCGACGGCGAGGAGGCGGACCGGGCGCTGGACGAGCTGGCCGGACTGCTCGCCCGCGACCTGGACGCCGAGCAGCCCGCCTGACCGGTCCCGCGAACCCTCACAATGGACGCGCGGGACAACGGAGACGGGACGGGTGGAACGGTCATGTACGCCGAGGAACGGCAGCAGGCGATCCTGGCGCTGGCGCGCTCGAAGGGGCGGGTGGACGTGGTCGCGCTCGCCGAGGAGTTCTCGGTCACGACCGAGACGATCCGCCGCGACCTGACCGTGCTGGAGCGCGCCGGGACGATCCGGCGCGTGCACGGCGGCGCGATGCCGGTCGAGCGGCTCGGGTTCGAGCCGGAGCTGGCGGCGCGGGACGCGGTGATGACCGAGGAGAAGCAGCGCATCGCCAAGGCCGCGCTGGAGGAGCTGCCCGCGGACGGCTCGGTCATCGTGGACGCGGGCACGACCACCGCCCGGTTCGTCCAGCTGCTGCCCACCGACCGCGAGCTGACGGTGATCGTGAACTCGCCCCCGCACGCCGCGGTGCTGGCCACCCGCCCCAACCTCACCGTGATCATCCTGGGCGGCCGGGTGCGCGGCCGGACGCTCGCCACGGTCGACGACTGGGTGCTGCGCCCGCTGGCCGACCTGTGGGTGGACGTGGCGTTCATGGCGACCAACGGCTGCTCGGTCGAGCGCGGGCTGACCACGTCCGACCAGGCCGAGGCCGCGGTGAAGCGGGCGATGATCGCCTCGTCCCGACGGCGGGTGCTGCTCGCCGACCGCACCAAGATCGGGCATGACCATCTGGTGCGGTTCGGCGACCTGTCCGACATCGACGTGCTGATCACCGACACCGGGCTGGACACCGACCTGGCCGCCGACCTCGCCGCCGAGGGGCCCGAGGTCGTGCGGGCGTGAGCCGCCGTCCCGCCCCCGGGGGGGCGCGGGCCCGCGGCGGTGCCCGTCAGCCGGCCGCGGGCGGGATGCCGTTGGCGGGCGCCTGCGGCTGCGGCGTCGTGTAGGGCTGGATCGGGCCGTCGGCCGCGTCGGTGGTCAGCGGCTGCCCCTGCGGGACGACGTTCTCGCCCTTGATCGTGCCGATCACCGCGCCCGTGTAGCCGGCGTGCGACTGCGCGCTGTAGGCGAACGGGACGACGCCCGGCCCGGTGAACTTCGACTTCTCAAGCGCCTCAACGAGGCCCTTGCGCGTCGGGTTCTTCCCGGCCGCCTGGAGCGCCTGCACGAAGGTGTAGGCCACCGACATCCCGTAGACGATGTTGCCGTTGAACGGCAGCTTCGGGATGTACTGGGCGTGGATCTTCTTGAACAGCGCCGTCCAGCTGTTGGAGGCGTCGCCCGGCGCCGACAGGTAGCCGTCGGTGATCATGCCCTGGATGAGCGGGCTGCCCTTGACCGCGCTGCCGCCCTGCTTGGCGAAGCTCTCCAGCAGCCCGGTCAGCGTGATCGGGTCGGACCCGACGTTGCTGACGACGAACGTCGGCTTGTAGTTCAGCTTCAGCGCGGCGAGCCGGAACAGCGCCGTGTACGTGGGGATGCTGAACAGCACGACGACGTCCGCCTTGGACTGGGCGATCGCCTGGACCTGCGCGCCGATGTCGGTGTTGCCCGGCTGGTAGGACTGCCGGGACACGACCTGGTCCTTGGGGATGTACTTGTCGAGGCCCTTCACCCCGTCCTGGCCGAAGTCGTCGTTCTGGAAGAAGTAGGCGACCTTCTTCCCGGCGAAGGTCTTCTTGACGTGGTCGCCGAGGATCTTGCCCTCGCGGATGTAGTCGACCTGCCAGCCGAAGGTCTGCGGGTGCTTGTCCGGCTGGTCCCAGCAGCCGCAGCCGGACGCGACGAACAGGTCCGGGACGCGCTGGGCGTTGAGGTAGTCGACCACCTTGGAGTGCGTGGGGGTGCCCAGCCCGTTGAAGATCGCGAAGACCTTGTCCTGCAGCACGAGCTTCTGGGTCACGCTGACGGTCTGGGTCGGGTTGTAGGCGTCGTCCACGTACTTGTAGACGATCTTGCGCCCGTGGATGCCGCCGTTGGCGTTGACGTAGTCGAAGAGCGCCTTCGAGGCCGCGGAGTTGGCGCTGTAGCCGGGCGCGGCCGGCCCGGTCAGCGGCTGGTGGCTGCCGATGGTGACGGTCGTGGCGGTCACGCCCGGCGCGGCGGACCCGCCGCCGTCACCGCCGTCACCGCCGCAGCCGCTCGCCGCGACCGCCAGCGTCGCCGCGGTCATCAGGGCGAGCGCCCGCCTTGTCCGGGGTCGCTTCATCTGCTCCTCCTGGGTGCGTTGTGGTAGGCCCCGATGTGTCACTTGGTGCGGAACCGCGCGGCCCGGGAGCCCGGTCGCGCCTGGTGCGGGCACGGCGCCGGACGGCGCCGCCGATGTCGCGCAGGCCTCCCTGGAGGCCGCGCGGGAAGGCCAGCGTCACCACGATGAGGACGAGGCCGTAGATGGCGAGGGGCAGGTTCGAGGCGATGTTGTGCGAGAGGCCGGACGAGGTGGACAGGTCGGACGCCCACGTCGGGACGTACACCAGGATCAGCGCGCCCCACACCGCGCCCGGCAGGCTGCCGAGGCCGCCGATGATGATGGCGGCGATCAGCTGGAGGGACAGCGTGAGCGGGAAGGCGCCCGGCGCGGCCAGCGTCGCGACCACCGCGAGCAGCCCGCCGCCGAGGCCGGCGCAGGCCGCCGAGACGACGGTCGCGGTGATGCGCAGCCGGGCGACGCGGACCCCGCTCAGCGCGGCGGCGATCTCGTCGTCGCGGCTGGCGCGCAGCGTCCGCCCGAACCGGCCGCGGATCAGGTTGGCCAGCAGGAACAGGGTGATGACGGCGCCGAGGCAGGAGATCCACGCCTGCCACCGCTCCAGCGGGAACGTCTCGCCGAGCCCGGCGGGCGGGATCGGCGGGATGATCGTCAGCCCGTTCTGCCCGCCGAGCTGGTCGGTGAGCGGCTTGTAGTTGGCGAGGCCGGGCAGGCCGACGGCGAAGGCGAGCGTCGCGCCCGCCAGGTAGGGGCCGTGCAGCCGGGCGGCGACCGCGCCGACCACCACGCCCGCGACCGCGGTGACGCCGGCGGCCGCCGCGAGGACCGCGGCGAGCGGCCAGCCCCAGTGCCCGATGACCAGTGCGGCGGTGTAGGCGCCGACCGCCATGAACGCGCCGTGGCCGAGGGAGATCTGCCCGCCGAGCCCGGTCAGCACCGTCAGCCCGGCGACCGCGCAGGTCAGGTAGGCGGCCTGCGCGATCTGCAGGTCGCGGTACGGGCCGACGGCCGTGGTCAGGAAGTACAGCGCGACGATGGCGGCGACCGCCCCGGCGGTGTGCCGGGTCAGGGTCGAGCGGCGCAGGACGCTCAGGACGGGAGCGCTCACCCTGTCACTCACCACGTCACACCCTCCGTCCCACGCTGGCGGCGAACAGGCCGTTGGGTCTGACCATCAGGACGGTGATGAGCGCGGCGAGCGCACCGAACGTGACCAGGTCCGAGCTGACGTAGCCGGACACGTAGCTCAGCGCGCAGCCGAGCAGCAGCCCTCCGACGACGGCGCCGGCCGGGCTGTCCAGCCCGCCGATCACCGCCGCGGTGAACCCGAAGACGAGCATCGAGTCGAACTGGGCGGGCCCGACGAACACCGACGGCGCGATCAGCACCCCGGCGAGCGAGCCGACGAGCGCGGCGAGGGCCCACCCGAGGGTCAGCATCCGGCCGACGCGCACGCCCTGCAGCCGGGCGATCTCGGGGGCGAACGCCGACGCCCGCAGCCGCAGCCCGATGTCGGTGCGGACGAACAGCAGCGTCAACAGCACCATGACGGCGGCGACGGCACCGATGACGAACAGATCGAACGGCGACAGCAGCAGCCGCGTCTCGCCCACCGACAGCCCCTTGATCGTGAACGCCGGCGGGTAGGAGTGCGGCGTGTCGCCCCAGATCATGCCCGCGCCCGCCTGCAGCAGCACGAACAGCCCGAGCGTGACGATGACGGCGTTGAGCGGCGGCTTGTTCTCCACGGGGCGCACCACGACCCGCTCGATGACCGCGCCGAGCACCAGCCCGGACGCGAGCGCGACGGCGAGCGCGACCCAGTAGGAGCCGCCGCCGTCGATGACGCTCCAGGCGAGGAACGTCGTGAACATCAGCATGCCGCCCTGCGCGAAGTTCACGATGCGGGTGGAGCGCCAGATCAGCACGAGCGCGAGCGCGACCGCCGCGAACACGACCCCGGACGTGATGCCGGCGAGCGTGAGATTGATGAATCGGACCATCAGAACCCCAGGTAGGCGTGGCGGAGGCGGTCGTCGGCGGCGATGGTGGCGGCGGGTTCGGACGCCACGACCGCGCCGAGGTCGAGGACGACCGCGCGGTCCGCGACCGACAGGGCGCTGCGGGCGTTCTGCTCGACGAGCAGGACGGTGCGGCCGTCCTCGTCGCACAGCCGGCGCAGCACGGCCATGAGCTGGGCGACGACGCGCGGCGCGAGGCCGAGGGACGGCTCGTCCACCAGCAGCAGCCGCGGCGCGCCGGTGAGCGCGCGGGCCAGCGCGAGCATCTGCCGCTCGCCGCCCGACAGGGTGGCGGCGGTCCGCGCCCGCCGCTCGGCGAGCGGCGGAAACAGCTCGTACATCTCGGCGACCCGCCGGGCGAGCGCGGCACGGTCGCGGCGCCAGAGCCCGCCGAGCCGCAGGTTGTCCTCGACGGTCAGCTCGGTGATGACGCCGCCGCTCTGCGGGACGTGCGCGACGCCGAGCCGGACGATGTCCTCGACCGGCAGCCCGGTCAGGTCCCTGCCGTCCAGCTCCACGCGCCCGGCGCGCGGCCGCAGCAGGCCGGAGACGGTGCGCAGCAGGGTGGTCTTGCCCGCGCCGTTCGCGCCCAGCACCGCGGTGATCGAGCCCTCGTCCACCGACAGGTCCACGCCGCCGAGCGCGCGGACGGCGCCGTAGTGGACGGTGAGGTCCTTCACCTCAAGCACCCCGCACCTCCTCGCCGAGGTAGGCGTCCAGGACGGCCGGGTCGTCGCGGACCTCCGCGGGCGCGCCGCTCGCGATGACCTTGCCGAAGTCCAGCACGACGACCTGGTCGCAGACGTTCATGACCAGGTCCATGTGGTGCTCGACGAGGACGACGGCGGGGCCGCCGCGCAGCCCGCGGATCAGGCCGGCCAGCTCGTCCATCTCGGCCGACGACAGCCCGGCGGCCGGCTCGTCCAGCAGGAGCAGATCGGGCTCGGCGACGAGGGCGCGGGCCAGCGCGACCCGTTTCTGCACGCCGTAGGGCAGCTGGCCGGGCAGCCGCGCGGCCTCGCCCTCGACGCCCAGCTCGGCCAGCCGGGCCAGCGCCCGCTCGCGCAGAGCCGCCTCGTCGCGGTCGGCGCGCGGCAGCGCGAACAGGCCGGAGAAGAACCCGGTCCTCGCGTGCGGGTCGGCGCCCACCATCACGTTCTCCAGGACGGTGAGCCCCGGGAACAGGCCGAGGCCCTGCAGGGTGCGGGCGATGCCGAGCCGCGTCAGGTCGTGCGGCCGGTGCCGGCCGAGCACCCGGCCGCGCCAGCGCACCTCCCCCGACCTCGGCCGGACGAAGCCGCACACGACATTGAACAGGGTCGTCTTGCCGGCGCCGTTCGGGCCGATCACTCCCGTGACCCGCCCCTGCGGCGCCGTGAGCGACACGCCGTCCAGGGCGACCAGGCCGGCGAAGCGGACGGTCACCCGTTGAAGTTCTAGTTTTGCGGAGGAGCCGGACATGTCGCCTCACCTCGCCGATGAATCAGCGTTAATCCCCCGAGGCCAGAATGCACATACCGACTGGTCGGATTCCATGAAGATAGAATCACCTGGCGGCTCCGGTCAACAGCCGATTCGCAGGTCGCCGATTACCTAGTCCGCCGAATCATCCCGAGCCCGGTAGGCTGATCGGCGATCTGCGGGCGGCCGTGCCGGGGCGGCGCGAGAACCCCGGTGACTCCCGGACGGAGGTGGAGTGATGACGCAGGCGCCCGTGGGCCGGCTCTCCGGCAACCTGCCGCTGCCCGACCGGCTGCTGGCCGTGGCGACCCGGATGTTCGCCGAGAAGGGCTTCGAGAACACCTCGGTCCAGGAGATCGTGAACGCCGCCGGCGTGACCAAGGGGGCGATGTACCACTACTTCGGCTCCAAGGACGACCTGCTCCACGAGATCTACCACCGGCTCCTCGGCCTGCAGATGTCCCGGCTCGAGCAGATCGCAGACGGCCCCGGCACCGCGGAGGAGCGCCTCCGCGAGGCGGCCGTCGACGTCCTCAACACCTCGTTCCTCTACCTGGACGACTTCACCGTCTTCTTCCGCTCGACGCACCTGCTCCCCCGCGACCGCCGCGAGGCCGTCCGCGCCGAGCGCCGCCGCTACCACGAGCGCTTCCGCGCCCTGGTCGAGGAGGGCCAGCGGGAGGGGACGTTCCGGACCGACACGCCCGCGGACATCGCCGTCCACTTCTTCTTCGGCACCGTCCACCAGATCGGCACCTGGTACCGCCCCGGCGGCCGCCTCCAGACGGCCGCCATCAGCGAGCACTACGTCGACCTGTTCCTCAACGGACTGAGGCGCTAGACGGGCGGCGCCCCTCCGCCAGGCCCGTCTTCAGCGTTCCAGGCGCTCGATCTTCAGGGCGTCGTCCTTGTGGCGGGCCCGGAGGGGCTTCTTGTCGAACTTGCCGACGGTGGTCTTCGGGATCTCCTCCAGGAACGTCCAGTACTCGGGGACCTGCCAGCGCGCCACCTTGCCGGCGAGGAAGGACGCCAGCTCCGCCGCGGTGGCGGCGGTGTCCGGGCGCAGGACGACGCAGGCGAGCGGGCGCTCGTCCCAGCGCGCGTCCGGGATGCCGATGACGGCGGCCTCCGCCACGGCCGGGTGGGCCATCAGGTGGTTCTCCAGCTCGACCGACGAGATCCACTCGCCGCCCGACTTGATGACGTCCTTCGCCCGGTCGGTGATCTGGAAGAAGCCGCGGTCGTCGATGGTGCCGATGTCGCCGGTGCGCAGCCACCCGCCGTCGAACTTCTCCGGCGCCGGGTCGCGGTGGTAGGCGCCGGTGATCCACGGGCCGCGGACCTCGATCTCGCCGACCGCCTCGCCGTCCCACGGCAGCTCGGCGCCGGCGTCGTCCACGATCCGCATCTCCACGCCGGCGGTGACGCGGCCGGATTTCAGCCGCCACTCCAGGTCCTCGCCGGTGCCGGGCTCGACGCCGGGCGGCGGGAACGCCATGCCGCCGAGCGGGCTGGTCTCGGTCATGCCCCAGCCCTGGATGATGCGCAGGCCGTACCGCCGCTCGAACCGCTCCAGCAGGACGCGGGGCGCGGCGGCGCCGCCCGAGGTCCCCGCGCGCAGGGACGACAGGTCGATCTCCCGCTGCTCCCCGAGGGTGAGGATGCCGTTCCAGATGGTCGGGACGGCGGACGCGAGCGTGCTGCGCTCCTGCGCGATGAACGCCGTGAGGTGCTCCGGCTGCATGAACGGGCCGGGCATGTGCAGCGTCGCCCCGGACAGGAACGCCCCGTACGGCAGGCCCCACGCGTTCACGTGGAACATCGGCACGATGGTCAGGACGCGGTCGGCCTCGGTGATGCCGATGAGCGACGCCGACTGGACGGCCATGGCGTGCAGGAACGTCGAGCGGTGCGAGTACACGACGCCCTTGGGGTCGCCCGTGGTGCCGCTGGTGTAGCACATGGACGCCGCGGAGCGCTCGTCCACCTCGGGCCAGGCGTAGCCGGGCTCCTCGGCGGCGAGGATCTCGTGGTAGCGGAGGACGCGGGCGCCGCCGCCCTCCAGCGGCGCGGCGTCGCCCTCGCCGACGACCACGAACGCCGCGACGGCCGGCAGCTCCCGCACGACCCGCGCCAGCAGCGGGACGAGGCTGTCGTCGACGATGACGATCCGGTCGTCGGCGTGGTTGACGACGTGCGAGAGCTGCTCGGGGAACAGCCGGATGTTGAGCGTGTGCAGCACCGCGCCCATGGCGGGCACCGCAAAGTACGCCTCCAGGTGCTCCTGGTTGTTCCAGCAGAACGTGGCCACCCGGTCGCCCTCGCGCACGCCGAGCCCGGCGAGGGCGGAGGCGAGGCGTTCGGCGTTGCGGGCGATCTGCGCGAACGTCGCCCGGCGCGGCGCGCCGCCTCCCGTCCAGGTCACGCACTCGCTGCGGCCGTAGACCCGCGCTCCATGCCGCAGGATCGCGGCGACCGACAGCGGGAAGTCCTGCATCGTACTGGGGATCATGGCAATTCTCCGAGAAGACCCGCGGCGAGAACAGGCGGTCGGAATGCCGAAAGATGGCACATACCGACCGGTCGGTTCAGCCTATTTAGGCCTCCGGCCCGCCGTCAATGCCGGACCCGGCCGTCAGTCGACGAGCACCGAAAGCACCTCAGCGACGCACACGGGCTTGTCGCCGCCCTCGCGCTCGATCGTCACGCGGACGGTGGCGCGGGCGCCGGCGGGGCCGCGCTCCAGTGACAGCAGCTCGGCTCCCGCCCGCACCCGCGAGCCGACCGGCACCGGCGCGGGGAACCGCACCTTGTTCGCGCCGTAGTTCACGCCCATCCGCAGGCCTTCCACACGGTAGATCTGCGAGATGAACATGGGGATGAGCGACAGTGTGAGGTAGCCGTGGGCGATCGTGGTGCCGAACGGCCCCTGCGCCGCCCGCTCCGTGTCGATGTGGATCCACTGGTGATCGCCGGTGGCGTCCGCGAACAGGTTCACCTGCTCCTGAGTGATCGTGCGCCACTCGCTGTACCCGAGATGGGTCCCGACGGCCTTCTCGTAGTCGTCCACTCCGGCGAACGTCCTCATCCGGTGCCCTCCGTCCCATGGCGCCCGGCCCGCCGCCGGGCGCGACTGTGCGGCAACGCGTCGATGACAACATACCGACCAGTTGGTATGCAACGCCGCGGGCTCAGGGGGCCGGCGGGCTGGGCGGTCCGGCGGCGTCCGCCCCGGCGCCGCGGAACCGTCCAGCCCGCCGGCGGGTCACCGGCGCGTGCGGCTGACGCGCGGGCTCCCCTCCTGCACGCCCGCCGACACCACCGCGATCCGGCTCTCACCCTGCACAGCGCCTACGGGCCGTGAGGTGTCACACACGGCCAGAGAAACATGGTCTACCTGGGAGGACGTGTCATCCGTCCGTCCGGGGTACCAGCGCCCACCCGGTCCCGTCGAGGGCGGCGAGCCCGGACCGCAGCAGCGGTTCGACGGCGTCGCCCACGGTCTCGAACCCCTCCCCCACGGTCTGGCCGTGGATGTAGCGGTAGTGGATCCCCTCGGAGATGACGGCGAGCTTGAAGCACGCCAGCCCCACATAGAAGCCGATCCGCGACACGTCGCGCCCGCTGCGGGCGGCGTAGCGGGCCAGCACGTCCTCCGCCGTGGGGAAGCCGGGTGCGCCGGACACGTCGGCCGTGCCCGGCACCGGGGCCTTGCGGCCCATGTAGACGAGCAGGAGCGCCAGGTCGGTCAGGGGGTCGCCGAGCGTCGCCATCTCCCAGTCGAGGACGGCGGCGATCCGGTCGGCGGAGTCGACGAGCAGGTTGTCGAGCCGGTAGTCGCCGTGCACGATCGCGGGCGTGCTCTCGGCGGGGACGCCCGCCTCCAGGCGCGCATGCAGCTCGGCCGCGGCCGGGAGGTCGCGGCTGCGGGAGGCGTCCAGCTGCTTCCTCCAGCGGCGCACCTGGCGGGCGAGGAACCCCTCCGGCCGCCCGAAGTCCGCGAGGCCGGCCTCCGCCGGATCGACGCGGTGCAGCTCGACCAGCGTGTCGACCATCCGCTCGGCGATCCGGGCCACGCGCTCCATGCCGAGCGGGCGCAGCCCGGACGCGCTCCGGTACGGAACGCCCTCGACCATCTCCATGACGTAGAACGGCGCGCCGATGACGGCGGGGTCGTCGCAGAGCGCGTACGTCTCCGGGACGGGGACCGCGGTGCCTGCCAGCGCCGTCATGACCCGGTACTCGCGCGCCATGTCGTGGGCGGTCGCGAGCACGTGGCCGAGCGGCGGCCGCCGGACGATCCATGAGCTCCGCCCGTCGGTGACCTCGTAGGTGAGGTTCGACCGCCCGCCCTCGATGACCCGCGCGCGCAGCGTCCCGGCGACGGCGCCGGGACGGGCCGCCTCGAAGAAGTCGCGGAACCGGTCCAGCGCGAGCCCGGGGACGCCCGCGTCATCGAATACCCGCACTGTGTCTCCTCACCATATCCGCACAGAGATAAGACCATACCGACTGGTCGGTTTCAACGCGGACGGCGAGCTTCCTCTTGACCGCCCGGGAAGCGCGCCTCACTCGGTCCCGCGGCGGGGACCGGGCGAGGCCGGGCGGCCGGGCCGCGCGCGAAGGGACGTGACCGAGACCACGATACTTAGCCAAGCAAACCTATAGCCGATTCATGCAGGCGGCTGATACGGCTTGTCCATGACCACACCAGCCGCCGGCGCGGGAGCGGGCGCGCAGAGCCCCTTCCGCCAGCCGAAGGCCGTGTGGGCCGTAGCGTTCGCCTGCGTCATTTCCTTCATGGGCATCGGGCTCGTCGACCCGATCCTGCCCGCCATCTCCGAGGACCTGCACGCCTCCCCCAGCCAGGTCACGCTGCTGTTCACCAGCTATCTGGTGGTGATGGCGGTCGCGATGCTGGTGACCGGCTTCGTGTCCAGCCGCATCGGCGCCAAACGCACGCTCGTCGCGGGCCTGATCCTGATCGTGGTGTTCAGCGCGCTGGCGGGGACGTCCGGCAGCATCTCCGGGATCATCGGCTTCCGCGCGGGCTGGGGCCTCGGAAACGCGCTGTTCGTCGCGACGTCGCTCGCGGTCATCGTGGCGTCGGCGAGCGGCGGGTTCGGCGGCGCGATCATCGCCTACGAGGCCGCGCTCGGGCTCGGCATCGCCGTCGGGCCGCTGCTCGGCGGCCTGCTCGGCGACATCAGCTGGCGCGGCCCCTTCTACGGCGTCGCGGTGCTGATGACGATCGCGCTGATCGCGACCCTCACGCTCGTCCGGCCGCAGCCCGCACCGGCGCGCAGGACCTCGCTCGCGGATCCCCTCAAGGCGCTCCGGCACCGCGGCCTGCTGATCATGAGCCTGACCGCGCTCTGCTACAACTGGGGCTTCTTCACCGTCCTCGGGTACGCCCCGTTCCCGATGCACCTGAGCGCCCTGCGGCTCGGCCTGGTGTTCACCGGCTGGGGCCTGCTCGTCGCGGTGTTCTCGGTGTTCGGCGCGCCCTGGCTGCAGCGGCGGTTCGGGCTCGCCCGCACCCTCTACGGCAACCTGGCGCTGTTCGCGGTGGACGTGCTGGTGATCGCGGTCTTCGTGGACTCGCGGGCCACGCTCATCGCCGCGGTGATCGTCGCCGGGGTCTTCATCGGGGTGAACAACACGCTGACGACGCAGGCGGTCATGATGGTCGCGCCGGTGGAGCGCCCGGTGGCGTCGGCCGCGTACGGGTTCGTCCGGTTCATCGGCGGCGGGCTCGCCCCGTACGCGGCGGGGCGCCTCGCCGAGCACACGAACCTGCACGTCCCCTTCGCCGTCGGCGCGGGCGCGATCGTCCTCGGCATCGCGATCCTCACCGCGGGCCACCGCGACCTCGCCGGCGCGGAGCGCAGGCAGGCGGCGCTGGACGCCGGTGCCGCCCGCGGCGACCGCGACGCCGGGATCACCGAGGCGGCGGAGACGGGCTCCGGGTCGGGCTCCTAGCCCGACCCCGGCTACACCCCGTACGCCAAAACACGTCGATCTTTTCTGCGCGCCGGTGCGTATCCACAGGGATGTGACCCGCGTTACAACTACGGCCATGAAGACCGCCGCGCGGGCGGCGATGGTCGTGGCCCTCCTCGCGACGCTCATCGCCCACCCCCTGCCCGCCGGGGCGTCCGACGACGCTCCAGGGACCACCGAGCACACGATCGCCATGGGCGGCTGGGAGCGCCCCTACCTCCTGCACGTCCCGCCCGGACGCAGGCCCGGCAAGGCACTGCCGCTCATCGTGGCCATGCACGGCGGCCTGAACGACGCCGAGTACGTCCGCAGGCAGAGCGGCCTGGACGAGGTCGCCGACCGCGAAGGCTATGCCGTGGCCTACCCCAACGGGTTCCTCGGCACCTGGAACGCGGGGGCCTGCTGCTCGTTCGCCCGCTGGGCGGGCATCGACGACATGGGCTTCCTCGACGAGCTGATCGCCACGCTGGTGCGGCAGGGCGTCGCCGACCCGCGCCGGGTGTTCATGACCGGCTTCTCCAACGGCGGCGGCATGGCCTACCGATACGCGTGCGAGCGGTCCGGGCGGATCGCCGGGATCGCCGTGGTGTCGGGCGCGCTCGCCATCGGCTGCACGCCGGACCACCCGGTGTCGGTACTGGCCTTCCACGGGACGTGGGATCCGTCCGTCCCCTACTCGGGAGGCGGGAACATGGACGCCGACGTCAAATTCCCCTTCATCGCCGTCCGGGTCGTCATGGAGTTCTGGCGGTGGGTGGACAAGCTGCCCGCGCTGTCGTGGCCGCTGCCGGGCGGGCAGGACGACTGCGTCGGGACGGGCCCGGGACCGGTCGTCGTCGCGCTGTGCACGAAGGAGCGCGGCGGGCACGAATGGCCCGACTACGCGAGCGGCCTGCTGGCTCGGTTCTTCAGCGAAAGACCGTCCCTCCCGGAGGCGTGACCGTGCGGGGCGGGCACGAGGCCCGCCCCGGGTTCAGGCCGACAGGCTGCGCGGGCGGATGTCCTTCCAGTTGGCCGTGACGTAGCCGATGCAGTCGGACCGCGACTCCGGCCCGAAGACCGTCGTCCAGCCGGCGGGCACGTCGGCGAAGGCCGGCCACAGCGAGTGCTGGCCCTCGGCGTTGACGAGGACGCGGAACTCCCCGTCGGGGTCGTCGAACGGGTTGGTCATCGTGCCTCTCTCTTCCTAGACGACCGGGGTGACGCGGGCGGACCGCCGGGCCATGGACCGGACGATCTCGCCGGTGCGGACGGCGGTCATGGACAGCAGCGACGAGGCGATCCCGTGGCTGTGCTCGGTGGCGCCCTGCAGGTAGACGCCCCATTCGCGGCCGGGCTCGGTGGCGATGCGGTAGTCGCGCTCCACCACCGGGCGGCCGTCCGGGCCGGTGCGGCAGTGCGCGCCCGCCTCGCCGAGCAGGTCGAACGGGTCGCGCTCGCGGTAGCCGGTGGCGTAGACGACGGCGTCGGCGTCCAGGTCGGCGACCTCGCCGGTGGGCAGGAACGCGACCCGCACGCGCGCGCCGTCCGGGCCGCTGTCGCGGACCTCCACGACACGGGACACGTTGAGGATGCGCAGCCGTTCGGCGCCCGCGACCTTCTCGGCGTAGGCGCGCCGGTACAGCTCGTCGATCAGGTCGAGATCCACCACGGAGTAGTTGGTGTTGCGCGAGTACTCGAACAGCATCCGCTTCACGTCCTCGGGCGCCGCGAAGTAGTGGTCCACGGCCTCCGGGTCGAAGATGCGGTTGGCGAACGAGCTGTCGTCGGCCGGGGAGTACCCGTACCGGGCGAACACGGCGCACACCTCGGCGCCGGTGTAGGTCCGGTGCAGGTACTCGACGGCCTCGGCGGCGCTCTGCCCGGCGCCGACCACGACGAGGCGGCGCGGGTCCCAGTCCCCGCGCTCCTCCAGCCGGGTGAGGAGGTCCTCGGTGTGCCAGATCCGTTCGCCCGGCCGGACGCCCTCGGGCAGGACGGGTTCGAGCCCCGCGCCGATGACGACGTTGCGGGCGAGGTGCTTCTCCAGCTCGTCGTCCCGGCGGACGACGACCTCCAGCGTCTCATCGTCGTGGGGGCGCAGCGCCACGACCTCCGTCCCGTAGCGGACGCTCCCGGCGAACGCGGCGGCCGCCCATTCGAGGTAGTCGTGGAACTCCAGCCGGGTCGGGAACATCGTCTTGTGGTTGACGAAGTCGACCAGCCGGCCCCGCGCGTGCAGGTAGGCGAGGAACGAGTACGGGCTGGCGGGGTTGCGCAGCGACACCAGGTCCTTGAGGAAGTGGACCTGCATGGTCGCGCCGTCGATCAGCATGCCCTGGTGCCAGCCGAACCGCGGCTGCTTCTCGAAGAAGACCGCGTCCACGCCGCCGCCGTGCTCCTCGTCGAGCGCGACGGCGAGCGCGAGGTTGGACGGTCCGAAACCGATGCCGACCACGTCGTGGACGGGTGTCTGCATGCGCTCCTCCGGCATCAGGCGGGCTCGGCCGCGCCGGCGGCCTTGGCGATCTTCGGGACGACCTGGTCGGTGACGTAGGGGACGGCGAGGACGGTGGGGGTGCGCAGCGGCCAGAAGGACTTCAGGTCGAGGGCCACGTAGGAGCCGCGCTTCACCACGCCGAGGCTCGCGAAGAGCTTGTTGCCCTCGACCTTCTTCTGCGTGGCCGGGTCGTCGTTGTAGTGGCTGATCAGGACGTCCACGTCCAGGGCGGAGACCTTCTCCATGCTGAGCTCGGCGGCGAACCCCTCACCGGGCAGCTTCGCGATCGGCTCGGGAAGCTTCATCCCGAACTGCTGGAGCAGCTTCACGCTGGTGTCCTCGGGGGACTTCATCACGCCGATGTTCCCGTTCGGGAAGATGCTGGTGAAGGCGAACTCCTTGCCGTTCAGCTCCGGATGCCGCGTCTTCACCGCCGCGATCTTCGCGTCGGCCGCGCTCACGAGCTTCTTGCCGTCGTCTTCCCGGCCGACGGCCTTCGCGGCCTGCATCGTGATGTCCTGCCAACTGTCCTCGGCGGGGCCGGTCTGGTACGCGACGGTCGGCGCGAGCTTGGAGAGCTTGTCGTACTCCTTGTCGATGTAGAAGTCGCCGCCGGCGAGGATGAGGTCGGGCCGCAGCGCGGCGATCTCCTCCAGGTTGAACCCGGCCTCGCCGGCCTTGAGCAGCTTGGGCTTGGCGCCCGCCAGCCTGGGCGCCGTCCACGGGGCGAGCCCGTCGGGCTGGACGCCGGTGAGCTCGGCCATGCCGACGGGCGTGATGCCGAGCGCCAGCAGCGCGTCCTGGTCGACCTCGCCGAGCGCGACGATCCGCTCCGGCGCGGACTCGATCTTCGCGGTGCCGAGCTTGTGGGCGATGGTGACCGGGAACGCCCCGGCGCTCGCGCCGCCGGAACCGCCGGAGCCGCCGGCGGGTGCGTCGTCGCCGCACGCGGCGGTCATCCCGAGGCTCAGTATGAGCGCGGCGGTGACGGCCAGGCGCCGCATCGTTCTGCGCATAGAGGACCGGTGTCCTTCCGGATTCAGGGGCGGGGGGTTTCCGGGCTGTCGATCAGGGATATTAGGTTAGGCTCACCTAACCTTGCAATGGGTGAGCGGGTATGAGCCCCCTCACTCCAGCCGGGCGAGCAGGCCCGCCACGGTCGGCGCGCTCATCAGGGTCGCGATCTTCAGGTCCGCGCAGCCGGGCTCCCGCCGGATGCGCCGGACGAGCTTCATGGCGAGCAGCGAGTGGCCGCCGAGGTCGAAGAAGTCGTCGTCCGGGCCGACCTCGGGGACGCCCAGCTCCTCGGCGAAGATCCGGCACAGGGCCGCCTCCCGGTCGCCTGGCACGCCGCCGGAGGCGGTCGCGGCGGCGGCCGTCCCGGCGGTCACGGTGCGGGCGGTCACGGTGCGGGCGGTCAGCTCGGCGGGCAGCGCGGCGACCTTCGCGCCCGGGTCGTCCGCGACGGCCGCGAGCACCGCGGTCACGCCGTCCGCCAGCGCGGCGGCGGTGTCCCGGTCGAACAGGTCGGCGGAGTAGTCGACGATCAGGCGGAGCCCGTCCGGGACCTCGCGGAAGATGAAGTCCAGGTCGAACTTCGCCGCGCCGGGTCCGAAGTGCGCCTCCCGCTGTTCCAGGCCGGGGAACCGCACGGCGCCGACGCCCTGGTTCTCGTACCCGACCATCACCTGGAACAGCGGGTTGCGGCCGGGCACGCGGGGCGGGCGCAGCGCCTCGACGACGGCCTCGAACGGCAGGTCCTGGTGGGCGAGGCCGGCGAGGTCGGCCTCGCGGACGCGGGCGAGAAGCTCCGCGAACGTGGGGTCGCCGGACACGTCGGCGCGCAGGACGAGCGTGTTCACGAAGAAGCCGACGAGGTCGCGGGCGGCGTCCTCGGTGCGTCCCGCGACGGGGCTGCCGAGGGGGATGTCGTCGCCCGCGCCCGTCCGGTGCAGCAGCGCGGCGACCGCTGCCTGGCACACCATGAACATGCTGGCGTTCGCGTCGCGGGCGAGCCGGCCGAGGCCGCGGACCAGGCCGGGCGGCAGGTCGGCGGTCAGGGTGCCGCCGCGCTGCCCGACGGTGCCGGGGCGGGGCCGGTCCACCGGAAGCGGGATCTCCTCGGGCAGGCCGGCGAGGGCCTTGGCCCAGTGGTCGAGCTGCCGGGCGTGGACGCTGCCGGGGTCGAGCGGATCGCCGAGCAGCTCCCGCTGCCACAGCGCGTGGTCGGCGTACTGGACGGGCGGTGGCTCCCAGGCTGGGGGCGCCCCGTCCAGCCGGGCCGCGTAGGCCTCGGCGACGTCGCGGGCGAACGGCCCGAACGACCACTCGTCGAAGGCAATGTGGTGGAAGACGGCGAGCAGCAGATGCTCGTCCTCCCCTTCGGGGAAGACCGCGACCCGCAGCGGGATGTCCTTGGCGAGGTCGAAGGGCCTGGCGATGACCTCCTCCGGCGGGCAGGTCGCCACCTCCAGCGCGGGACGCGCGTCCTCGGGGTCGAGGATCCGCTGGCAGGGGACGCCGTCGTGCTCGGCGAACACCGTCCGGAGGCTCTCGTGCCGGGCGGTGACGTCCCCGACGGCCGCCTCGAGCGCGGCGAGGTCGAGGGGCCCGCGGAGCCGGACGGCGAGCGGCAGGTGGTAGGCGTCGCGCGGGCCCTCGTCCTCGCGCAGCAGCTGGTCGAGCATCCACAGCCGCCGCTGCGCGGACGAGAGCGGTATCCGCTCCGGCCGCTGTCTGGGCTCCAGGACCGGCCGGGGCTCCGCTCCGGCGCGGCCGTGCAGGCGCCCGGCCAGCTCGGCGACGGTCGGCGCCTCGAACAGGTCGCGGATCGCCAGTTCGGCGCCCAGCACCGCGCGGGCCCGGCCCACGAGCCGCGTCGCGAGCAGCGAGTGGCCGCCGAGGTCGAAGAAGTCGTCATCGATGCCGGTGCCGGGCGCGTCCAGGACCTCGGCGAACAGCGTGCACAGCAGGCGTTCGACGGGCGTCCGGGGCGGCCGTCCGGCGCGCCGCCGCCCCTCCTGGCCGGGAGCGGGCAGCGCGCGCCGGTCGAGCTTGCCGTTGACGGTGAGCGGCAGCGCGTCCAGCGTCATGATCGCGCTCGGCACCATGTAGCCGGGCAGCCGCCCCTTCAGGCTCTCCCGGACCCGCGCGGCCAGCACGCCGTGGTCGCGCGCGGCGACCGGATTGTTGGCATAGGAGGCGGGCGGGCGCCCGGCCTCGGCCGGAAGGCACGCCGCTCCCCCGCCGAACACGGCGTCGTAGCATCCCGCCCGGTCGGACGGCGTGAGGACCACGTCCGGGAAGAGCGCGTGCAGCGTCTCCGGCTCGACCCCGGCGGGAGCCGCGGCGAGCGCCTCCCGCGCCTCGGCCGGCGATCCGCCGTCGCGGAGCACCCGCAGGGCGGCCGCCTCGCCCGACAGCCGCGGGTCGGGGATCCGCCGGACCCGCAGCGGCCCGGCCGGCCTGTCCGCGAGCGCGTCCAGGGTCGTCCAGTCGCGGACCGGGCTGTCCGGGGCGGGCGCCGCCTCCTTGCGGAGGACGACGTCGTAGCGGTGCCGGGTCAGCTCGTTGTGGTGCGTGCCGCGCTTGACGAGGACGTCCACCCGTGCCGGGACGTCCCCGACGGGCTGGAGGGCGGAGAAGAAGGCCGGGTCGAGGAGGAGTTCCTTCTCCATCCGGACGGCGCGGTCGATCGCCTCCAGGTCGCCGCCGCCGCGGCCGAGCTGGACGGCGGCGTGCAGGCAGCGGACCGTACGCAGGTCGCGGACGTCGCCGATGAACAGGGCCCCGCCCGGCGCGAGCAGCCGCATCGCCTTGCCGATGACGTCCTGGAGGTAGGCGGCGCCGGGGAAGTACTGCACCACCGAGTTGATCACGATGGTGTCGAAGTGGTTCTCGGGAAGGCCGGCGGTGTCGTGCGCCGGGCGGCAGGCGAGCCGCACGGGCGAGTCCGGACCGATGTCGTGCCATCCCTGGGAGGGCGGCCCGGCGGACGCCCCGGCGGCCGCACGGAGGTCCTGGACCAGCTTGGCGATGACGGGCTCGGAGAAGTCGGTCCCCCAGTACTCCTCCGTGCCGGGCGCGAGGCGGGTGAGCAGGAGGCCCGCGCCGACGCCGATCTCCAGGACGCGGCGGGGGCGGAGCGAGCGGATGCGGTCCACGGTCGTCTCGCGCCATTCGCGCATGTCGTCCAGCGGGATGGGGGCGCCGTCGTAGCTGCTGTCCCAGCCGGCGAACTCCTCGCTGTGGACGACGGTGCCGACCTCGGTGTACTCGGCGTCGTAGATCTGCCGCCACTCGGCGAGCTGCTCCTCGGCGGCGCCCTCGCGCGAGCCGTCCGGCACGATGTAGCCCACGAGGCGCTTCACGCCGGGGACGCCGGTCTCGGCGGCCACCACCGCGGCCTGCCCGACGCCGGGCTCGGCGGCGAGCGCGGTCTCGATCTCCTCCAGCTCCACCCGGTAGCCGCGGATCTTGACCTGGTCGTCGGTGCGGCCGAGGAAGTCGAAGTTGCCGTCGGCGCGGACGCGCACCAGATCGCCCGTGCGGTACATGCGGCCGCCCGAGAACGGGTCGGCGACGAACCGCTCGGCGGTCAGGTCGGCGCGGCCGAGATAGCCGCGCGCCAGCCCGGCGCCCGCGATGTACAGCTCGCCCGGCGCACCGGGCGGGACGGGGCGCAGCCACCTGTCGAGGACGTAGCCGCGCGTGTTCCAGATCGGCCGACCGACGGTCGGGGTGGCGCTATCCTCGGTGCCGCCGCCGAGCGTGTTGATCGTGTACTCGGTCGGGCCGTAGAGGTTGTAGCCGAGGACGCCCTCGGCCCGCGCGAGCCGGTCCCACACCGACGCCGGGACGGCCTCGCCGCCGAGGAGGACCAGCGGCGGCCGGTGCCCGCCGTCCAGCAGCCCCTCGTCGAGAAGCTGCTGAGCGTAGGTGGGCGTCACGTTGATGACGTCGATGCGGTGCTGCCGCAGGTAGGCGGTGAGGGCCTCGGCGTCGCGGCGCAGGTCCTCGTCGCAGACGTGCACCTCGTGGCCTTCGATGAGCCAGAGGAGCTCCTCCCACGACATGTCGAAGGAGAACGAGACCGTGTGCGCGATGCGCAGGCGGCGGCCAGCCGAGGCGACCACCGGGTCGAAGATGTTCGCGCGGTGGTTGTACTGCATGTTGGTGAGGCCGCGGTACGGCGTCACGACGCCCTTCGGGCGCCCCGTCGACCCGGACGTGTAGATGACGTAGGCGGGGTGGTCGAGCCGCCCAGGGGTGCCCGGGGCGAAACCGCGGAGCTCGTCCGGGGCGGGGTCGGTGCCGGGCTGCGCGGCGAGGGCCGCCGCGGTCTCCGGGTCGTCGAGCGCGAGGGTCGTGCCGGAGTAGGTGAGACCGGCGGCGATGCCGCGGTGCGAGACCAGGCAGGCCGGGGCCGCGTCCTGGAGCATGTAGTCGAGGCGGTCGGCGGGGTAGTCGAGTTCCAGCGGCAGGTAGGCGGCGCCCGTGCGCAGGACGGCGAACAGCGCGACGACCATCTCGGCCGAACGCGGCAGCGCCAGCGCGACGACCTTCTCCGGCCCCGCACCGTTCGCGAGCAGCAGCCGGGCGAGCCGGTTGACCTCGGCGTTCAGTTCCCCGTAGGTGAGCCGGACACCGGGCAGCGACACGAGCGCCGGATCGTCCGGGCGCTCCGCGGCGCGCTCGGCGAGCAGTTCGGCGACCGTCAGCTCGGGGACGGGGTGCCAGGCCTCGTCCCAGTCGCGGCGGCGCCGATCGTGCTCCTCCGGGACGAGCAGGTCGAGCCGGTGGCAGGGCTCCTCAGGCGCCTCGGCGAGCTGCCGGAGGACCTGGACGTACCGGTCGGTGATCCGCTCGGCCTCGGCCTCGGTGAACGCGTCGCCCCGGTACATGACGCGCAGGGCGGCACCCGGCTCGACGACCACGGTGATCGGGTAGTGGGTGGCGTCGCGGACCTCCCGGCCGGTGACGCGCAGGGCTCCGCCGGGGCCGAAGCCGCGGTCGGTGGGCATGCCGGGGAAGTTCTGGAAGACGAACAGCGTGTCGAAGAGCGTGCCGAGCCCGGTGGCGCGCTGGACGTCGGCGAGGGCGACGAAGGAGTGGTCGAACAGCTCCGACTGGGAGGCCTGGACGCGGTCGAGCACGGTGGCGAGCGCGTCCGCCGGCCCCGCCTGGACCCTGACCGGGATGGTGTTGAACAGCAGGCCGACCATGGACTCGACACCGTCGACGTCGGGGTGGCGGCCGGAGACCGAGGCGCCGAACACGACGTCGTCGCGCCCGGTGAGGCCCATCAGCACGAGGCCCCACGCGGTCTCGAAGAGCGTGCCGGGGGTGACGCCCTGCTCCCGGGCGACGCCGTCGAGGCGCGCGGCGAGGCCGTCCGGCAGCGTCCGGTGCACCTCGCCGGCGCTCGCGAGGTCCGCCGGAGCGTCGACCAGGCCGGGCCGGAGGAGGGCGGGCTCGTCGAAGCCGTCGAGCGCGCGGCGCCAGGCGTCCACGGCATCGTCCCTGTCGCGGCCGTTCACCCAGTCCAGGAAGGCGCGGAAGGACGGGACGGGACGTGCGGCCTCGGCCTCGGCGTCGGTGTAGGAGTCGAGCAGGGACGTGACGAGGAGCCCGCCCGACCAGCCGTCCAGCAGGATCAGCTCGGAAGTGAGGATCAGCCGGTGGTCGTCCTCGGCCAGGCCGGCGAGGGCGAACCGGATGAGCGGCGGCTCGGCCGGGTCGAACGGCTCGGCGCGCTGGGCGTCGACGAACGCGTCGAGGCCGTCCGGGGTGACGTGGGCGTGCGTCCAGGGGACCTCGACATCGTCCGGGACGAACTGGACGGCGCGGTCGCCGTCCGTCCGGAACCCGGCGCGCAGGTTGGGGAACTTCTCCAGGACGGCGCGCGCCGCCCGCGCCATCCGCTCCGGGTCGACCGGGCCGGACAGCGACACCACGGCCTGCTGCACGTAGATGTCGCGGCCTTCCCCGGCCATCATCAGGTGGAAGAGCAGGCCCTCCTGGAGCGGCGACAGCGGCAGCTCGCTCGCGGGCTCCACCGCCTGGGCGCCCGCGCCGCCGGCGGGCGCGGCGGCGGCCCGCGCCAGGGCCTCGACCGTCCGCAGCCGGAACACGTCCCTGACGGTGAACGACAGCCCGGCGCGGCGGGCGCGGGCGACGAGGAGCGCCGCGCTGATGCTGTCCCCGCCGGTCCGGAAGAAGTCGTCGTCCGCTCCCACCGCGTCGCGGCCGAGGACGGTGGCGGCCAGCGCGGCGAGGACGCGCTCCGCCTCGGTGGCCGGGGCCCGCCCGCCGGACGGGCGTCCCGGTTCGGGCAGGGCGCGCCGGTCGACCTTGCCGTTGGGGTTGAGGGGCAGCTCGTCCAGGACGACCAGCTCGGCCGGGACCAGGTAGTCGGGCAGCAGCGTGCGCAGCGCGCCGTGCAGCGCGCCGGGGTCGGCGTCGCCGGCCACGTACCCGACGAGCCGCGACCGGTGCGCGGTGACGGCCGCGCGCCGGACGCCCGGCTGGGCGGCCAGCACCGCCTCGACCTCCCCCGGCTCGATCCGGAAGCCGCGGATCTTGATCTGCTCGTCGGCGCGGCCGAGGAAGTCGAGCCCGCCGTCGGCGCGGCGCCGGACGCGGTCGCCGGTCCGGTAGAGGCGGGAGCCGGGCGGGCCGAACGGGTTCGCGACGAACCGCTCCGCGGTGCGGGCGGGGTCGCCGAGGTAGCCGCGCGCCAGGCCGTCGCCGGCGAGGTACAGCTCCCCGACCGGGACCTCGCGGAGCGCGCCGTCCAGGACGTACGCGCGGGTGTTGGCGATGGGGCGCAGGCCGCCGTCGCCGTCGCCCGGCAGCGCGATCAGGCTGTCGCCCGCCGCCTCCGAGCAGCCGTACAGGTTGACCAGCCGTCCCGGGACCCGGTCGGCGAGCGCGGCGGGCAGCGCCTCCCCGCTGCTGATCCAGGTGGTGACCGAGGGGGGCGGGCCGTTCTCCACCAGGGCGGCGAGCAGGCTCGGGACGAGCGTGACCAGCCCGGCCCGGTGCCGTTCGATGAGGTCGGCGAGCGCGACCGCGTCGGTGGCGGTCGCGTCGTCGGCGATGACGACCGTGTCGCCGGCGGCGAGGCCGCCGAGCAGCTCGGTCGTCCCGTCGATGAACGCGGGCGAGCTCTTGGCGACGCGGACCCCGGGGGCGGCGAGGCCGGTCCCCCAGGAGAGCCGGTTGGCGAGGGCGCCCTGCGTGCCGACGACCGCCTTCGGCGTGCCGGTCGAGCCGGAGGTGAAGATCACGTAGGACGGGTGGTCCGGGTGGATCTCCGGCCGTGCCCGGCGGGGCGCGTCCAGCGGCGGCTCGTCCTGGCCGAGCACCAGCAGCGGGCGGACGGTGTCCAGCATCATCCGCACGCGTGCGGGCGGATACGCCAGGTCGACCGGCAGGTACGCCGCGCCCGTCTTGAGGACGGCGAGTAGCGCGACGGCGAACTCCTCCGAGCGCGGCAGGGCGAGCGCGACGACCCGCTCGGGTCCCGCGCCGGCCGCGGCGAGCCGGTCGGCGAGGGCCTCGGCGCGGCGGTCCACCTCGGCGTAGGTGAGGGCGGTGTCGCCGAACACCACCGCGGTGGCGTCCGGGGTCCGCGCGACCTGCTCCTCGATGAGGGCGGCGACCGTCCGGGCGGGCAGCTCACGGGCGATGTCGGGGTGCTCGACGGGCGTCCCGAGGGACGACAGGCGCCGGTCCGGCGCCTCGGTGACCTGGGTGAGCAGCGCGCGCAGGTCGTCCAGGAGGCGCTCGACGGTCGCGGCGTCGAAGAGGTCGGCGGCGAACGCGGCGAACCCCTCGACCTCCTCCTCGCCCTCGGCGAAGTACAGGTCGAGGTCGAACTTCACGCCGCCGGTCCCGGGCAGGAACGGCTCGGCGCGCACGCCCGGCAGGGCGAGGCGCACGTCGTCCAGCCGCTGGTGGACGATCATCACCTGGAACAGCGGGCTGCGGGCGAGCGACCGCTCGGGCGCGAGCCGGTCCACGACCCGCTCGAACGGGACCCCGGCGTGCGAGAACGCCGCGAGGTCGGCGGTCCGCACCCGGTCGAGCAGCTCGGCGAACGTCGGGTCGCCGGACAGGTCGGTGCGCAGCACGAGCGGGTTGACGAACACGCCGACCAGGCCGGCGAGGTCCTCGTCGGCGCGTCCCGCGATGGGCGAGCCGAGCGCGATGTCGTCGCCCGCACCGGACCGCTGCAGCAGCGCCGCGACGGCGGCGTGCAGCACCATGAACACGCTGGTGCCGGTCTCGCGGGCGAGGCGCCGCGCCCCGGCGGCCGGCAGCCGGAACGGGACGAGCCCGCCCCGGTGGCTCGCCTCCGCCGGGCGCGGCCGGTCGAACGGGAGGAGCGTCTCCTCCGGCGCCCCGGCGAGGGTCTGCTCCCAGAAGTCGAGCTCCGGCGCCGGGTCGGGCGCGGCCTCGCGCTCCCAGGCCGCGTAGTCGGCGTACTGGACGGGCAGCGGCTCCCAGCCGGGCTCGCGTCCCTCCCGGCGGGCCTCGTAGGCGTGCGCGAGGTCGGCGAGCAGGGGCGTGAAGGACCACTCGTCGGCGGCGGCGTGGTGGAGAAGGAGGACGAGCGACCACGTGTCGTCGGCCGTCCGGACGAGGGTGCCGCGGACGGGCAGGTCGATGCCGATGTCGAAGATGTGGGAGGCGGCGTCCTTCTCGATCTCCGCGCGCCGTTCGGGGGTCTCGGCGCGCGCGTCGACGACGGCGAGGCGGGCGGGGACGTCCGGGTCCTGGACGCTCTGGACGGGCAGCCCGTCCGGCCCCTCGACGAGCAGGGTCCGCAGCGCTTCGTGGCGCGCGACGACGTCGCGGAAGGCCCGGCCGAGCGCGTCCTCGTCCACGGGTCCGTGCAGGCGAAGGCCGAGCGGCAGCGCGTAGGAGGCCGACGGGCCGCGGAGGCGTTCCTCCAGCCAGAGCCCGCGCTGCGCGGCCGAGGCCGGGACGACGTCCGGCCTCTCCACGTCGCGGACCCGGACGGTGTCGGCCGCGACCAGCCGGGGCGCCAGCGCCGCGACGGTCGGCGCCTCGAAGACGTCCGCGATGGACAGCGACCCGCCGAGGACGGCGCGGGCCTTGGCGGCGACGCGCGTCGCCAGGAGCGAGTGCCCGCCGAGCGCGAAGAAGTCGTCGTCGATGCCGACGCCCTCCACCCCGAGCAGCTCGGCGAAGATCGCGCAGAGGGCGGCCTCGCGGGCGTCGCGGGGCGCCCGCCCGGAGGTCTCCGCCTCCGGCGCGGGCAGCGCCGCGCGGTCGAGCTTGCCGTTGACCGTCCGGGGCAGCGCGTCGAGCGCGACGAGCGCGGACGGCACCATGTACTCGGGCAGCGCCCGCACGAGCGCGTCCCGCAGGGCCGGCTCGTCCACCTCTCCGGACGGGACGTAGTAGCCGACCAGCCTCGCGTCGCCGGGGCGGTCCTCCCGGACGACGACCGCGGCCTGCGCGACGCCCGGCCGCGCGGCGAGCACGGCCTGCACCTCGGCGGGCTCGATCCGGAAACCGCGGATCTTCACCTGGTCGTCGGTGCGGCCGAGGTACTCGATCGACCCGTCGCGGGCGCGCCGCGCGAGGTCGCCGGTCCGGTACATGCGCGACCCGGGCTCGCCGAACGGGTCGGCGACGAACCGCTCGGCGGTCAGGTCGGGACGGCCGGCGTACCCGCGGGCGAGCTGCTCCCCCGCCAGGTACAGCTCGCCCGGCACGCCCGGCGGGACGGGACGCAGCCGCGCGTCGAGGATGTGCGCCCGGGTGTTCCAGAAGGGGCGGCCGATGCCGGACGCGGGCAGGTCCGCCGAGGTCGCCCAGATCGTCGCCTCGGTCGGCCCGTACATGTTGGTCGCGAGGGAGGCCGCCTCCGCCAGGGACTCCGCGAGCGCGGGGGGCAGCGCCTCGCCGCCGACCAGGACGCGCAGGCCCTTGAGGGCCGCCGGGTCGAGCGTGCCGAGCAGCGACGGGGTGCCTTGGACGACGGTCGCGTCCTCCAGCAGCGCGGCGAGGGCGGCGGGGTCCCGGACGTCCGCGCGGTCGGCGAGGACGATCGTCGCGCCGCTGATCAGCGGGGCGAACAGCTCCAGCGCGGCGATGTCGAACGCGATCGTCGTGACCGCCACGAGCCGGTCGCCGGGGGTGAGCCTGAGCCGGGCCTTCGTCGCGATCAGGAAGTTCGTCAGCGCCCGGTGCGGGATCGCGACCCCCTTCGGGCGGCCGGTCGAGCCCGAGGTGTAGATGACGTACGCGAGCTCGTCCGGCCGCGGGGCGGCCGCCCGCGCGGCGCCGGCGTCGTCGGGGGCGGTGCCGTCGAGGACGAGGAGGTCCGTCCCGTCCGGCAGCAGGCCGGCGGTCTCGCCGGTGACGATCGCACAGAGCGGGCCCGCGTCGTCCAGCATGTAGGCGAGCCGGCCGGCGGGGTGGCCGAGGTCGAGCGGCAGGTACGCCGCGCCCGACTTCAGGACGCCGAGCAGGGCGACGACGAGGTCGGCCGTCCGCGGCAGCGCGAGCGCGACCACGCTCCCGGCACCGGCGCCCCGCCCGCGCAGCTCGGCCGCGAGCGCGGAGGAGCGCGCGTCCAGCTCCGCGTAGGTGAGGACGTCGGTGCCGGCCTCGACGGCCGTCCCGCCGGGGGTGCGGGCCGCCTGCTCCTCGAACAGCGCGACGACGTTCGTCTCCGGGAGGGCGCGGTCGGTGGCGTTGGCCCGCTCCACCAGGGCGCGCTCCCCGGCGTCCATGACCTCGAGCGCGCCGATGGGGCGGTCGGGGTCCGCGACCGCGTCGGCCAGCAGCGTCTCCAGGTGGGCGAGCAGCGCGTCGATGCGGGCGTCGTCGAACAGCTCGCGGCGGAACGTCGCCTCGACCGTCATGCCCTGCGCCCGGACGAACGCCTCCAGCGACAGGTCGAAGTGCGTCGTCCCGTTGTGGATGTGCGTCCAGCCGGACGCGACGCCGGGTAGGTCCAGCTCGCCGATCTCCTGGGCGAGGAACAGCAGCATCGTGTCGAAGAACGCCGACCGTCCCCGCCCTCTCGCCGGGCGGAGCTCCTGCACGATCCGGTCGTACGGCAGCGCCTGGTGCGCGAATCCCTCGGTGACCGTCCGGCCGACCCGGTGCAGCACCTCGCGGAACGTCGGCCCGCCGGACAGGTCGGTGCGCAGCACGAGCGTGTTGCCGAAGTTCCCGACGAGCCGCTCGACCTCGGCGTGCTCGCGGTTCATCACCGACGACCCGATCGCCACGTCCTCGGCGCCGGTGTAGCGGTGCAGCAGCACGGCGTATCCGGCCATCATCACCATGTACGGGGTGAGGTTCTCCGCGGCGGCGAGCCGCCGCATCCCCTCGGTCACCGCGTCGTCGAAGCGCCGCGCACGGCGGCCGCCGCGCTCGGACACGACGGCGCCGCGCGGATGGTCGGCGGGCAGGTCGAGCGGCGCGGGCGGAGGGTCGAGCCGTGCCCGCCAGTACGCGAGGTCGTCCTCGGAGATCGGCCGGCGCTGCTCCCACTCGGCGTGGTCGGCGTACTGGACGTCCAGCGGCGGCAGCCCGTCCGGTTCACCGGTCACGGCCGCGCGGTAGAGGGCGGACAGGTCCCGGGACAGCGAGCCCCAGGTCATGCCGTCCCAGGCGATGTGGTGCACGACGAGGACCAGCGCGTGCTCGTCCGTCCCGAGCCGGAGCAGCTCCAGCCGGATCGGCCGCTCGTCCCGCAGCGCGAACGGCGTCGCCGCGAGCTCCGCCGCCCGCGCCTCGGCGTCGTCGCACGGGACAGGCGCGAGGTCCAGGGAGTCGTCGCCGGTCACGATCTGGACGGCGCCGCCCTCCCGCTCGGCGTAGACCGTCCGGAGGACGGCGTGCCGGCGGATCAGTCCACGCAGCGCCTCCCGCAGGGCGCCGGTGTCGAGCGGCCCCGACATGCGGACGAGCAGGCAGACGTTGTAGGCCGGGCTGTCCGGAAACGTGCGGTGGTGCAGCCACATGCTCTGCTGCGCGTAGGAGAGGGGCGCCGGTCCGTCCGAGCCTCGGGGGGTGAGCCGCGCGGTGTCGGAGCCGAGCCCGGCCTCCGCCATCATCCGCCGCATCAGTTCGCGTCGCCGTGCCGTCGTCGTCTGCTCCTGCACGCTCAACTCTTTCGTTGTCGGCTTCGCCACCGCAGGTTAGGTTAGCCTTGCCTGAGAAAATCATGCAAGGTTAGCCTTACCTAAGTTTGACCTCCCGGTCGCGAAAGGAAGTTGGCTGCCTTGTCCTCTGGTCTCCGCACCGATGCGCAACCCGCCGAGCTGGTCGTCGAGCACACCTCGGACCCGCTCGCGCTCGTGGCCCGCCTGGCCGGATCGGGTCACTTCGATGACCACGTGGTCTACGAACGTCCCGGATCATGGACGTTCGCGGGCGGTGTGCTCGGCGAGGTGGTGCTCGACGCGGGCACCGTCACCACCCGGTGGCCCGGAAGGCCCGCAACCGCGCGCCAGTGGACGGACTCCCCCGCGGAGGCACTGCGCGACGCGTTCGCCGAGGCCGCGCTCCCCGCCTGGACCGCCTACGGCTGGATCGCCTTCGAGTTCGCCACGTCCCGGCCCGCCGGAAGGATCGCGCACCTGGTCGTCCCGCGCACCGAGGTCCGGATCGAGCAGGGCCGCGCCACCATCACCGGCACCGACGACCCCGACCAGATCGCCGCGCTCCTCACCGAACCGAGCCCCCTCCCTCTTGGGACCCCCTCACCGGTCGACGTCCGCGTGGACGGCGACCGCTACCGGTCCCGCGTCGCCGCCGCGGTGTCCGAGATCAACGCGGGCCTCTACCAGAAGGTCATCGTGTCCCGCCGCCTGGACATCCCCTACCCGGTCGACCTCGTCTCCACCTACGTCCGCGGCCGCAGGGCCAACACCCCGGCGCGCTCGTTCCTGCTCTCCCTGAGCGGCTTCCAGGCCACCGGCTTCAGCCCCGAGGTCCTCGCGAGCGTCGACGCCGCCGGCCGCGTCATGACCCAGCCCCTGGCCGGCACCCGCGCCTTCGGCTTCGGCGGGGCCGCCGACGCCCGCACCCGCCGCGACCTGGAGACCGACCCCAAGGAGATCTACGAGCACGCCGTCTCCGTCCGCACCTCGCAGGACGAGCTGTACCGCGTCTGCGAGCCGGGAACCGTCCAGGTCAGCGGCTTCATGACGGTCAAGGAGCGCGGCAGCGTGCAGCACCTCGGCTCCAGCGTCAGCGGGCTCCTCGCCCCCGGCCGCACCTCCTGGGACGCCCTCGACGCCCTCTTCCCCGGCGTGACCGCCTCCGGCATCCCGAAGCCCGAGGCGGTCGACGCCATCACCCGCCTGGAGGAGCACCGCGGCCTCTACTCCGGCGCCGTGGTGACCGTCTCCCACGACGGCTCCCTCGACGCGGCCCTCGTACTGCGAGCCCTCTACGCCGAGAACGGCCGAGCCTGGCTCCGCGCCGGCGCCGGCATCGTCAGCGCCTCGACCCCCGACCGCGAATACGAGGAAACCTGCGAGAAACTCTCCAGCATCGCCCCCTACGTAGTCCCCGCCCCTGAACCACCCCTTACCCGCTCCGGGTGGTGAAGCGGTGAGGTTCGGTGAGGGCCAGGTCACGGACGGCGGAGCGCCAGCCATCGGAACGCAGGTCTCCGCGGAGCCGGACGTGGCCGGGGTCGGTGCGCTGGGACTGGTCGGTGAGATCGCCGAGCGTCGCCTTTAAGAGTGGCGTTGGCGCGGTCGCCCGCCCACGTCCACCAGCGCAGGTCGCCTGACGGGCTGCGGCTGATCACTCGGAACGCCATCATCGGCCGGTGACTCCGCGCGGACCATGACGCATCACCGGGTGCCGTGTTTGTGGGCGCGGTACTCGGACGCCAGGGGGCCGCCGTCCTTGGCGGGCCACTGGGTGAGGGCGCCACTGTGGCGGTCAACGACGAGGATGCCTCCGGAGGCGTCCGAGTGGGGCGCGGGGCGGGCGATGAAGCCCTCGTCGAAGGATTCGACGGAGAGCGGGACCGGGCGACCCGCCGTGCGGGTGTACCAGGCGTCGGCACGGCGCCAGGCTTCGGCGCGGTCGACTGGGTGGGCTCGCAGTCCGTAGGCGGCGAGGACGTCGGAGACGTTGCGGACCGTCCGGCAGCGGTTGGGGCCGCAGGCCAGGCAGACCACCCGGTCGCGGGCGTCGCGCCCGTAGCGGTGGGCGGTGAGGACGGTGGTCAGCGCCGCCGACGTCGCCAATGTCAGGTTCCGGGCCGTCCGGACGAAAGACGCGCTGTACGGGTCGAGGGCGGTGGGGTGCGCCAGGACGAACCGGTCGAGGGCGTGCGGGTCGGCGCGCATGGCGGAGGTCATCGCGGACCGCACCTGGGAGACCGTCCATTCGCGCAGGTCGTGGCCGCTCACGCCGCCTCACCGAAAGCCGTGCCGAACAGGGCGGCGACGGTGCGGGAGCGGTCGTTGCCGAACCAGCCCCAGCCGGCGGCCAGGAGCGAGACGGTCCGCAGGCCGCGCCCGGACTCGGCATCGTCGGCGGCGTCGGTGACGGCGGGCTCAGAGGGGGCGCCCTGGTCGGTGACGGAGACGGCGACCGTACCGTCCCAGCGGGCGATCTCGACGGTGAAGGTCCCGCCGGGCTGGCCGGACTTGGTGTGCCGCAGGGCGTTCACCACGAGTTCGTCCACGGTGAGGAGCACCTCGTCGAGCAGGGGGCAGCCGTCCAGGAGCATCGCGGTGAAGCGGCGGGCGGCGCGGGCCTGGACGGGCTCGCCGGGGAAGGCGCGCCGCCAGCGCTGCGCGGTCGCGGGGGCGGGCAGGACGGGAATCGTAAGGGACATGGGTTCCTCAGCGCATAGTGGCCGGTTCGTCATCGTGCGTGTTCATCGTCACACCACGCACCGGCGATCACACGAAAAACCCCACGTCAGCCCACCGATTCGCACGCCTGCCGCGCGCACGTCGACCAGTTGGGCTCGCGCGGCCCGCACGTTCACGAGCGGAACGCTCTGCTGCTCACTTGCTGTTCGCGTCCTGGAACCGCCGGGTGAGAGCGGGCGAGGTGACTGTTACCCGGGGCAGCGGCGGGCTGGCGTACCAGTCGGCCTTGTACTTGCGGAGCAGGGCCTCGCCGTCGCGTTCCCAGGAGAAGCGCGGCTTCTTCAGCAGCTTCTGGAACACGCGGCTGGCGGCGTCGGGCCCGGCTTCGGCCACCAGACGGCGGATCGGGACGGGGCTGATGCCCTCCTCGCGCAGATAGGCGGAGACGACCTCCCGGTAGATCCGCCGCCGGATGAGGTCGGGTTCGGCGAACGCCTGCTGGGCGACGGCGTAGTCAATATAGAAGCCGAGGCCGTCTTCGGCGTCGTAGATGAGGGCGACACTGTCCGCGTCCGTCCATTCCTCGGGCAGCGGCGGCAGGTCCGGTTCGGTCCACGGGCCGGACTTACTGCCGGCCAGTTCGTAGGCATGACGGTAGAAGGCCATCAGGGTCTTGTGGACCTGGTCGCCGGAGACGACGACCAGGTCACCGCCGTGGAGGTCGATGAAGGCGCGGCGCTGCTCGTCCTGCAACTCGCGTGCCTGGGCTAGCTTCTCGGGGTTGCGGAAGACCCGCTCCGGATACCGCGTCACGATCTCGGGGAGCCCGGCCAGGACGTCGTCGGCCTGGTCGGCGGCGAAGGCCATCGGCGTACCGCTGATCATCCACTCGTCCCCCACGGGCACGACCCCCCCGATGACGATCATGCCGGAGGTGAGCGCCTCGACGCCCTCCGGACCCATGTTGGAGCGGACACGGTAGGTGAGCTCGTCCACGTGGTTGTAGGCGATGACGCCGTCGTCACCGTACGGCTCCATGATCTCGAACATGCCCTGCACGTCGTCGAGCCAGCCCAGGAGCAGGGCCTTGTCCTGCTCGTCCAAGGCCCGGTTCTCGGCGACGAACCGCTCCACCACCCGGGAGCCGCCAGGGAGCCGGTGGCGGAACAGGAAGTCCTCGATGACGGCCGCGAAGACACCCTCGTCGTTGACGACCCCGCCCGGGAAGGCGTCCAGGATCAACTCCTCCAGCACGCCGCCGAAGCGGTCGGACATGGCGAAGCTCATCAGCTCTCCCTTGAGGTCTCCCGCCCGCGCCATCAGATCCATGCTCGCCCTCTCCGTAGCCGGTTTCCGGGCCTGCACGCTACCGGCACGCCCCGGCCGGATGTGATGTGTTTGAGCGGCGCGGATGAGCGCACCGCTCGTCCTTGCTGGAGAGTCACTTACCGACCGCGTAGTCGGGCCAGTCCCGAGAGCGCGGCCCGCTGACAACCGTCATATGCACGCTACGGACTCGCCGTCACCGTCCAGGGCACCACGCGGCCTCCGAGCCCGTGGCGGCAAGGGCGGGCATGGATCGGTGGCGACTCCGGAGACCGCCCCCGCACGCCCGCCGGAAAGCCAGTCCGACATGTACATCGACGGGCGGTGCGTCCAGAGGATGCACCGCAACCCCTACGCGGACGAGCCCGCGCCCCTGGCGCGGAGGGCCGCAGTGATGAAGGTGCAGGGTGTTACGCACCACGACCTGGACCACGAGATCTACCTGTCCGATCCTCGTGAGATCGCCCCGAGAAGATGCCCACGATCCTCCGCCAGGCCGTCCGCTAGGACCGGCGGGGGCGGGCCCGGACGCGCTGCCGGACTGCTCCACCCCGCGGGTCCGGGTTCAGTAGCCCCCGAAGTCGGAGTACGCGCCGTACAGGCCGGACCGGTAAGGCACTTCGGGAAGCGGATCATTGTCCCGCGGCTTCGGAATGCTGATCTCGATCGATACCGGCGGCTCCCACGTGTGGGCTTCGAAGATCTTGCGGAGTTCGTGGTCGGCGATGCCCGCGGCGCCGGTGGCCGCGACGCGGGACAGGGCGTCCAGCGACAGCCCCCGGTCCAGCGCACGGCGCAGCCGCCGGGCCCGCCGGACCCGGCCCCACTGCCACAGCGCACGGACGCGGGAGCCCGGCAGCAGCCGCTCCGCCCGAAGCCGCCGGCCGACCTCCTCGACCGCTGGGGATGCCGCGATCATCAGCACGGTCAGGCCGAGCACCCTGCCGACCTTCGGCACGACCTTCAGCGCGGCGGTCTCGACGGGGTCGCGGGGCTCGCGCCGTTCCGCGTACACCCGGTGCCGATCCGGCGAGACCCGGATCTGACCGTCTCCGGCCAACCTGACCAGCACGGTCATCGCGACACGCTCGGGGCCGCCACACAGGTAGGCGATCTCGTAGGGGCCGACTTCGGTGTGATCGCGCATCGGTTCCACTTCCAACTGAGGTCGTGACAGTTCCAACGATTTCTGGTCAGACGCACTGTGCTCCGCGGACGTTCCGGCGTCAACCTGACCGGAGCGCCGGGGCCAGGACCGGCAGCGCGAGAAGGAGAGCGCCACTGCCGCCATTTGCGGATCCCTTCCAGAACAGCGCGGCTATGCGACGAACGCAGAACTGGAGCGTCACCTTCGCCGAATCGGCGGCCCGTCCCGCACCCACGCCCCCGACTCGGATATACGCGGTGTGTGCGTTCGGCGGCTGAACGTGCAAATCCCGAACGTTCACGCTTACATGGTCGGTGACGCCTCCGGAGGCCGCCCCCGCACGTCCACCGGAACCCTGTCCGACAGGGAATGAAAAGAGCGATAAGTCCGCTGTCAGGTGATTCCGGCAGTTGGGCTCCGCTCCCCGGTGGAAAGGACGCAGCGTGGGCATCGAGCAGCCCGGCGGGACCGACACCCACGCGGAGGACGCCGACAAACCCCAGGCTCCCGAGCGTCCACCGGGACCGCCGCCCGACCGGCCCGGACAGCCCGGCTTCCCGTCCCGCATCGAAAGTCGCCGCGCCGCCCGCGAAGCCCAGGAGGCCCGCGCGGCCGAGCTGGCCAGCCGGCAGGCCGCCCCACCGGAGAGCGGCACCGAGCAGGACGACGAACCAGACGAGAAGACGGCCGAGTCCTCCCCCACCGAACCCGCCAGCGAACAGCAGGACACCCAGGACGACCACAAGGACGCCGAGGAGCCGACTGGGAACAGCAAGAGCGAGTCCGAGACCGGTTCCGGACTGGACGAACATGACGCCTCGACGCCCGAGCCCGAGAGCGCCGAGGCGACGCGACCGGACGAACCAGCGGGGCAGACCGGCACGACGGACAACGACGAACTCGCTCCAGACACGGGCGCGGAGCCACCCGAGAACGCTCAGGATCAGGCCGAGCCTCCCCCTGCCGACGCCGCCGAGGACCCGGAGGAGCCGACCGAGGCGGGGGACGCCGGGGACCAACCCGCCGCCGATCCCGAAGCCGGTCAGGTGGGACGTCCGGACGGGCCTGGCGAGGAAGGCCGCGCCCAAGACGCCGATGAGGTCGCACCGCGACCGCCCGGCGAGCGCGAGCAGGTCGAACCCCGCGACCGGCAGCCACTCCCCCAGCAGGACAGTCAGACCTCCGAAACTGGCGACCCCGGCTCGGAAGCCGCCGCCGGACAGATCCTTCAAGCCGAGCGCCAGTCCGGCCTTCTGGAACAGGCGTCCCAGGACGCACCCGATCCAGTTCCCACTGTGCAGCCGGACGGCCCCTCGGACAGCCGGCCGGCCAACGAAGGCGAGATGCGGCGGGCCCCAGACAGGAAATTCCAGGCCGCCGAGCCTTCGGAACAGTCCGGCAGGAGCGACGCCCATGTGGAGGACACCGAGAAGCCTCCGATTCGGGACCGTCCACCGGCGCCGCCGCACGACCGGCCAGGGCAGCCCGGCTACCCGTCCCGCCTGGAGAGTCTCCGCTCCGCACGCGAAGCCCAAGAGGTTCGCGCGGGCGAAATGGAGAACCGGCAGACCATCGCGCCGAAGAACAACGCCGAGCAGCAGAACGATCCGGTGGACGCGAAGGGGCCCGAGCCGCTGAGAGCCGAAGACCGACCGCATTCCCCGGCCACCACAGGCAACTCGAGCGAGACCAAGGGGCAGCGGGAGATCGGTGAGAAGATGGCCGAACTCGCCGAACGGAAGGTCGTTGCCGAAATCAACGAGGCTCTGGACAAGGTCAATCCCAAATTTGACGTGGCCAGTTCAGCGTACTCCGAGAACTGCACCGGCGTCGTGCAAGCCAACGAGTTGCGGCGACGCGGCGAGGATGTGGAGGCCGGGCCGCTGGAGAAGCACTTGCGGACCGATGAAGGCGGCCCAGGCGGCCGATCGGTGAGTACCATCGAGAAGGCTTGGGGAGGCACGTTCGTTCCCGGGGCCAGGGCGGAAATCGAGGAGGCGTTCAAGCAACCAGGGTCGCGAGGCATCGTCTACATCGCCTGGAACGGAGCCGGTGGCGGGGCACACGTCTTCAGTGTGGAGAACGTCGGCGGAAAGGTACACTTTGTTGACGGCCAGCCGACCCCTCCGGTGCGTGACGCCTCGCATTACTTCGCCCTGGGGCGCGCTACGGAGTATCTTCGAGTGGACGACCTGCCGACACCTGCCCGCGGCATGGTCGATCCATATCTCGAACCATGACCTGCGACCCTGCACTTGGAGGCATACCAGCATGGCCGTGACCTACGACCAGGCACGCGACCTCGTCCGCGAACATTTCGAGCCCGGGTGGACGCATGGAACCTTTTGCCTGGACGACCGGCTCATCAGCGAGAACGACGAATTCTACGTCTTCAACATCGGTGCTCGCGAATTCATCCTGGACGAGGATAATTCGTACGCGATCGCCGGCAGCGTGCCCGTTGTGTTCAAGGAGGACGGCCGGCTGGCTTCCCGCCCCTCAGTCATGATCGCCACAGACCCGTCGATCCGGAGCAGGCCGAATCCGAACCCCACGTTGAGGTGATTTCAGCAGCCATGGGAAATAAGGGCCCAGCGTGTACCGCCGGGTGTCGGTGCCGACCTGTGGAGCGCGTGCGTAACCGAGTTGCGTGAAGCACTCGCCGCAAAGGACAGCTGGGCGCGGTGCGGGAAGTGCGGCGAGCTGTGGTACCTGCGGTTGGCAGCCCTCGGGGCGCTGGATGAGGGCGGCACAGTTGGATGCCGAAAGCCCCCTGCCAGACCGACGCGCAGCGGCCCGTGGACCGCGAGGTCGGGCAGGCAGGCCCTCCCAGGAATCTCCTCCCGGTCCTCCAATGGCAGATCGAGCGCACCGGCCCCGCGCCAGCCCAGAAGGTTCTAAAGGTGCGGCCAGAGGTGGGCGAACTCCTGCTCGATCTCGTTGAGGGTGCGCGGGGCGCCGGCCAGCTGCTCGATCAGTGCGTACCGGCGGCGCCTGACCCAGCCACCGACAAGGCCGCCGGCGATGGCCGCCCCGGGGATGAGGGCGCCCAGCATCGGCGAACCGATACTGACCAGGTCCTTGGCCGCTCCCACCACTTGGTCCCGGGCCGGGCGGCCCTCGGCCAGCTCGGTCTCGAACTGGATCCCGAAGGCCGACAGCTCCTCGCACGCGCGGAGCACCTCGGCCCGTTTCCCCTCGGCAATGGCGGCGTCGACGCGCCCGCAATACTCGCGGAATCTGCGAGCCCGGCGGCTGTCCCTGGTCTCCAGGGTGATCTCCAGGACCTCGGTGGGACGGCTGGCGCGGCTGAGCACGTACTTCAGGACGAGGGGGATGCGGACCTTGAACGCCTCGTAACCGAGCACCCGGTTGATCTGATCATCACGGGCGGCCTCGGCGTCGCCGACCAGCGCCGTGACCCGTTCGGCGAACCTGGGGGGCGTGTGAGGCTTGACCAGCTCGGCGCGCAGCGCGTCCGCGCTGTACGGGCAGCCGATCAGGTCGGCCAAGAGCGAATACACCTGCGCGCGGTAGATCAGTTGCGCGGCAAAGCGCTCGGGTGTCGCGTCCTGGTAGAACCAAGCCTCATGGTCGGCCCAGTAGCCTGCGCCGTCCTCTGCGTCGATCGACGTCGCGTCCACCTGGCTCCCTGCGAGGAGCAAGGTCGAGAAATTTCGGGGATAGTAATTGTGGTCGCTGGCGATCCAACCCATTTTGTGAGGCGATTGGTACGCCACACGCGGTGTCAAGCGCTTGAGGTCGGCGAAGACCCGATCGGGGTCCAGTGGCCGGTCCAGAAGGGCGCTGACCCTGTCGACCTGGCTCTGGCCGTTGACCGCGTTCACCTGGCCCTGGTCCCGGCCGCTGACGGCCGCCATGGAGGTCGCCTTGGCCAGTCCGAGAAGGGCGAGCACCTCGGGCCAGGCCATGTTCTCCGTCGCGATCCGGATCACATCCGCCGCGTCCCCCAATACCTCGGAAAGAGCCGCTCTGGATGTGTGGTCGGCCGACACTACCTGGGTGTGCGGGCTGACGCCCGCTTCTGGCCCCGTCAGCACATGGTCGTAGAGGATGAGGGCATTCACGAATTCCGCCACCGCGAGCATCGTGAGCCGTGGCCGCGTGGATCGCCCGGCGCGCGCCCGTTCCCAGCGCGCGTCCTCGAAGTAACGCATGGCATGGTCGATCGTGGCGTTATCAAGCAGGATGCTGGAGATCTTGGGGCGGCTTTCACCGTCGGCGTCCACACGCTGCACGACGGCTCTGGCTAGATCAGGGTTCTCGAACAACGCTCGGGCGCGCCGTTCGTTGATCGCGTTGCGCTCGTGGTCACGGGGACTGGAACCTCTCACGCCCTCCAGCATGGGGGCCACCACGGCACCGCGTACCGCGGACCGCCGAACTGCCTTCATGCCGCCCGGAACCCGGTCGACCCTTTCGCCTCGTGCCGATGGCGCCTACTGCACGCCTTCCGGCGCTCAGAAGGCGGTTGATTCTTTGGTTTCCGTCTGGTTCCGAGTCAGCTTCCGCGTCAGGGAGGGGTGGATCGGCTGATGACGCGGCAGGTCATGAGGGCAGCCATGGCGATGCGTATCACGGCTTGAGAGCCGGCTGACGGGGCTTCGCAGTCGCGGGCCAGGCCGTGGTGCAGCATGAGCCAGGCGCAGTGCGTTCGACGACTCGGTGAACACGGCCGGGTTGCGCTCGGGTCGGACGGACAGGTGGGACGGACAGGTGGGACGGCCGGGGCATTGTGCGTGGTGGCCTGCGTTCCGTGCGGCACCACAGCGTTCAGCACCGACGCATGACGACAGCACGGCCGAGGGAGCGGAACCGACTCGCACCACGGGGGATGTGGGTATCGCGTTAAGGGAGATGGACATCGAAGCCAGGTCGCCATTGGGATGACGTGAGGTCGGATGGTCCGCGCGTAGGGACGCTGGGGGTCGAGCTTCATGAACGTTCACGCCTTGCACGTTCGACCTATGCTTCTTCTAAAGTGTGTGGACCTGTTCGATACAGAATTGTCACCATATGCGGCCTGACCAGCCGTTCATTCCTCCGCCAAGTGTCGGACGCGCCGTGTACACACGGTAATGACATAGTCACGGTCCTGCTCCCCGGGGGTCAGCATGGTCAGCCCGTACGTACGACGCCAGCGCCTGGCGGCCGAACTCCGCAAGCTCCGCGAGGAGCGCGGCATGATGGCGGACGAACTCGCCAAGCGCATCCACTACTCCCGCATGAAGATCAGCCGCCTGGAGAACGCCCACGGCCGACCCGACGTCGCCGACGTCATCACCATCCTCGACTCGTTGAGCGTCCCGGAGAATCAGTGGACGCAGATCGTTCGCCTCGCGCACGATGCGGCCGCGAAGGGCTGGTGGGACTCCTACGGCAACGCCATGGGAGCGAGGCACCGGCTGTACGCCGACCTTGAGTCGGGGACGGACAGCATTCGCGAGTACAACCTCAGTGCCATCCCCGGTATCCTCCAAACTACCGAGTACACGTCCAGCCTCATCGAGATCACGAAGAAGGAAGGTCAGCTCGATTTCCAACCGGAGAAGATGATGCAGGCTCGCCTGAAGCGGCAAGAGGTTCTTCTCCGGCCAAACGGCCCAACGTACGAGTTCGTTATCGATGAGGTCGTCATCAGGCGCCGCACCGTACCGCGCGCCGTCATGGCAACTCAACTACAGCACATGGTCAAGGTGGTAGCAGCCGAACCTCGATTCACCCTGCGAGTACTTCCCGTGCACGCAGACATGGAGGGAGCGCTACTCCCGAAGGCCACGTTCGCGCTCTACACCTTCCCAGACCCGGTAGACCCACCGATGGCCGTTGTGGACACGATCACCACCGACCTCATTCACACCGAGCGCCGGGAGGTGAGGCGGTATATACAGAGATACGAGGACCTCGCCAGAGGAGCGCTTCCACCGCAAGACAGCCTGGCGCTGCTCACCGAGGCCGCTGACCTGTTGATCAACAAGGTGGGACCCCCAGCATGACCAAGCAGTACACCCGGTGGCGCAAATCTCAACACAGCGAACCCAACGGTTCCTGTGTGGAGGTGGGACGAGCAACAGACGGGACTATCGGCGTCCGGGACACAAAGGCCCAGGGAAAAGGGCCGATTCTGGAGTTCACGCGGTTGGAGTGGGCTGCCCTGCTCGACTCAATCCGATCAACTTGATGGGACGCAACTGACGCGTCCCCATAGTTGACACTCATCAGCGTTCCATGGCGATTGCAGGCCGCTCTATCTCCTCCGATCTGCAGCGGCCTGCGCTTTGGCCAGGAAAGCCATGATCATCGGAAAATCCGGAACGAGGTCGCGCATTTCCGTCCCAGCCCTCTCACCCCGGAACAGCGGCAGCAGATTAACATCTTCGCCGGCCTGTTGAAGAGCCTCGTCCCGTGACATCGACCGCACTAGGAGCAGATCCGCACAGCGCACGTTTCCCGCCCACGGGCCAGGCAACAGAGGTCGCCGGATGGGCTGCCACGTCGGATTGGACGGTAGCCATCAAGACGTCAAAATACCCACGTGAGTTTCGGCGACGCGGCGATGAAGGGGGCGGCGAAAGGCCTGCGCGGGCCGTGTCAGTGGGGTTGGGAGTGCAGGGCGGCCAAGGTCTTTTCTAAACGGCGTTTGCGCGTCTCCGGCTTCTTTGCTTCCTCTATGGCCAGGACATACTCGCGCTTGTGGCTGTAGAGAGGCGGTCGTAGGCGGCTCGGGCCTCCGGGTCGGCGTCGAGGGCGCGGGTGAGGTCTTCGGGCTCGTTGACGGTGCGTGGCTCGGTGTCGAGCACCAGGTCGACTTCCACCTCGTCGCCTGTCGTGACGCCGGCGGCATGCCGGTTGGCTTTGCTGAGGCCGATGAGGAAGCGGCCGCGCATGATGGCGACGCGGCTCTTCCAGAAATGTCTTTGGGCGTGATGGTCACCGGCGGTCGCCTGCCTCCGCCGAGGGCCTCCACGACGTCTGGTGGGACTTCCAGGCCCTTCATGGGCTCTGGGGGTTCGACGTGGGTTCGGAACTTTATGGTTTGCGGGTTTCCTGGATACGGATCATGTTGCCGGCCGGGTCGCGGAAGGCGCAGTCGCGGACGCCGTAGGGCTGGTCGACCGGTTCCTGGACGACCTCGGCCCCGCCGGCCTCGACCTTCTCGAAGGTGTCGTCGAGGTCGGCGGTGGCCAGGAGGATCCAGCCGTAGGTGCCCTTGGCCATCATCTCGGCGATCACGCGGCGCTCCTCGTCGGTGATGCCGGGGTCGGCGTCCGGCGGCGCCAGGAGGATCGACGTGTCCGGCTGGCCGGCAGGGCCGACCGTGATCCAGCGCATCTTGCCCTTCCCCACGTCGCTGCGCACCTCGAAGCCGAGGACGTCGTGGTAGAAGGCGAGAGACTCCTCCGGGTCGTCGTGCGGGAGGACGGTCGTGTGGATGGTGATGTCCATGCAGGTCAGGCTAGTTGGGGCATCATGGCCCGCGCTTCTCGATTCCTGATCGGCCTGGTCCCCTCGTGCCATCGCGCGCTGGATGCGGCGGGTCATCAGGTACGCGTAGGGCGATGTGCCGTAGGCGAGGCGGAACTGGCGGCTGAGGTGCCCGGCCGGCATGTGCACGGCGCGGGCGAGGGCCTCGACGTCCAGGGGCCGGGCATACTCGCGGTCGATGCGGTCCCGGACGCGGCGCAGGACGGCGAGGTCGCGCAGGTGCTGCGCGTGGGCGCGTGCGCGGCTCCACGAAGGGTGGCACATTGGTCAGCGCGTGCCTTCCCAGGCGAAGCCGTCCGGGTCCGTGAACGGGCCTCTCCCCGCGCCGACGGCGAGGCGGTGCGATCCGGTGCCGTCGGGACGGACTCCGGCGGTCTTGGCCAGGGCGCGGCGCCCGTAGAGGGCCAGGGTGATGGAGCCGGGTGCGGAGTCGAACTCCACGTACTTGCGGCCGTAGCTCTTCGCCACGGTCAGGCCGTGGTCGACGTAGAAGCGCTTGCTCGCAGCCATGTCCGCGACGCCCAGGAGGAGCACGATGTCGTCGATCTCCCGGGTGGCCGGGCCGGTGTCCTTCTTCTCGGACGTCGCGACCTTCCAGATGGTCCCGTCCGGGGCTTGGACGACGCCTCCGTGGCCCCACAGCGACTTCGCGACCGGTTTCACGGTGGTGGCGCCGGCCTCCACCGCGGCGTCGACGAAGGCGCGGACGGTGGCGGGCCGGGACACCGTGAGCGACAGCGTGAACCCGCGGAAGCCGGTCGTCGGCGCCTCGGAGGCCCGGAGGCGGATCTGGCCGTCCAGGCCGAAGGCGGTCTTGTAGAAGAGTTCGGCGGCGGCGGGGTCGTCCACTTCGAGGGTGACGGATTCGATGTAGGTCATGCCGACGACGCTAGGCGGGGCTCCATGAGCTGCGCTTCTCGATTCCTGACCGGTTCTCAGGTCGCGCGGGGGCCCATCGTCCGGTCCATGAAGGCCCTGATGCGGCCGTCGGTCGCCGCGGTCGCCCACAGTTCGACGGTGGCCGGCTCGTCGGAGCCGTCGAGCCGCGCGTGGATCTCGCGGCGGAGCTGGGTCTTGGTGTAGCGGAAGGTGTCGGGCGGGATGTCGGCGGCCAGCCGGGCGGCGGCGGCCTTCGCGTCGTCCAGCAGAGCGTCCGGGGCGCTCAGGGCGTCGACCAGGCCCAGGGTCAAGGCCTCCTGCGGCTCGTGATTGGTGCCGTCGAGGATCGCCTTGCGGGCGCCGACCGGGCCCAGGGCGAATGCCATGATCTCCAGAGCCGTGGAGGGGAACGGCACGCCGACCCGCAGTTCGGGGACGCCGATCGTCCCGGCGGCCATGATCCGGTGGTCGCAGGCCGCGGCCAGGACGCAGCCGCCGGCGATCGCGTGGCCGTTGACGGCGGCGACGACCGGCTTGCCGAGGTCGAAGACGGAGCGGAAGGCGCGATTGAGCGCGGGCAGGAACTCCGCCGCGTACGCGCCGCCTCCCTCCACGACGCGCTTGAGGTCGACGCCCGCCGAGAACGCGGGTCCCGCCCCCGTCAGCACCACGGCCCGGGCGTCGCCCGCCGGGTCGTCGAGCTCGCGCATCGCCTGCTCGATCGCCCGGCACAGCTCCAGATCGAGGGCGTTGACCTTGCCGTGGGCCAGGCTCACCACGCCGATACCGTCCGCGACGTCGACCTCGATCACCGTGTTCCTCCTCGCCTCGGTTGGTCCCGATCATGGGCGGCCGGGGCGCCCGGGCGCAACGACCCTGGGCCCCGGTGTAGTTCCCACGGCCTATCCGGGAGGGGGTCGCAGGGCCCTGTCCGGGCCCTTGCGCGCCGGATAATCTGCGGGCGCGCGACGCCGCCGTCGCGCGGAAGACGAGGGAGCTGGACGTGTCGCCCGGAGACCCGCGCAAGGAGCGTGCCCGCGCGGTCGCGGACTTCGCCGCCGAGCTGAGGGCGCTGCGCGCCTCGGCCGGCACCCCGCCGTTCCGCGAGATGGCGGCCCACTCGCGGGCGATCTCGCACACGACCCTGCACGAGGCGGCCCAGGGGCACCGCTTACCGAGCTGGTCGACGACGGTCGAGTTCGCCAAGGCGTGCGGCATCGATCCCGAGGATCTCCGCGAGCGCTGGGAGGCGGCGAACCGGGTGGTCCGCGGCGCGGCGCAGGCGGCGCCCCCGGGCGACGAGGACGCGGTGCTCTCCCCGGCTCCGGACGGCGCCCGCCGCCGGTACGCCGTGCTGGGGACGCTGGTCGCCGCCGCGGTGGCCGCCACCGTGCTCGGGACGACCGTCCTGACCGGCACCGCGGGCAACGGCGCCGCCCGCCCGCCGGACGCGCGCGCCGAGCGGCGGATCACCTCGGCGGACTGCCCGGTGCGTCAGGGGAACCCGCCGCCGGCCCCGCCCCGGCACCGGGGCGACCGCGCCACGTTCGTCAACGACCTCACCCTGCCCGACTGCACCCACGTGCCGCGCGGCGGAACCGTCACGAAGGTGTGGCGCTTCAAGAACACGGGCTCCGTCGGATGGTACGGCTACTCGCTGCACCGGATCGACCTGCCGCAGCGCCGCGACCAGTGCCAGACGATCGTGGACGTCCCGGTCCCGGACACGCCGCCCGGCCGTCTCGTCGACGTCCGCGCCCAGGTGACGGCGCCGCCCGTGCCCGGCTTCTGCTTCGTCCGGTTCAAGATGCTCGACGGCACCGGCGAGGTGGCCTTCCCCGGCAACCGGCCCGTGAACTTCCAACTGATCGTCGACTGACCGGGCCGGTCACGTCACGCGCGCGGCGAGGGCCTTCTTGCTGATTTTGCCCACCGGGGTCCGCGGGAAGGTGCCGGCGGTCTCCAGGCGGTCGGGGAACTTGTAGGCGGCGAGCCCGCGGGTGCGGAGGAAGTCCTTGATCTCGCGGAGGCCGGGCGCCTTCTCGCCGTCCCTGACGATCAGGAAGGCGCAGGTGCGCTCCCCCATGACCGGGTCGGGGACGCCGACCACGGCGGCGTCGTGGACCGCCGGGTGCGCCAGCAGGTGGTTCTCCAGCTCCTCGGCGGAGATCTTGTCGCCGCCCCGGTTGATCTGGTCCTTCTCCCGGCCCTCGACGACCAGGTGGCCGGACGGGAGCCGCCGGACGAGGTCGCCGGTCCGGTAGAAGCCGTCCGGGGTGAAGGAGCGGGCGTTGTGCTCGGGGGCGCGGTAGTAGCCGCGGAGGGTGTACGGGCCCCGGGTGAGGAGCTCGCCCACCTCGCCGGGGGCGACCTGCTCGCCGTCCTCGTCGACGATGCGGATCTCGTCGGCCGGGGACAGGGGGCGCCCCTGGGTCCGCTCGACAAGGTCCGGCGGGTCGTCCAGGCGGGTGTAGTTCAGCAGGCCCTCGGCCATCCCGAAGACCTGCTGGACCTGGCAGCCGAGCACGTGCGGGACCTCCGCGGCGCGTTCGGCGGCGAACTTGGCGCCGCCCACCTGGAGGAGCTCCAGGGACGAGATGTCCTCGTCGGACCAGGTGACGGCGTCCAGCCAGAGCAGGGCGATCGGGGGGACGACCGCGCAGACGGTGGCGCGCTCGCGTTCGATCAGCGGGAACGCCTCGTCCGGGGAGCCGGACGGCGCCAGCACGACCGTGCCGCCGGTGGCGAAGACGCCGAGGATGCCGGGGCAGGCCAGCGCGAAGTTGTGGGCGGCGGGCAGGACGACGAGGTAGACGGTGTCGGAGTCGAAGCCGCAGACCTCGGCGCTGGCCTCCAGGTTGTAGACGTAGTCGCGGTGCGTCCGGGGGATCAGCTTCGGCAGGCCGGTCGTGCCGCCGGAGAGCAGGAACACCCCCGCGTCGGACGGTGCCGGGGGCGTCACCTCGACCGGATCGGCGTCCACGGAGGCGAGCGGGGTGAACTCCTCGGCCTCGCCGTCGACGATGACGTGCTCGACGGGCAGGGTGCGGGCCATGGCGCGGTAGTCGAAGTCGCCGTCGCGGTCGGCGCAGACGTAGGCGCGGGCCTCCGAGAGCTCGCAGAGGTAGCGGATCTCGCTCTCGCGGTGCGCCGGGAGGGCCAGGACGGGCGCGGCCCCGATCCGGACGAGGGCGAGGAACGCGACCACGAACCCCGTCGTGTTCGGGAGCTGGACGACCACGCGGTCGCCCGCGCGCAGGCCGAGCCGCAGGAGGCCGGCCGCCGTGCGGGAGGCGCGGGCGTCCAGGTCGGCGTAGGTGAGACGGTCGCCGCCGGCGACCAGGGCCGTCTGCGACGCCTTTCCGCGCAGGACGTCGCCGAGGACGCGGCCGGACCAGTACCCCTCCGCCTCGTAGCGGGCCGCGAGGTCGTCCGGCCAGGGGGTGAAGCCGTCCATGGGCCCGGTCACCGCCCGGCGAGCTGGGCGGGGGCGCCCGGGACGGGCTCGGCCGGGTCGGAGCCGAGCGCGACGATGCGGTTCGCGGCGTCCACGTGCACGACGCGGGGCTCGTGCCGGGACGGGTCGTCCACGGTCGCGTACGTGATGATGATCACCATGTCGCCGGGCTGGACCCGGCGGGCCGCCGCGCCGTTGATCCCGATGACGCCGCTGCCCGCCTCGCCGGTGATGGCGTAGGTGACGAGCCGGGACCCGTTCGTGATGTCGACGACGTGGACCTGCTCGCCCTCGACGATGTCGGCCGCCGCCATGAGGTCGGCGTCGATCGTCAGGGAGCCCACGTAGTGCAGGTCCGCCTGGGTGACGGTCGCACGGTGGATCTTTCCGTTCATCAGCGTCCGCTGCACCGGTTCGCCCTCTTCTCTCAAGAACAACTAAGGCTAGGCTTACCTTAGCTACTCCCCCGGCAGAGGAGAACCCCGACGATGCTCCGGCGTCTGGTCATGGACATCGGCCCGCTCCGCGACAGCAGGCCGTTCCGCCACGTCTTCATCGCCCGCACCGTCTCGGTCTTCGGGATCGGGATGCTGGCCGTCGCCATCCCCGTGCAGGTCCATGACATGACCGGATCGACCGTGCACGTGGGCGGGGTCTCGGCCGCCGAGGGCGCCGCGCTCCTCGTCGGGTTCCTGTGGGGCGGCGCCCTCGCCGACCGGCACGACCGGCGGCGGCTCATGCTGTGGGCGCGGACGGCGGCCGGGGCGGGCTTCGCCCTGCTCGCCCTGAACGCGTTCCTCGCGTCGCCCTCGCTCCCGGCGCTGTACGGGCTCGCGGCATGGGACGGCCTCATGACCGGCATCAGCATCACCGCGCTGCTGGCCGCGACGCCCGCGCTGGTCGGGCCGAACCAGCTCGTCGCGGCGGGGGCGCTCAACGCGCTGACCGTCCGGCTGGGGTCGATGGCGTCCCCTGCGCTCGGCGGGCTCGTCGTGTCGGCGTTCGGGGTCGGGTGGAACTACGCCGCCGCGGCGGCGGGGACGCTCGGCACGATCGGGCTGCTCGTCGGCCTGCCGCCGCTCAGGCCCGCCGCGTGCGAGGAGACGCACGCCAACCCTCTGAGGGCCATCGCGGACGGCTTCCGCTTCGTCGCCTCGCACCGCGTCGTCGGCTCGCTCATGCTCCTCGGGCTGCTGTTCATGGTCGCGGGCGGCATCCCCGTCCTGATGCCGGCGTTCGCGGAGCGGAGCCTGGACGGGGGCCCCACCACGGTCGGCCTGCTGTTCGCGGCACCGGCGTGCGGCGCGGTGCTCGCGTCGCTCACGAGCGGCTGGGCCGGGTCCTCCCGGGCGCCGGGCCTCGCGCTGCTCGCCGCGTCCGTCACCGGCTTCGCCGCGCTCGCCTGCCTGGGCCTGGCCCGCCATCCCGCGCTCGCCGTGGCGATCCTGTTCGTGTACGGGTTCGTCCAGTCGATCGAGGAGATCATGCGGTACGGACTGATCCAGTCCCACACGCCCGACTCGCACCTCGGCCGCGTCAACGCGCTGTGGGCCGCCCAGGAGACCGGCGGCGGCGCCATCGGATCGCTCGGCGCCGGGGGCCTCGGCCGCTTCCTCGCGCCCGGCGCCGCCATCGTCGTCTACGGGACGGTCAGCGCCGTCCTCGCGCTGGCCCTCGCACTCACCCTCACCGGGCTCCGGACGGCGACGCTGCGCCCGGAGCCCGAGCCGGGCTGACGCGTCAGCCGAGGCGGGCGGCGAGCTCGTCCTCGCTCATGGCCTCGACCTCCAGCCAGATGGCCGCGACGGCCTCCAGGCGCCCCGGCGTCTCCTCCAGTTCGGTGAAGCGGCGGCAGATCCGCTCGATCGTCCGCTCGGCGAACAGCACCCGGACCGGCAGCGCGGTCGTGTCGAGCGCCTCCCGCATCCGCGCGACGACGGTGGTGGCGAGGACGGAGTCGCCGCCGAGGGCGAAGAAGTCGGCGTCCGCGCCGACGCGCTCCCGGCCCAGCACACCGGCGGCGATCCCGGCGAGCACCTTCTCCAGGGCGGTCCGCGGCTCGACGAAGGTCGCGGCGGCCTCGCCGGCCTCGGCGGCGGCGAGCGCGGCCAGGGTCTTGCGGTCGACCTTGCCGTTCGCGGTGAGCGGCAGCTCGTCCACCCGGACGAGCAGCTCCGGCATCATGTGCGGCGGCACCAGGTCCCGGGCATGGGCGAGCACGGCGTCGCGGTCGAGGCCCGCGGGGGCCGCGACGGCCGCGGCCAGGCGCCCGCCGGCGAGCAGCGCGACCGCCCGCCCGACACCGGGGTGGTCCTGGAGCGCGGCCTCGACCTCGCCGAGCTCGATCCGGAACCCGCGCACCTTCACCTGGTGGTCGCGGCGGCCGAGGAACTCCAGCGTCCCGTCCGGCCGGTAGCGGGCGAGATCTCCCGTCCGGTACCAGCGGATCCCCTCGTGGACGACGAACCGGTCGGCGGTGCGCGCCGGGTCGCCGGCGTAGCCGTCGGCGACGCCGCCGCCGCCGATCCAGAGCTCTCCGGCCACCCAGTCGGGACGGTCCCGGCCCAGCTCGTCCACGACGCGGCACGCGACACCGCGCAGCGGCACCCCGTACGGGACGGCGCGCCAGTCGGGGGGCACCTCCCCCGCGACCTCCTGCACCGTGGAGTGGATCGCCGTCTCCGTCGTGCCGCCGAGCGCCACGAACCGGCAGCCCGGCGCACGCTCGGCCAGCAGCCCCGGCAGGTGCGTCCCGACCCAGTCTCCGCCGAGCAGGACCAGCCGCAGGCTCTCCGCCCGGCCGGCGTGCAGCAGCATCTCCAGGACCGACGGGACGCAGTTCAGGACGGAAACCGACCAGCGCCGCACCAGCTCGCTCCACCGCGCGGCGTCGCGGCGCTCGTCCTCGCCGGGCAGCACGACCGCGCCGCCCGCGCGCCAGGCGGCGAACAGGTCGAACACCGACAGGTCGAAGTCGAGCGCCGACACGCCGAACGTGACGTCGTCCTCCCCGATCGAGAACCGCTCGACGAGGTCGCCGATGGTGTTCATCGCCGCGCCGTGCGACACCTCGACGCCCTTCGGCTCCCCGGTCGAACCGGACGTGAACAGCACGTACGCCACCTGGTCGGGACGGACCTTCACCGGCTCGGGCAGTGGCTCCGCCTCCGGTAGGGCGTCCGGCGTGAGCGACGCGGCGACGCCGGCGCCCGCGCGGATCCTGGCCCGCCGCGCCTCCGGCTGCTCCACGCCGATGGGCACGTAGGCGGCGCCGGCGGCGAGGACGCCGAGGACCGCGGCGGCCTGGTCCGGGCCCTTGGGGAGCTCGATCGCGACCCGGTCGCCGGGCCGGACGCCCTGCGCCGCCAGCGCGGACGCGATGCGCAGCGCGCGGCCGGCGAGCTCCCCGTAGGTCAGGGTGCCGTCGTCGCCGAAGTGCAGGGCCGGAGCGTCCGGACGGCGGGCGGCGTGGGCGAAGAAGCCGTCGGCCAGGGTGCGCGGAGGCGGGGCCGGGGTCGCGTTCAGCCGGCGCCGGACGTCCAGCCGGGCCGGCGTCGCGCCGATGCCGAGCGGCGCGTCCCAGTCGGCGCCGGGCGCGCCGAGCCGCGTGATGGCGTCCGTGTAGGCGTCGAACATCGCCTCCGCGACGCCGTCCGGGAACGCGGGACGGCGCACGTCCCAGTTCAGCAGCAGCCCGCCGGACACCTCGGTCACCTGCGCGTCCAGCAGCACCTGGGGCCCTTGGGAGATGATCCACTCCGGCTCGCCGAACGACGCGCGGACGCGGTCGCCGAACAGCTCCCCGAGGTTCAGCGCGCTCGTGTAGACGATCGGGGCGAGGACCTGCTCGCCGCGCAGCCGGGACAGGTCGCGCAGCACCTCCAGCCCGGAGTGGTCGCTGTGCGCGCCCGCCGTGTGCAGGTTCGCCTGCAGGGCGCGGGCTCGGGCGATGAAGGGCAGGTCCTCGGTGAGGTCGGCCTCCAGCATGATCGACCCGGTGAAGTCGCCGACGACCGAGTCCACGTCCGGGTGGACGGGCTCGCGGTGGAACAGCGGCAGGTTGAGCAGGAAGCGCGGCGTCGCCGACCAGGCGCCGATGACCTCGGCGAACACGGCGGCGAGGGCCATGGCGGGGGTGACGCCCTCGGCGTGGGCGCGGGCGATGAAGCGGTCCTTGTCGTCCGGCGCCAGCCAGTGGTGCTTGCGCTCGACGCGGTTCCCCGGCTCCGGCACGACCGGCAGCTCGGGCGGGCCGGGCAGGTCGGCCAGCCGCTCGGCCCACCACCGCCGGTCCTGCTCCCGGGCCTCGGCGCGCGGGTCGTCGGCGAGGTATCGGGCGTAGCCGTAGCGGATCGGGGCGAGGGTCTCGCCCTCGTACAGGGCGGCCAGGTCGGCGAGCATGACGCGGTAGCTCATCGCGTCGGCGGCGAACATGTCGACGTCCAGGTGGAGGCGGGACCCGCCGTCCGGGAGCAGGCTGAGCCGGGCGTCGAAGACGCGCCCTTCCTCGATGGGGAGCCGCTGCTCGGACATCTCCGCGCGGATCCGCTCCAGCTCGGCCCCGGCTTCGCCCGACGAGCGCAGGTCGTGGACGGTCACCGCGGGCCCGGGACGCTCGGGCAGGATCCGCTGCGTCCCGTCGTCCGACACGGCGGCGCGGAGCATCGGGTGCCGCCGCACCAGCGCGCGGACGGCCTCCTCGAACCGGGCCGGGTCGATCTCGCGCCCGTCGAGCTCGACGTACAGGTGCGCGGCGACGGAGCCGAGGGACTGGCCGGAGTCCCGGCCGATCCAGTACGCGTGCTGCATCGGCGCCAGTGGGAACGGCTCGTCGGGTTCGATGCCGGCCGCCTCTTCGAGGTCCGCATCGGCGGCGGCCGGGGCCGCCCCCGCCGCGGCCTCCACCTGGCCCTTCTCGGCGAGCAGCTCCCACCATCCGGCCAGCGTGGGACGTTCCGCCAGCTCCGCGAAGCGGATCTCGATGCCGCGGCGGCGGAGCCGGCCGGTCAGCTGCATGAGCCGGATGGAGTCCATTCCCAGCTCGATGAGGTTGTCGTCCGCCTCCGCGTCCTCGCCCAGCACCTCGGTCAGCGCGGCGTGGAGCTCATCCCAGGTCAGCACGGAACTCCTCTCAACTTAGGTAAGGCAAACCTAATTTAGAGGTCCGGCACCGTCAACGCCGCCGGCCCGCGGCCGCGAGCAGCCAGGCCAGGTACACGCCGCCGAGGACGCCCGTGACCACGCCCACCGGCACCGCCGTCGGGAGGTGCAGGGAGATCAGGTCGCTGGCGGCCAGCAGCGCGGCCCCGGTCAGGGCGGCGGGCAGCAGCTGCGCGCCGGGACGGCGGGTCATCCGACGCGCGAGCTGCGGCGCGGCGAGCGCGACGAAGGGGACGGGCCCGGCCGCCGCCGTCGCCGCCGCGACCAGCCCCACCCCGACGACCATGAGGAGGGCGCGGGTGCGCTGGACCGGCACGCCGAGCGCCTGCGCGGCGTCGTCGCCCAGCTCGCCCATGCCGAGCGGGCGGGCGAGGGCGAGCGCCGCCGGGACGAGCACGGCCAGCGCGAGGGCGAGCGGCACCGCCTGGTCCCAGTCCCGCCCGTTGAGGCTGCCGGTCAGCCAGAACGCGGCCTCGTAGGCCTCGCGCAGCTCGGCGCGGGTGATGAGGTAGGAGTTCAGCGCCTCCAGCATCGCCGCCGCGGCGACGCCGATCAGCACCAGCCGGACGCCGTGCACGCCGCCGCCGCGCCGGTAGGCGACCAGGTAGACGGCCAGCGCGGTCAGCACCGCGCCGCCGACCGAGCTGGCGGTGATCGCGACCGCGCCCCCGCCGAAGACCAGGATCTGCAGCAGCGCGCCGGTCGCCGCGCCGGTGGTGAAGCCGATCAGGTCAGGGCTGCCGAGCGGGTTGCGGGAGATGCTCTGGAAGATCGCGCCGCTCAGCCCGAGCGCCAGGCCGGCGAGCAGCCCCGTGACGGCGCGCGGCAGCCGCAGGGTGGTGACGATGAACTCGGTGGCCCGGTCGCCCTGCCCGGCGAGGACGCGCACCACGTCCGGCGGCGAGATCGGGAACTCCCCCGAGCCGACGACCAGGACGGCCGCGCAGGCGGCGAAGGCCGCCAGCCCCCCGCACACCGCCGCGCTCCGCGGCTGCCACCGCAGCGACAGCCCGCCCGCGCGGATGACCCTCATAGGTCGCGTGTCCTTCCCCGCCGGACCATCACCGCGAACAGCGGCGCCCCGAGGAACGCGGTGACGATGCCGGTCTCCAGCTCGCCGGGCGCGACGACCCGCCCGACGATGTCGGCGGCGAGCAGCAGCACGGGGGCGAGCAGCAGCGAGCAGGGCAGGACGAGCCGGTGGTCGGGGCCCACCATCGCCCGGACGATGAACGGGACGGCCAGCCCGAGGAAGGTGATCGGCCCGGCCGCCGCCGTCGCCGACCCGCACAGCAGCACGACCGCGAGCGCGCCGAGCGCCCGCGTCCGGCCGGGGTCCGAGCCGAGGGCGCGGCCCGCGTCGTCGCCCAGGGCCAGCGCGTTCAGCGGGCGGGCGAGCAGCAGCGCCAGGACCGTGCCGAGCGCGATGAACGGCAGGACGCGCAGGAACACCGGCACGTCCCGCCCGCCGAGCGAGCCGACCTGCCAGAACCGGAAGCCGCCGAAGTTGTGCGGGGTGAACAGCATGACGCCGGCCGTCATCGCGCTGAAGACGGCGTTGACGGCCGCGCCGGCGAGCACCAGCCGGGCCGGTGACGCGCCGCCGCGCCCGCGGGCGCCGATCATGTAGACGAGGACGGCCGCGCCGGCCGCGCCGGCGAACGCCGCCCAGACGTAGACGAGCACCTCGTCCACCCGGAACATGCCGATGACGAGGACGACCGCGAGCGCCGCGCCGCCGTTCACGCCGAGCATGCCCGGTTCGGCCAGCGGGTTGCGGGTGAGGGCCTGCATCACCGCCCCGGCCAGCCCCAGTGCCGTTCCGGCGGCGATGCCGAGGAGGGTGCGCGGGAGCCGCAGCTCGTGGACGATCAGCTCCGCCCGCGAGCCGTCCGGAGAGAACACCCCCGGCAGCACCCGGCCGGGCGGGACGTGCCCGGCGCCGATCGCCAGGCTCGCCGCGATCGTCAGCAGCAGTGCCGCCGCCAGCAGGGCCGGCCACCAGAGCCGCCTGTCGCGTGACCGCCCCGCCTTCTCCTCCTGGACCACCGGCGGGCGCCTTCGCGCGAGGGACAGCACCGGATAAGGCTAGCCTAAGCTAACTCACCCCCTCAAGGTCGCTCCCCGCCACCTCCTGCCGTACGACAATACAGGCGTATGGTATACATGCATATTGGAAGTTGAACGTCTGTATTGGAAGGAGGACCCATGGCGGCGACCGGCCGGCGCGGGAGCCCTTCGCCCGAGGACCTGACGGCCCGCGCCCGGATCCGCGAGGCGGCGCTGGAGCAGTTCGCCCTGCACGGCATGAAGGGCGCGACGTTCCGCGGGATCGCCGAGGCCGCCGGAGTCTCGGTGGGCCTCGTCCAGCACCACTTCGGCTCGAAGGAGGAACTGCGGGAGGCATGCGACGCCTACGCGCTCGACGTCGTCCGCGACCTCAGCGCGGCGAGCAGCGGCGGCGGCATCCACGACCCCGGCTTCCTGGCGGCGACCGTGCGGGCCGACCTGCCGATACGCCGCTACCTCGCCCGCGCGCTCGTGGACGGCTCCGCGGCCGCGGCGCACCTGTTCGACGACCTGGTGGACACGACCGGGCGGTACTTCGACGACGTGCCGCCGGGCTTCAACCCGCCCCGCACCCGGGACCCGCTCGCCTACTCCGCGGCCCTGGTCGCGATGACCGTCGGCATCGAGGTCCTCCACGAGCACCTGTCCCGCGTGCTCGGCGCCGACACCTTCGTCCCCGAGGGCTCGCTGCGGCTGCGCCGGGCCGTCCTGGAGATCTTCAGCGACAGGCTGCTCAGCGACGAGCTCGCGGCGCAGGCGCACGCGGCAATGGACGAATACGAGGCGACCCTCTCCAAGGGAGAAGAGAATGAATGACATGGTCCGGGCCGAGGGCCTGGTCAAGACGTTCGGCCGGACGCGCGCGCTCGACGGCCTCGACCTGCGGGTCGCGCCCGGCGAGGTGCACGGGTTCCTGGGCCCGAACGGCGCGGGCAAGTCGACGACCATCCGCGTCCTGCTCGGGCTGATGCGCGCCGACGCCGGCACCGCGAGCCTGCTCGGCGGCGACCCCTGGCGCGACGCCACCGCCCTGCACCGGCGCATCGCCTACGTCCCGGGCGACGTGACGCTGTGGCCGAACCTGTCCGGCGGCGAGGTCATCGACCTGCTCGGGCGGCTGCGCGGCGGCCTCGACCGCGAGCGCCGGGGCGAGCTGCTCGACCGCTTCGAGCTCGACCCGAAGAAGAAGGGCCGGGCCTACTCCAAGGGCAACCGGCAGAAGGTCGCCCTCGTCGCGGCGTTCGCGTCCGACGCGGAGCTGCTCATCCTGGACGAGCCCACGTCCGGCCTCGACCCCCTCATGGAGGAGGTCTTCCAGGAATGCGTCCGGGAGGAGAGGCGCGACGGGCGCACGGTCCTGCTGTCGAGCCACATCCTCAGCGAGGTCGAGGCGCTCTGCGACCGGGTCACCATCATCCGCAAGGGCCGGACGGTCGAGACCGGCACGCTCGCGGACCTGCGGCACCTGACCCGCACGTCCATCCACGCCGAGCTGGCGGCGCCGCCCGGCGGCGTCGCACTGCCCGGGGCGCACGACGTGCACATCGACGGCACCAGCATCGCGTTCGAGGTCGACACGACCGAGCTGGACGCCGCGCTCAGGGAGCTCACCCGGATCGGCGTCCGGACGCTGACGAGCCGTCCCCCGACGCTCGAAGAGCTGTTCCTGCGCCACTACGAGGACGACCTCGCCAAGGAGCCGGTGTCATGACCGCCACGACCCTGGACGCCCCCGCTCCCGCCGCGGCGAGGGACGGCGGGCTGACCGGCGCCGGCATGCTGCTCAAGCTCTGGCTGCGCCGCGACCGCATCATGATGCCGGCCTGGATCTACGGGCTCACCGCCCTGGTCTCCAGCACCGTGTACAGCTTCAAGTACGGCTACGACACGCCGGGCCTGACGAGCTTCGCGCGGGGCATCAACGACAACCCCTCCATGCGGGCGCTCTACGGGCCCGTCCTGAACGACCACACGGTGGGGGGCGTCAGCGCCTGGCGCGTGGGCTCGACCGGCAGCGCGATGGTCGCCGTCATGTGCGTCCTCCTCGTCGTCCGGCACACGCGCGCCGAGGAGGAGACCGGCCGCCTCGAACTCGTCGGCGCCGCGTCCGTCGGCCGCCGGGCGCCGCTGACCGCCGCGCTGCTCACCGCCGTGACGGCCGCCGGGACGCTCGGCGCGATCGCCGCGCTCGTCATGGTCCTCTTCGGGCTCCCGGTGGCCGGGTCGGTCGCGTTCGGCCTGTCCTGGCTCGGCGTCGGGCTGGTGTTCACCGGGGTCGCCGCGCTCACCGCCCAGCTCACCGAGACCTCCCGCCTGGCGAACGGCCTGGCGCTCGCCGTCCTGGCCGCCGCGTTCCTGGTGCGCGCGGTCGGTGACGCGGGGTCGGCGCACTGGCTGTCGTGGCTGTCGCCGATCGGCTGGGCGCAGCACGCGCGCCCGTTCGCGGACGAGCAGTGGGGTGCGCTCCTGCTCCCGCCCGCCGCTTTCGTGCTGCTGGTCGCCGCCGCCTACGCGCTGACCGAACGCCGCGACCTGGGTGCCGGGATCATGGCGTCGTCCCTCGGCCCGGCGCAGGCCGCGCCGTCGCTGCGCGGGCCGCTCGCCCTCTCGTGGCGCCTGCAGCGCGGCGCGCTGCTCGGCTGGGCCGCCGGGTTCCTCCTGTACGGGCTGTCGATCGGCGGGGTCGTGGACGGCGTCGACGACCTGGTCAACGGCAGCGAGGCCGTCCTGGACGACATCCGCAGGATGGGCGGCGGCCAGCGGGACCTCTCGGACGCGTTCCTCGCCACCGCCATGGGCCTCATGGCGCTGTTCACCTCCGCCTACGCGGTGCAGAGCGTCCTGCGGATGCGCGCGGAGGAGAGCGGCGGCCGCCTCGAACCCGTCCTCGCCACCGCCGTCGGGCGGACCCGCTGGGCCATCGCGAACCTGGCGGTAACGGCCGGGGGCACGGTGGTCCTGCTGGCCCTCACCGGCCTCGGCATCGGCCTCGTCCACGGCGCGCGCTCCGGCGACCTGGCCGGCGTGCTGCCCCGCGACCTCGGCGCGGCACTCGTCCAGGTCCCCTCGGTGTGGGTCGTCGCCGCCGCCACCGTGCTGCTGTTCGGCGTCCTGCCCCGCGCGTCGGCCGCCGGCTGGGGCGTCCTGACCGTGTGGCTTCTCCTGGGCCAGGTGGGGCCGCTCCTGGAGCTGCCCCAGATCGTCATGGACCTCTCGCCGTTCACCCACACGCCGAAGCTCCCCGGCGGCGACGCCGGCCCGCTCCCCCTCGCCGCCTTGACGGCCACGGCGGCGGCGCTCACCGCGGCCGGCCTGGCCGCCTTCCGGCGCCGCGACGCCGGCTGAGCCCGCTCAGGCGCCGGGGTGGTCGGGATGCGCCAGGAGCCAGACCCAGATCTCGACCGGGTCCTCGGCGGTGACCTGGGCGCCGCAGTGGCAGATGCCGGTGAGGCTGTCGGAGCCCGGCGTCCACTCGACGCGCAGGCGGCCGGTGCTCATCCGGCCGCCTGGCGGCGCAGGATGCGGCGGGCGGCGAGGCCGCCGGTGTCGATGTTGATGGACAGCTCCTGGTAGCCCTCCGGCTCGGCCGCGATGACCTTCTCCAGGATGTTCAGCGCCTCCACGTCCTGCAGGACGACCGTGCGGTTGCTGTCGGCGAGGAACGTCGAGATCTTCTCGTCGCCCGGGGCGAAGTCGCGGGCGACGAGCCAGAAGTCGTGCGTGCCGGTCTCGGTCTCGGGGGTGATGGCGTAGCCGACCTCGACGTGGAACGCCCGCGAGTCGTCTCCGTCCGGGCCGGGCTCCACCCCGGTCGGCGCGATGCGGCTGTGCAGGAGGTACAGGCACGGCGGGTGGTACTCGATGTCCTGCCAGCGGTCGATGCGTCCCTCTATGCCGGTGGACTCGGCGTAGAAGGGCGGGCACTCCACGTCCTTCATGCGCCGGCTGACGTAGACGATGCCGGCGTCCTCGTCGACCTCGGTGTTGATCGGGGTCTGCGCCACCTCGGGCGTGCCGATGTAGCCGGCGTGCAGGTACGTCTCGTGGGACAGGTCGAGAAGGTTGTCCACGAGCAGCTCGTACCGCGCGGCCAGCGGCTCCATCCCGCGGACGGTCGTGTAGTCCGGCGAGCCGAACCACGGCGCGCGCGGGATCGCGGAGGCGTCGCCTTCGCCGTCGCCGATCCACACCCAGACGAACGAGTCCTGCTCCACGACCTGGTAGGCGGGGACGCGGGCGGTGCGGGGGATGCGGGTCTGCCCGGGCACCGCGACGCACGCGCCGTCGGGCGCGTAGGTGAACCCGTGGTAGCCGCAGACGATGCGGTCGCCGTCACGGTTGCTCTCGGAGAGAGGGTAGCGGCGGTGGACGCAGCGGTCGGCGAGTGCGACGGCCTCTCCCGCCTGCGTCCGGTACATGACGAGGGGTTCGCCGCAGATCATGCGGGCGAGCAGACCGTCGCCGACCTCCTCGCCGTAGGCCGCCACGTACCACTGGTTGCGCGCGAAGACCATGGGTCTCTCCTCCTGGGTGGACGAGGGGATGGGACGACCCTCCCCGCGCGGTGGTGGCGGGGGCCACACCGGTTCCGCCCAGCGGAAGGAACGCCCGTCAGCGGGTGTGCAGGGCGGTCTCCGGTCGGCGCAGCGCGCGCGGTGCGCCGAGGGCGCGGGAGATGCCGCGGGCGCTCGCGCGGACGGCCGGGACGAGCGCCCGTGCCTCCCACCCGTCCGCGGGGACGACGATCGCGACGGCGGCGACGACCGTGTCGTCCGGGCCGAAGACCGGCGCGCCGACCGAGAGCGCGAACGTCTCGACCTGGCCGTCGCTGATCGCCACGCCGGTGCGGCGCACCTCGGCGAGGACGCGCCGCAGCTCGGCCCCGGAGGTGATCGTCTTGCCGGTGAAGCGGCGCAGCGGCCCGGCGATGGCGTGCTCCTGCACGTCGGGGTCGGCGTGCGCGAGCATCGCCAGGCCGACGCCCGTCGCGTGCGCGGGCCAGCGCCCGCCGACCCGGGAGAACACGTGCACGGCGTCGCGGGCGGAGATCCGCTCGATGTAGACGACCTCCAGCCCGTCGAGGACGGCGAGGTGGACGTTCTCGTGCGTCGCCTCGTACAGGTCCTCCAGGAACGGCATCGCCGCGTCGCGCAGGACGGGCCCGCGGGGGGCGAGCGCGCCCACCTCCCACAGCCGCAGGCCGATCCGGTAGAGGCCGCCGGCGTCGCGTTCGAGCACGCCCCGGCACGTCAGCTCGCCGACCAGCCGGTGCGCGGTGGACAGCGGGAGGCCCGCGCGCTGCCCGATCTGCGTGATGGTGAGGGCCGGACGCTCGGCGGAGAACGCCTCCAGGATGTCCAGGACGCGGCTGGTGACCGTCGGGCGCCGCTCGTTCCGCGCCGTCATGGCATGCCGTACTCCTCCCGCACCCGCGTCTTGAGGATCTTGCCGGCGGCGTTGCGCGGGATCTCCTCGGCGAGCACCGCCGACTTGGGGATCTTGTAGCGGGCGAGCCGGCCGGTCAGGGAGGCGAGCACCTTCTCCGGGCTCACGTCCGCGCCGGGCCGCGGGACGATGACGGCGCGGCCGACCTCGCCCCACCGCTCGTCCGGGACGCCGATGACCGCGCACTCCAGGACGTCGGGGTCGGCGAGGATCGCGTTCTCGACCTCGGCGGGATACACGTTCTCGCCCCCGGAGATGATGACGTCCTTGATGCGGTCGACGATGAAGGCGTAGCCGTCCTCGTCGAGGCGGGCGGCGTCGCCGCTGCGGAACCAGCCGTCGGTGAACACGGCGGCGGTGGCGTCGGGCTTCCCCCAGTAACCGGTCATGACGTGCGGGCCGCGGACGACGATCTCCCCGGTCTCGCCGGGCGCCACGTCCTCCATGCCGGGGCCGACGACCCGGACGTCGCTGAAGAAGTGCGGCACCCCGGCCGACCCCGCCTTGGACACCGCGTGCTCGGCGTCCAGGAACAGCGTGCCGGGCGCGGCCTCGGTCATCCCGTATCCCTGCAGGAAGGTCAGCCCCCGCTCCTGGTAGGTCTCGATCAGGGACGGCGGCACCGGGGCGCCGCCGCACGTCAGGATACGCAGCGAGGACAGGTCGGCGTCGGCCCAGCCCGGGTCGCGGGCGACCCGCTGGAACATCGTCGGGACGCCGAACATGAACGTGACGCGCCGCTCCTCGATGAGCCGGAGGGTCTCGGCGGGGTCGAACGCGGCGACGAGGACGCACGTCCCGCCCTTGAGCAGCACCGGCAGCGTGAGCATGTTCAGCCCGGCGGTGTGGAAGAGCGGCGCCGACACGAGCGCCACCTCCCCCGCCACCAGGTCATGGTCGATCAGGACGTTGATCGCGTTCCAGGTGATGTTGCCGTGGGTGAGGGTCGCGCCCTTGGGCGACCCGGTCGTCCCCGACGTGTACATGATCATGCAGGGGTCGTCGAGCGCGACCGGGAGGTCGAGCGGGGCGTCGTCCGCGGCGGCGACCAGCTCCTCGTACCGGCCGTCGAGGGCGATGTGCTCCCGGACGGGCGCGCCTTCTCGGATGCCGTCCACCAGATCGGCGTGCGAGGGCGCGTGGACGAGCACCGACGCGCCGCAGTCGGCGAGCTGGTAGGCGATCTCCGGGCCGGCCAGCCGCGTGTTGAGCGGGACGAACACGCCGCCGGCCATGCCGGTCGCGAACAGCGTCTCCAGGAAGGACGGGTGGTTGGGGCCGAGATAGGCGACCCGCTCGCCCGGCCCGACACCGAGGTCGCGCAACGCGTTGGCCAGGCGGGCGACGCGGCCGAGCAGCCCGGCGTAGGTGAGCGTCCGGCCCTCGTGGATCAGGGCGGCCGCCCGCGGGGTCTTGCGGGCGCGGCGGGCCGGCCAGGATCCGAGTCCTTCGTTGCGCATGCGCGTCACCCCTCCATCGGTTTGCCGGCCGTGCGGCGCTCCCACCAGCCGGTGGCCGACGGCACGAGCCCTCTCGGCAGGAACAGCACGACCAGGACGAGCAGCAGCCCGTAGACCGCGTAGGACAGAACGGTCGGCGCGGAGGCGGGCATCCCCTCCCGCGTGCCGATGTCGTTCAGCAGCTGCAGGAGCAGCGTGATCGCGGTGGCGCCGGCGAGCGCGCCCCAGATCGTCCCGGCGCCGCCGACGACGACCATCACGACGTACTCGAACGACAGCAGGACGGGGAACGAGCCCGGGGCGACGTACCCGATGTAGAAGGCGTAGACCCCGCCGGCCAGCCCGGCGAACCCGGCCGACAGGGCGAACACCGCCTGCTTGTAGGCCGCGACCGGCACGCCGGACGAGGCGGCGGCGACCTCGCTGGTCGCCAGCGCCCGCAGCCCCCGGCCGGGCCGGGACGCCACGATGTGGCGGGTGATCAGCACGGCCAGCCCGAGGGCGCCGAGCGCCAGGTAGGCGTAGGAGACCTCACCCGCGAACTCGTACCCGGCGACGCGGAGGCGCGGGATCCCCTGCAGGCCGATGTCGCCGCCCGTCCACTCCTGCCGCCCGACGAGGCTCAGCAGGATCAGCTGGATGGCGAGGGTCGCGAACGCCAGCTGGTGGCCGCGCAGCCGCAGCAGCGGGACGCCGACGAGCGCGGCGGCCGCCGCGGCGGCGAGCGGGGCCAGCAGCAGGCCGAGCCCCGTCGGCAGGCCGTGCGTGGCGGTCAGCGCCGCCGTGTAGCCGCCGATCATGGTGAAGGACGCCTGGCCGAGGGAGACCTGCCCGGCGTACCCCATCAGCATGGACAGGCCGACCACCACGGTCGCGGCCAGCACGAGCAGCACGTACACCGACACCTGCGTCTCGGGGAGCAGCAGCGGGACGAGCAGCGCCGCCACGGCGACGCCGGCCGCGGCGACGGCGCCGGGCGAGGGCCGCCGCCGCGGCGCCGTCCCGGCCGCGGGGCCGGGGGCGCGCGAGGACTTGCGGACGGACACGCTCATCGGGCGGCCTCCTCCTGCAGCGCGGTCCTCCGCGAGGCCCGCACCAGCATGATCGCCAGCATCAGCGCCAGCGCGACGACGGTCTGGTAGGACGCCTCGCCGTAGCCCGCGACCATGGCCTCCGCGACGCCGAGCGTGAGCGCGCCGGCGAGGGCGACGCCCGGCCGGTCCAGCCCGGCGAGCACGGCCGCGGCGAACCCGTTGGTGATCAGCAGGACGTCGCTGTTGTAGGAGATGGGCTGCAGCGGGGTGAGCAGGACGCCGCCGAGGCCGCCGAGCATCCCGCCGAGCGCGAACGCGACCAGGCCCATCCGCAGCGGGTCGATGCCCATGGCCCGCGCCGCGTACGGGTTGGACGCGCACGCGCTGAGCGCCTTGCCGGCGTAGGTGCGCCCGAAGAACACCGCGAGCAGCCCGAACACGGCCGCCGTGACCGCGATGACGAGGAACGACTGCTTCTGGACGTGCGCGCCGAACAGGGTCACGGCGCCGCCGAGCCCGGGGAAGGAGCGCGGGGTGTCGCCCCAGATCATGATCTCCACCGCGTACGCCAGGAAGCCGAGGCCGAGCGTGACGATCAGCGCCGCCTGGGGGGACGTGCCGCGCCGCCCGGTGGCGACGACCCCGACCGCGAGCCCGGTGGCGCCGGCGACGACGACCGCGGCGGCCTCCGCGGCCCCGTGCGGCAGCCCCGCCGACAGCAGCGAGCCCGCCGTCATCCCGCCGACCACGGCGAACATGCCCTGCGCGAAGTTCACGACGCGGGTCACCCGGTGGATCGCGACCAGGCCGCTGGCCAGCAGCGCGAAACCGCAGCCGACCGCGATCCCGGAGATCAGGTACTGCAGGAAGGCGCTCATGCCCGCTCCTCCGTCCCGCCGCCGTCGCGCCCGCCGAGGTAGGCGTCGGCGACCTCCGGCCCGGCGGCCAGCTCGGCGGCCGGCCCCTCGGCGCGGATGCGGCCCGCCTCCAGGACGTACCCGCGTCCGCACAGGTCGAGGGCGAGCCGGGCGTTCTGCTCGATCAGCAGGACGGCGAGGCCGCGCGCGGCGTTCAGCGCGCGCAGGTGCGCGACGAGGTCCGCGGTGACGAGCGGCGCCAGCCCGAGCGACAGCTCGTCCACGACGACCACGTCGGGCTCGGCCATCAGCGCCCGGCCGAACGCGACGATCTGCTGCTCTCCGCCGGACAGCGATCCGGCGCGCCGCTTGCGCAGCTCGGCCAGCCGCGGCAGCACGTCGTACACGGGGCCGGTGTCGCGGGCGCCCTTCGCGCGGCGGCGCCGCCACGCCCCGAGGGCGAGGTTGTCCTCGACGGTCAGGTCGTCGAACATCTGCCGCCCCTCCGGGACGAGCGCCACCCGCCCGCGCAGGTCGACCCGTCCCGCCGCCGGGCGCAGGACCCCGGCGATCGCGTTGACCAGCGAGGTCTTCCCGGCCCCGTTCGGCCCGATCAGCGCGACCAGCTCCCCCGCACCGACGGTCAGCCCGACCCGGTCGAGCGCCGTCGCCGTCCCGTACCGGACGACCAGGTCGCTCACCTCGACCACGGCCGCCCCGCGACCCTCGCTGCGTTCAGTCATGCGGTCACCCTGTGGGGGGCGACCCCCCACACCCCCCGGCAACAGCCGCCGCATGCCCTCACTCCGCTCGCTGCGCTCGCTGCGTTCAGTCATGCGGCGTCCCCTAGATAGGCCGCGACGACGGCGGGGTCGTCGCGGATCTCCTCCGGGGTGCCCTCGGCGATCAGGCGGCCGAGGTCCAGGACGCTGACGCGGTCGGCGAGGCGTGCGACGAAGGCGACGTCGTGCTCGACGAGCATGATGGTGAGCCCTTCGGCCCGCAGGCCCTCGACGAGCCGGGCAAGGGCCTCGCGCTCCCCGGCCCGCAGCCCTGACGCCGGCTCGTCCAGCAGCAGGAGCCGCGGGCGCGCGCACAGGGCGCGCGCCACCTGCAGCGACCGCTGCTGGCCGAGGGGCAGCACGTCCGCCGAGCGGTGCGCCCAGTCGCGCAGGCCGACCCGGTCGAGCGCGGCGAGGGCGTCCGCCCTGATCGCGGCCTCCTCGCGGCGGTGCGCGGGGAGGCGCAGCGTGGCCGACAGGAAGCCGTGCCGGGTGCGCGCGTGCGCGCCGACCATGACGTTCTCCAGCGCGGTCATCCCGTGGAAGAGGCGGGCGCTCTGGAACACGATCGCGATGCCGAGCCGCGCCCGGGCGTGCGGCGGGAGGCGGTCGATGGGCCGCCCGCCGTACCGCACGGTGCCGTGGTCGGGGGCGAGGTGCCCGCTGATGAGGTTGAACAGGGTCGACTTGCCCGCCCCGTTCGGGCCGATCACGCCGCGGGTCTCGCCCTCGGCGACCGTCATGGCGACGTCGCGGACGGCGTACACGCCGCCGAAGGCGCGCGCGACGGACCCGATCTCCAGGAGCGGCGTCATCCGGCGGCCTTCGCGGTCTCGGCGAGCTGCTTCACCGACCATTCCGTGGGGACCAGCTTGCCGTTCTTGACCTGGTTCATGGAGATGTCCGTGGGACGCAGGCCGGAGTGGTCGGTCTTGGAGTAGGTGTACTTGCCGCAGGGCGTGACGAGGCTGAGGCTCTCCAGCGCGTCGCGGATCTTCTCCTTGTCGGTGCCGGCCTTCTCGATCGCGGCCGCCAGGAGCTTGACGCCCGTGTAGCCGTCCATCGCGAACTGCGGCGGCTCGTAGCCGTACTTCTGCTTGAACGGGACGGACATCTCCTCGACGGCCTGCTTGAGCTTGCCGGCCGGCAGGTGGTCGCCCACGACGCCGATGGCCGACTGCACGTACACGCCCTCGGCGGCCTTCCCGACGGGGTCGAGCCAGAGCTTGCTGGCCTGCGAGCCGGTCATGTAGAGCGGGAGCTTCAGGCCGGACGACGGGTACTGCTTGGCGAGCGTCACGCCGGGCGCGCCGCTCGCCCACGCGACGAGCGCCTGCGCGCCGGAATCGCGGACGTGCGTGAACAGCGGGCTGAAGTCGGACGCCGTCGTCTCGTACGTCTCCTCCTTGACGATCTGGACCCCGAACTGCCCCGCGTACTTCTTCATGCCCGCGAAGCCGGCCTTGGCGTAGGCGCTCTTGGTGTCGTAGGCGACCGCGACCCTGGTGATGTCGTGCGCCTGGAAGTACCCGAGCATCGCCCGCGCGTACATGGATGAGATCGCCGGGACGACGAACGTGTACTTGCGGATCGGGTCGACCTGCTCGTCGGCCGGCGACAGCGAGATGTAGGGGATCCGCTCCCGCTCGGCGAGCGGCTCGACCGCGAGGCCGACGTTGGAGAAGGTCGAGCCGAGGATCGCGGTGACCTTCTCCGCCTTGAGCTTGTTGAAATGCAGCACGCCCTGGTCGGGAGCGGTCTTGTCGTCGAGGGTGATCAGCTCGATCTTGCGGCCGTTGATGCCGCCGGCGGTGTTGATCTGTTCGACGGCGAGATCCACGGTCTTCTTCGCCTCGCCGCCGAGCGGCGCGTAGTTGCCGGTCAGCGACTCGATGAAGCCGACCTTGATCGTGGAGCCGCCGCCCGATCCGCCGGAGTCGCCGCACGCGGCGGTGAACCCGGCGGCGAGAACGACGGTGGCCAGAAGCGGGACGAGTTTGCGACGCACTGGGACCTCCCGGGGTGGGCGTGCCCCGAAGTTAGGCGTACTCTTCACGACAGTCAATGTTTTGCCCAACATCGACGTGACGGCGGCGGGGCACCGCAGCGCCGTCGTTACGCTGGCCGGATGACGGGAGCCGCAGTGTGAGTGCTCAGAGCGAGGCCGGGCCGATGCCGTCCGGACGGCCGTCCCCGCGGCTCCGCCCGCAGTCGCTGATGCTGACCTACCTCGGTAACTACGTGCTCGGGCGCGGCGTCGCGGTGTTCTCCGGCAGCTTCATCGACACCTTCGCCCGGCTAGGCGTCGGCGAGCACGCCGTCCGGTCCACGCTGACGCGCATGGTCGGCCGCGGCCTGCTGGAGCGGCACCGCGAGGGCAGGCGCATGCACTTCGGGCTCACCCCGCGGTCCGAGGCCATCCTGCACGACGGCGAGGAGCGCGTCTGGCGGCGCGGCGTGCTCAACACCGACTGGGACGGCAACTGGACCGTCCTCGCGTTCTCCATGCCCGAGTCGTGGCAGCGCGTCCGGCACGACCTGCGGGCCCGGCTCACCTGGGCCGGGTTCGGCTCGCTCGGCAACGGCACGTGGATCGCGCCGTCGCGGGTCGACGTCCGGCCGATCGTCGCGGGCCTCGGCCTGAACGGGCACCTGAAGGTGTTCGCCGGCCCGGCCGAGGAGCCGACCGACGTCCCGCACATGCTGCGCGAGGCCTTCGACCTGGACGGCCTCGCCGCCGGCTACCGGGCCTTCCTGGACCGCTGGGACCGTCCGGACCCGCTCCCCCACGCCCCCGACGATCTCGCCCGCTACCTGTGGATGACGACCGAGTGGCTGCAGCTCGTCCGCGACGACCCGCGGCTGCCCGTCGAGCACCTGCCGGAGGGCTGGCCCGCCGTCCGGGGCCAGCAGGTGCTGCTGGACCTGCGCGACCGCTACGAGGACCGCGCGCGGGCGCTCGCGGACGCGGCCATCGAGTACATCCGGGTGGGCTGACCGCCGCCTCCCGCCCGTCCCGCCGCATGACCTCGGCTCTCGCGGGTAGGTCGCGTGCCTGCGACAACATGCCGACGAGGACGCGAGGTGATCGCATGCCGCCAGGGCCCGGCGGACCATCGGGCGCCGCACCCATCGACCCGCTGCACCTCCGCAGCGGCGCCCGCGGGCCCTGCCTGCTCGTCGAGGCGGAGGGCGAGCTCACCATCCTGACCTCCGACCAGCTGCGCGAGCACGCGCTCGCCGCGATGCGGGACCACGACGGCCCGCCGCTGGTCGTCCTGGACGTCGGCGAGGTCAGCTTCTGCGACTCCTCGGGCCTGAACGCGATGATCATCCTTTGGAAGGCCGCGCACCAGGCCGGCGGCGAGCTCGTGCTGGCGCGGCCGAGGCGCCGGTTCCAGACGATCATCGAGCGCAGCGGCCTGGACCGCCACCTGGTCGCCTACCCGACCACCGACGAGGCCGTCGAGGCGCTCGGCTCGCGCTGACCGCGCGCCCGCGCGGCGCCCGGCGGCTAGAGTCGGCCGGGAGATGACGAGCGACGGCGACGAACTCCTGCGCAACCTCCTCACCGGCGTCCCCGAGAGCGAGCCGCAGACCGACCGCATCCTGGACGCGGCGCTGCGGTCCTTCGAGACCTACGGGCCGCGCCGCACCACCATGGACGACATCGCGCGCGAGTCCGGCCTCGGCCGCGCCACGATCTACCGGCGCTTCCCCACCAAGGGCGACCTCGTCACCGGCGTCCTGCTCCGGGAGGCGCGGCGGTTCTTCGCCGAGCTGGACGAGGCCGTCGCCGCGCTGCCGACCCTGGAGGAGCGCCTGGTCGAGGGGTTCGCGGTGGCGCTGCGGATGGGCCGCGAACAGCGGCTCGTGACCCGGCTGATGGTCGTCGAGCCCGAGCTGATCCTCCCGCACTCCACGGTCAAGGCGGCCCCGCTGCTGGCCGCCGCCCGCGGCTACCTCGCCGCCCGGCTGCGCACGGCGCAGCGCCGCGGCGCCGCCCCGCCGGACGTCGACCCGGAGGTGGTCGCCGAGATCCTCGTGCGGCTCACCCACTCCCTCGTCCTCACGCCCGAGGGGCACATCCCGCTCGACGACGACGGGGCCCGCGACTTCGCCCGCCGCTACCTGCTCCCGATCGTCCGCAACGCCCCGGCCTGACGCGCCGCGCTCTAGGCTGGCCCGATGCGGAGGATCGTGCTGGCATCGGCTTTCCCTGCCGCTGCTTCACCGGCTGCTCCAATAGGTCGGCGTGCCCTTGGCGGAGGTCTGGCCGGCCTCCGGCCCCGACCGCTAGACCGGGCCGGCCTCCGTGCCGGGCTCCCGGCCGTCCTCGCCGCGGGCGGGGAGGGTGATGCGGACGGTGGTGCCCTCGCCGGGCGGGCTCTCCACCTCGACGCGGCCGCGGAGCGCGCGGACGCGGTCGGTGAGGCCGGCCAGGCCGCCGTGCGGCCTCGTGCCGGCACCGCCGACGCCGTCGTCGCGGACCTCGGCGACGATCTCGTCCGCGCCGGGCCGGACGGCGAGCGCGATCGAGTCCGCCCGCGCGTGCTTGACGGCGTTGGTGAGCGCCTCGCAGAGCGCGAAGTAGAGGGTCGACTCGACCGCGGGCGCGAACCGGCCGGCGGGCAGGTCGAGGCGGACCGGCACCGCGGCGCGCGCGGCGACCAGCTCGATCGCCTGCGCGAGGCCCTGGTCCTTCAGGATCGCCGGGTGCACGCCGCGGGCCAGGCCGTCCAGCTCGGCGACCGCCTCCGCCAGCTCCTGGCGGCACGTGCGGGCCTGCTCCCGGGCCCGCGGGTCCGCCGCCGCGTTCTCCAGGCGCGCCAGCAGCTCCTCCAAGCCCCGGAGCCGCTGCTGGGCGCTGTGCTGCAGCTCGGCGGCGAGCCGCTCGCGCTCGGCCGCCTGCACCCGGACCAGCCGCTCCTGCGCGTCGCGGGCCCGTTCGAGGTTGGCCTGCGCCGCGGCCTGCAGCCGGACGGTCTCCAGCGCGCGGCCGCCCGCGACCAGCGCGGCCTCGACGAGCGGCTCGTGGTCGCGCAGCGCGATGGCGACGTCGACGGTGGCGAGCGGCTCGCCTCCGGACGTCCGCACCTCGTGCCGCCAGCGCCCGGGGGCGGCGCCCGGCGCGCCCCGGATGCGGCGGCCCGCCACGTCGACGTAGCCGCCGTCCGCCCACAGCCACAGGTCGAGGGTGTCGTCGCCCAGGACGGCCCGCAGCGCATCACGGACCCTCGCCGTGGAGACCGGGTCGGCGAGCAGGCGGTGCATCCGCTCGGCGACCGTCAGCTCGGCGAGCCGGGCGCGCAGCGCGGTGCCGAGGAACGCCACCGGCATCACGGTCGCGCAGATGCCCTGGACGAGGTAGACGTCCAGCACGTCGTCCAGGCCCACGCCGCTGCCGGCGAGCGTGCCCTGGACGGCCAGCGCGCCGGTGACCCCCAGCGTGAGGGCGATCGCGACCGGGACGGTGAGCGCACGGTCCAGCCGCCCGGTGCGCGGCATCCGGGCCACCAGGATGACCACCAGGACGCCGGCCAGCGCCGCCATCGCGGCCGTCAGCGCCCGCTGGACGCCGTGGAACACCGCCTGGTCGGGGCGGACCGCCGGCCAGGCGGCCGAGGCGGCGAAGCCGTTCCAGCCCGGCCGGGAGACCGCGCACAGCAGCGCCTGGCCGCCGACCATGATCACGACGGCGGCGGCCGTCCAGAGCCGGACGGCGGCGCCCTCCAGCCGGCCGCCCGGGTACATCAGCACGCCGACGCCGATCGCGAGGAAGAACACCGACTGGGCGAACACCGACATGACCGGCAGCACGCCGGCGTTCCAGGCCGCCGACCAGGTGACCGCCCAGGCCGCCGCCGCGAACACGAACACCGCGCCCGTCCGCCGGCCGACCCGCCCGGCGGCCAGCAGCCCGCCCGCGATCGCGAAGCCGCCGCAGCACACCAGCGTCACCGCGGCGGCGGGCGGCTGCGCCCGCCAGTGCGGCCAGCCGCACAGGAGGGCCGCCGCGGCGACCGCCGTACCCGCGGCCAGGGCGCGCCGGACACCTGGGCTGAGCCAGGGCGGCCACCGGGAGACGAGCCTCACGCGGTCCCTTCCGTGTCGTCGTCCCGGGAAACCACCGTCCGGGAGTGGTGTTTTCCCGGATGCGCGCGGGGCGCGGCGCCGGGAACATGGGAGCGTGCCGGACACGGTCCTCGAAACGGGCCGGCGCCGGGCCCGTGGCGCGTCCCGGTGGCGTGCGGGGGCCACCACCGGGCCGCCTGACGCGACCGGACTCGCGCGGTCAGTTTTCCGTACGGCGAGCACGGAGCGCGAGGGGCCGTTACCCGATTGATGCGCGGCCGGTGACGGCCGTCCGGGGGACGGCGCGCGGCCGTCCGGATCCGGTCAGCGGGACTCGGCGGCGCGCAGCCACGTGAGGACCGCGAGCACCCGCTTGTTGTGCTCCTGCGGCCCCGGCGGGCCGCCGGACGAGGCGATCTTGAGCTTGGTGAAGATGGCCCGCACGTGGTCCTCGACCGTGCGGGCCGACAGGTGCAGCCGCTTGCCGATGCCGGCGTTCGAATGGCCCTCCGCCATCAGCGCCAGCACCTCCCGCTCGCGCTCGGACAGCCGGGCCAGCTCGTGCTCGCGGTGCCGCGCCTCGACGAGCCTGGCCACCACGTCGGGGTCGATGACGACCTCGCCCCGGATGACCCGCTCCAGCGCCGAGCGCAGGTTCTCCACGTCGGTGACGTGGTCCTTCAGCAGGTAGCCGACGCCGCGCGGCTCGTCGCGGAACAGCTCCATCGCCGGCGGCGTCTCGTTGTAGGCGGACAGGACGAGGACCCCGAGGCCGGGATGGCGCTCCAGCAGCCGGCGGGCCGCGACGACGCCCTCGTTGGTGAACGTCGGCGGCATGTGCAGGTCGACGATCGCCACGTCGGGCGGGTCGCCGGCGACGCGGGCCAGCAGCTCCTCGCCGGAGCCGGCCGACACCACGACCTCGATGCCTACCGTGGTGAGCAGGGTGACCAGCGCCTGCCGGAAGATACCGCTGTCCTCCGCCACGGCTACTCGCATGGAAGGTCCATCCTTACCGTCATGCCCTCGCCGGGACCGCCCCCGACCTCCACAGTGCCGCGCAGCGCCCGGAGGCGGCCGGACAGACCGGCCGGCCCGGCGCCGGGATCGGCGGACGCGCCGGTGCCGTCGAGTCCCACCTCGGCGACCAGCCGTCCGTCCTCCTCGCCGACCCGCACGAACACCCGGGTCGCACGCGCGCGGTCGACAGCGTACGACAGCGCCTCGCAAAGCGCCGAGTAAAGCGTGGACTCGATCTCCCTGGAGAAGCGGCGGGAGGTGACGTCGAGCTTGACACGCGTGCCGAGGCGCTCGGCGACCACCTCCAGCGCGGGCCCGAGGCCGTCCTGGACGAGCAGCGCCGGCTGCACCTCGCGGGCGAGGGACCGCAGCTCGGCGAGGGCCTCCATCAGCTCGGCGCGGCAGGTCCGGGCGTGCTCCTTCACCGCGGGGTCGTCGGAGACGGCCTCCAGGGTCCCGAGCATCGCGCCGAGCGCCAGGAGCCGCTGCTGGGCGCCGTCGTGCAGGTCGCGGGCGAGGCGCTCGCGCTCGACGGTCTCGGCGCGGACGAGCCGCCGGTAGGCCGACCGGACCTGTTCGAGCCCCGCGTGGACGCTGGCCTGCAGCCGCGCGGTCTCCAGCGCCCGGCCGCCGGCGACGAGCGCGGCCTGCACGAGCGAGCCGTGGTCGCGGAGCGCGCCGCCGAGCTCGACGACGGCGAGCGGATCCCCGGTGGCGCTGCGCACCCGGCGCCGCCAGCGGCCCCCGTCACCGCCGGCGCCGTCCCCGTCCGGTCCCCGCGGGTCCTCGTCCTCGGGGTCGACGTCCACCGGACGCCCGGCGGTGTCGACGTAGGTCTCCTCCATCGGCGCCCAGAACCACAGCTCCAGCGTCGGATCGTGCAGCACGTCCCGCAGGGCGTCGCGGACCCGCTCGACCGACACCGGCGCGGTCAGCCGGAGCATCCGCCCCGCGACCGTCAGCTCGGCGAGGCGGACGCGCAGCCCGGACGCCAGCAGGGTCAGCGGGACCAGGACGACCACCGCGCCCTGCACCACGTAGACGTGCAGCAGGTCGTCCAGCGGGATCGACGCCTCCATGATCGGCTTCTGGGTGAGCGCGGCCGAGATGCCGACGGACGCGATCGCGACGGTCACCGGGAGCGCGAGCAGCCGCCGCATCCTGCTCATCCGCGGCAGCCGCAGGAGCAGCACGATGGCGAACGAGAAGGCGAGGAAGACATAGAGGGCGGCGGAGACCTGGAGAACGGCCTGGAACACCTCCAGGTCGGGGAAGGGCGCGGGCCACCACACCGACTCGCCGCGGAACGCGGCCCACTCGGGCTCGGACGTCACCCACAGCGCGGTCGGGCAGCCCCAGAGGATCAGGCACGCCAGCACCGCCCAGATCCGGTCGACCAGGTACTCCAGCCGTCCGCTCGGATACAGCAGGACGCCGATCATCAGCGCGAGGTAGAAGTTCGCCTGGGCGTACGGGGAGATGACCGGCCAGACGGTCGCGTCCCAGCTCGCGGCCCAGTTGGCCGCCCAGCAGACGGACGCGGCCGTGAAGAGCAGGCCGGTGCGGCGGGTGCGTCCCCCGGTCGCGAGCAGCACGCCCACGACGGCGATCGCGGCGCAGCTCACCAGCGTGATCGCGGCGGCGGCCGGGTGGCCCCGCCAGTACGGCCAGCCCGCGAGCAGCGCCAGCCCCGCCACCGCGAGCCCGGAGCCGAGGGCGCGCCTCGTCTCCGCCCCGAACCACGGCGGCGACCTGCGCCTCCGCGGTGCGGAAATCACCACGACCATCCTCTCCATGCTGGGACCTCGGACCGCGTCCTGCCACCGGAAACCCCCGGGGCGGCGGTCCGTGCTTTCCCGGACGCGGGGCCGCCGCGCCGCTTCCGACGGTGCGGGCGCACCGGAAGTCTTCCCGGTCGGGCGGCCGGCGGCGGCGCCGTTATCCGATCGATGCGGGGCCGTTCCCGGCCATTCCGTCCCGATCATGCGGGACGCCGGCCCCGCAAGATCAGGACCATTCGGGACGCGTCCCCCTTGACGCGGCGCCGGCGCCCGCACCGCGCCTCCCGGAGGGCCTTTCATCATCTGTTGAAAGGAATTGCCAATCACCGGGAAAACCCGGCAGGCCGTCCGGGAGAGCCTGGGTTGCCGGTCCGGCCGCTCAATGCCAGGATCGTTTTCCGCCGGCGATGGGGGATGCGGGAGAAAGGGGCACGGGGGAAATGAGCAACGAGACGGCGTTGCGGGCGGGGGGGCCGGCCCGCGGCGGACCGGACGCAGCGGCGGGCGGCGCGGCGGCGGACACGGCGGGCGGGACGCGGGCGGGGGCCCTGCGTCCGGTGCTCGTCGACGCGTCCGCCCCGGCGCTCCCGGTCGCGGACCGGGCCCTGGTCCGGCCGCGCTACCGCGCCATCCTGGCCGTGGACATCGAGGGCTCGACCACCCGTACCGACCCGGTGAAGGCCGAGCTGCGCCGGACGCTGTACCGGCTGCTGGAGGAGGCCTTCCTGCGAGCCGGAATCGAGGCGCGCTACCGGGAGGAGTATGTCGACCGGGGCGACGGGGCGCTCGTTCTCGTGCACCCTTTCGACGAGGTCCCGAAAACGCTGCTGCTGCACCCGGTCGTGCCGATCCTGTCCGCGCTGCTGGCCGAATACAATTCCAGGATGGCGGCGGAGGCGGACCGCGACCGGCGAATTCGCGTGCGCGTCGTCGTGCACGCCGGAGAGGTGCACAACGACGGCCGCGGCAATTTCGGCGAGGCGCTCGACGTCGCCTTCCGGCTACTGGACTCGCCCGAGGCGAAGAGCGCGCTGCGGCGGGCGGGGACGCCGCTGGTCCTGGTCGTGTCCGAGGACATCTACCACTCCATCGTCCGGCACGGCTACGCGGGGATCCGGGCCGACTCCTACGTCCCGCTCGTCCGGCTGGAGGTCACCGGCCGCAGCCACCAGGGCTGGGTGCACGACGCCACCGGTGCGGTCGCGCCCGCCGCGCGGCGCCCGGTTCGGGCGCGGCTGGGGGTGCGCGGCAGGTACGGCGCACGCGGGCGCGCCCGGCGGCTCCTGCCGTCCTGACCGCGGTCAGCCGCGGCGGCCGACACCGGCCAGGGTGAAGGTGCGCTCGGGGTGCGCGGCGCCCGCGCCCGGCCGGCCCGGCCGCCACAGCGGGGTGAAGGTCAGTCCCGGCTCGACGAGGTCGAAGCTGGAGACGATCTCCTCGATCTCGGCGCGGCGGCGGCCCCAGAAGTGGCCCTTGGTCGGCTTGAACAGCGTGCCGACCTCGCCGCTGGACTCGGGCTGGGGGTCCCGGGTGATGTGCGTGAACACGACGTGGCTCCCCGGCGACAGCGTGTCGTGCAAGCGGGCCACGGCCTCGGCGGCCTCGGCGGTGCTGTCGACGAAGTGCAGGACCCGGTCGAGCACGATCCCGACCGGCCGCCCGAAGTCGATGAGCGCCCGCACGTGCGGGTCGCCGGTGATCGCGTCGGGGTGCTTCGGGTCGCACTGGACGACGGCGGCCCGCTCGATGCCGGCCAGCAGCGCCCGCGCGTGGGCCAGGACGACGGGGTCGCCGTCCGCGAACAGGACCGTGGCGTCCGGCGCCACCTCGGCGACGACCTCGTGGACATTGCCCTGCGCGGGGAGCTTGGAGCCCATGTCGATGAACTGCCGGACGCCCTGGCCCGCGAGGTAGCGGACGGCGCGCCCGATGAAGGCCTGGTTCTCCTGCGCCGCCATCCGCGCCTCGGGGATGACCGCGAGCAGCTGCTCCGCCACCTCGCGGTCGGCGGCGTAGTTGTCCTTGCCTCCGAGCAGGTAGTCGTAGATCCGGGCCGTGTTGGGCGTCTCCAGATCGACGGCGGCGGGCGACCACCTCTCATCTGCCATCGCAACTCCACTCGAATTCCCGGGAAAACGATCGTCTCACGGAACGCCCGGCGCCCTCAGGGAGGCCCTCGGTGAGCCGCCCGCACCGGCATTGACAGGGGCGGTCAGTCGGGCAGCATCGGAACCGACAGGCCCGGGTCGCGTCCGATCAGCACGGCGCGGGTGATGGCAGACGAGCCGAACCGCCCCCGGACGCCGTCGACCGCGCCGTCCACGGCCATGGCCCGGTCGAAGGGCAGCGCGAGCTGGACGGCGCGATCGTCGTGCAGGTTGCCGAGCGACACGCCGATGAGCGTCAGGCCCCGTTCCTCGATCAGCGGCCCGGCCGCGGCGAGCAGGCTCCGCGCCGTGCGCAGGATCATCGGGGTCTCCGCGGTCGCCTGGGCGAGCGTGTGCGCGCGCGTCGCCCGGCCGTAGTCGCCGAACCGCAGGCGGAGCGTCACCGTCCGGCACACGCGCCGGGCCTTGCGCAGCCGCCCGCCCAGCCGGTCGACGATGCCGACCAGCATCGCGTCCAGCTCCTCCGGTGACCGCCGACGGCGGCCGAGCGCCCGTTGCGAGCCCATCGACCGCCTCCGCGTTCCGGTGCGCACCGGGCGCGGGTCGCGGTTGAGCGCCAGGGCGCGCAGGTGGCGCCCCGCTCCCGGGCCGAGCAGCGACACGAGCGCGGCCTCCGGCATGGCGGCGACGTCCCCGACCGTGGTGACGCCGAACCGGGCGAGCTTGCGGGCGGTGGCCGGCCCGACGCCCCAGAGCCGCCGCACCGCAAGCGGGTGCAGGAAGTCCAGCTCGCCGTCCGGCGGCACCACCAGCAGCCCGTCGGGCTTGGCGACGCCGCTGGCGACCTTGGCGAGGAACTTGGTGCGGGCGACCCCGACCGTGATCGGCAGCCCGACCTCCTCGGCGATCTCCCGCCGCAGCCGCTCCGCGATGTCGGGGGGCGGCCGGCGCAACCCGTCCACGTCGAGGAACGCCTCGTCGATGGACAGCCCCTCCACCAGCGGTGTCGTGGCCCGGAAGACGGCGAACACCGCCTTGCTCGCCTCGCTGTAGGCGCTCATCCGCGGCGGGACGACCACCGCGCGCGGGCACAACCGCCGCGCCTGCCCGCCGCTCATCGCCGTCCGCACCCCGAAGGCCTTGGCCTCGTAGCTGGCCGCGAGCACGACCCCCGCCCCCACGATCACGGGCCGCCCCCGGAGCCCGGGGTCGTCCCGCTGCTCGACCGACGCGTAGAACGCGTCCAGGTCGGCATGCAGGATCGAAGCACCACCGGACACGAACATATGTTCGCATGCCATGCCGGGGACATGCGAGGGGGCCCGCGGCGGGGGTCGGCTCGCCGCGGGCCCCCGGGGTGGGTCACTCGTCGAAGAGGCGGCCGTAGTCGGCCATGGCCAGGGCTATGTCCGCCTGGGCCCAGAAGCGGTGGTAGGTGAACACGGGCACGGTCGAGCTGTCGCCATTGGCGTAGGCCATGACGCGCTGGTAGTCGGGGTCGTTCTTGTAGAAGGAGCGGATGGACATGAACGTCGAGCTGGAGTTGATGGGGTCGCCGTTGGGCATCGTTCCGCTCCAGCCGGACGGGATGTAGACCGGGTCGATCACGCGCCGGTAGTCGGCCTTGCTCTCCTCGACGGAGACGCCCTTCGCGTCGGTGTGCTTCCAGAGGGCGTCGAGGAGGTCCTTGGCGGCCTGCTTGGCGTCGGCGTCACCGGACCTGGCGGCGTAGTACGTCAGGGTCTTGGCGTACGCGGCGGCCACGCCGACGTCGCTGGTGTAGTCCTTCACCGAGACGTGCAGGCCGTCGTTCGCGGGCGGCATGCCGGTGGACGACGACCAGTTCGCGTCCGGTTGCCCGGTCCACGTCAGCGTCGACGGGATCTGGATGGATCCCGTGGACGGGTCGACCGTCGTCTCGGACAGCGCCCAGGAGACCCACGTGTCGAGGATCGCCTTGGCATTCGTGTCACCGCTGACCTGGTAGTACTCGGCGACCCGCTCCATCGACCACGCCTGGAACCCGAACCACTGGTTGCTCGGCGGGTCGTGGTAGACGGGCTGCCAGTCGTAGGCCATGCCGAAGAACTCGGTGAGGCCGGTGGGCGGGGTGCTGTAGCTGCCGTCCCAGCTGTTGGTGACGCCTCCGGCGATACCGCCCTCGGCGGACTGCAGCCACTTGTAGAGCTGGAGCTGCCGGGTCAGGCTCTTCTCCCAGTCGGCCTTGGCCGTCGCGCCCTTGGGGGCGAGCGCGGGGTCGTTCACCAGCGCGTACGCGGCGAGCGGGTTCTGGTAGCCGAAGTGCGAGGCGCCGTCGCCGATGCGCCAGGCCCAGCCGGCGTTGGAGTCCGTGGCGCCGCCCCAGGCGTAGTACCAGGACAGCAGGTAGTGCTCGCTGTCCTTGCCCGTCCCGGCGGGGCAGGACGAGGCCGGATGGCAGTCGCCGATCTTCTTGAAGTACTTGTCGAAGAACGCGTACCGCAGGTAGTCGCCCATCTTGCCGGCCTTGGCCACGGTGGCCGAGACGTCGCCGCCCTTGCCCTGCTCCTTGGCCCAGACGTTCGCCCAGTACGCGGCCTGGATGGCGCGGGCGTCGGCGTCGGGCGCGTTGGTGAACTTCCATTGCTCGGCGTAGGAGGTGTCCTTGATGAACAGGTCCAGATAGCCGTTGGGGCCGCCGAACGCGAACCGATCGCACGTCGGCTGCGGGACGGTCTCGAAGACCGACTCCTGCGAGCCGCGCTGGTAGGTGTTGATGTAGGAGGGGCCATCGGCGCCGGGCCCTTCCTCGCAGCCGCCTCCGGGGGTGTTGCCGTAGCCGTACACGTTGTCCACGTCCTGGAGCCAGTGCATGCCGTAGACGTCGTCGGTCCCGTACGCGGACTTCAGCTCGCTCGCGATCGGGTCCTGGCCCACCGGGACGCTGCCGTCGATCTGCGACGGGTAGTCGCTCGGCAGCGGGTGCTCGGCGGCGTAGGTGGCGGGTTTGGACGGCTGGTAGAAGGAGCCCGTCGGCTGGTCCGCGTGCGTGGGGATCATGTACTTCTCCATCAGCGCCCAGGAGGCGTTGAAGGGGGCCCAGTCCTGCGTGACCTTGCCGTACATGGCCTCCAGCCAGATGAGGTAGCTGTAGGCCTCCGACGTCGTCTCATGGCCGTGGTCGGGGGCCTCGACCATGAACGTCTCCACCGAGTGGTAGGGGATGCCCTCGGGGCTGAAGTAGCCGTTCGCCGGGTCCTTGATCTTGTTGTACTGGTCGAGGAACCGCTGCGTGTAGCCGTCGGCGGAGACGGCCACCTGGGTCGCGGTGACCTCGGCCGCCGCGTAGCCGGGCGCCGAGGAGGTGAAGGTCGCCTGGCCCGTCCCCGAGTCGTCCGCGGTGAGGGTCACGTTCTGCGCGGTGGACCAGTTCTGCGGCGTGAAGGTGAGCGTCCCGCCGCCGGTCACGGACAGGCCGCTGTTGCCCGCGGTGCGGGTCGTCGTCACCGTCACGTCCGAGGACGGCGCCTCCGACAGCCTGACCGCGTACGTCGCCGTGGCGCCCTGCGCGACGGTCAGCGCGGCCGGGCTCGCCACCACGCTCGCCTCGGCGGTGACGGTGACGCCGACCGGCGCGGACTCGGCCGTCGCGCCCGTGCTGTCGGTCACCTTGGCGTAGATCGAGTAGTCCCCCGCCCGCGACGGGGTCCAGGTCAGGCCGTAGGGGCTGGTCGTGTCGGCATCACCGAGCGGACCGTCCTGGCTGTAGAACTCGACCTTCGACACCGAGGCGCCGGATCCGGCCGCCGCGGTCGCCGCCAGCGGAACCGGGGCGCCGACCGAGTACGTCGCCCCGGCGGAGGGGCTCGTCAGAGCCACCGTCGGCGCGGACGAGCTCTGGTTGCACGGTGTGCCGTTGAGGCTGAACGCGGTGGGGTCGGTGTTGGTCCCGCTGTAGGTGAACTGCGCGCCGACGTTCACGGAGGCGCCGGAGGCGAGCGTCCCGTTCCAACCCTCGTTCTCGACCGTGACCTGCTGCCCTGACTGGGACCACTTGCCCGACCAGCCGCTGGCGAGCGTCTGGTTCCCCGAATAGGAGTAGGTCAGCTTCCAGCCGTCCAGCGCGTCGCCCTGATTCGTGATGTCGATGCTCGCGGTGAATCCGCCGCCCCAGTCGTTCTTCTTGTAGACGACCTTGCACGCCGCCGACGCGGCGTGCGCCGGGGCCATGAGGCCGAGGCCTCCGCAGAGCAGGGTCAGCGTCGCGCCCACGGCCGTGAGGGAGCGCCATCGATGACGTCTTCGCACCGTTCTTCCTTCCTTTAGGGCCCGTTCTCCGGGCATGGCGGGCTCCACCGCCGGCGGAGCCCGGCGATGGTGGTGTTCGCAGGGAGTGCGGGACGGGGCCCGCGTCAGCCCGGGGCCGTCAGCCGGACTCCCGGATGATCAGCTTGGTGCGCAGCACGACGCCGCGCTCGGTGCTGGGGCGGCCGCCGGTGCAGGCGCGCAGCTCGCGCGCCAGCCGGGCGCCGAGATCCTCCGCCGGCTGCCGGACGGTCGTCAGCCGGGGCCGCACCTGCCGGGCGACCGGGGCGTCGTCGAACCCGACGACCGCGACGTCGTCGGGGACCCGGCGGCCCGCCCGGCGCAGCGCGCCGAGGGCGCCGACCGCCATCTGGTCGGACGCGGCGAGGACGGCGTCGACGTCGGGGCGGCGTTCCAGTAGCCGGCGCATGGCCCGCTCGCCGGACAGCCGGCCGAAATCGCCCTGGCAGACGAGCCCGTTGACGCCCATCCCGGCCTCCCGGGCCGCGAGCCGGTACCCGGCGAGCCGGTCGACGGCGGCGCCCATGTCGGCGGGGCCGGCGATCGTGCCGATGCGGCGGCGCCCGGACGCCAGCAGGTGCCGGACGGCGGCGTGCGCGCCGCCGCGGTTGTCGACGTCGACGTAGGGCAGCGCCACCTCGTCGAGGGGGCGCCCCGCGAGCACCACGGGGGCGCCGGCCGCGGCCTGGACGAGCGGGGCGACCTGGTCGCGGCGGGCGCCGACGAGCAGCACGCCCGCGGCGCGTCCGCCGCGCAGGTAGCCGGTGGTGGCCCGCCACTCCTCCGCCCGGCCGGCCATGAGCACGACGAGCGGCGCGCGGCCGTCCAGCTCCCGCCGCACGCCCCACAGCAGGCGCGCGAAGAACGCGTCGCCGAGGACGCGGCAGCCGTCCTCGCAGACGACGGCGGCGATCGTGCCGGAGGACTCCCGGTCGGGGGAGCCGGTGCGGCGGCGGACGTAGCCGAGCTGCTCGACGGCCTCCTCGACCTGGAGGCGGGCGGCCCTGCTGACGCGGGCGGAGCCGTTCAGGACGCGGGACGCGGTGGCGGGGGACACGCCGGCGAGCTGCGCGACGTGCGCGAGGGTCGGCGGCCGGTCCGGGAGGGCGGGGTCGTGCGGGGGGTGGGTGATGGTCACGCTTTCGGCACTCCCTTCGGGGGTTCCCGGCCGTGCGCGGGGGCGGGACCGGGTCGGGAGTAGTGGGAGCGCTCCCAAGAATCCGTTCGGACGCCGATCGTGTCAAGGGCCGCGACGCGATCGAATTCGCCCGGCGACTCCCGCCCCTCACCGCGCGCGCGAGGCGGCGTGAAACATCGTGAAAGGAATGGAACAAGGCTTCCAAACCGCGCCCGAAGCGTTCTACGTTCACCGCAGTCCAGGAGTGGGAGCGCTCCCAAATCAACGGACACGATGTGAAAGCGGAGATCACATGAGATCGCTTTCCCCGCGCACCGCCGCGGCGGCCGCCCTGACCGGCGCGATCTGCGCCGCGGGCTCGCTCGCCGCGGGGACCGGGTCCGCGCTCGGCGCGCTCGGGCCCCGCGCCGAGGCCGGCTGCCAGGTGGACTACGCGACCGCCGACTGGGGCACCGGCTTCACCGCCACCGTGACGATCACCAACCGCGGACCGGGGGTGGACGGCTGGACCCTCACCTACTCCTACACCGGGGACCAGCGACTCGCGAACGGCTGGAACGGCAGGTGGTCGCAGTCGGGCACGACCGTCACGGTCGCCGGCGAGAGCTGGAACGCCCAGCTCGCCGCCGGCGCCTCGGTCCAGGCCGGCGCGCAGTTCACCTACAGCGGCACCAACGCGCCCCCCGCCGCCTTCACCTTGAACGGGACGCGCTGCGACACGGGCGGCGACCCGACCGACCCGCCGACCACTCCCCCGCCCGACGGCCCGGCACCGGAGCTGGAGGTGTCGGGCAACAGGTTCGTCGACTCCGGCGGGAACACGGTGCGGCTTCTTGGCGTGAACCGCTCCGGCGGCGAATTCGCCTGCGTCCAGGGCAACGGAATATGGGACGGGCCGATGGACGCGTCATCGGTCGCCGCCATAAAGAGCTGGAACGTCAACGCCGTCCGGGTGCCGCTCAACTCCGACTGCTGGCTGGGCTTGGACAACGTCGACCCGGCCTACGGGGGAACCGCTTACCGGAATGCCGTCAAGAATTACGTCACGCTGCTCGAAGAGAACGGCATCACGCCCATCCTCGAACTGCACTGGAGTCATGGGACGTGGACCGGCTACGACAGCCACTGCGAGACGGCGAACGCCGAATGCCAGAAGCCCATGCCGGACGCCGAGCACGCGCCGGAGTTCTGGCGGCAGGTCGCCACCGCGTACAAGGCCGACACGGCCGTCGTGCTCGACCTGTTCAACGAGCCGTACCCGAACAACCTCCAGGTCATGGACTACGGGCAGTCGTGGGCGTGCTGGCGTGACGGCGGCCCGGCCTGCCCGGGCCTGACCTACGAGGCGGCCGGGATGCAGGACCTCCTGGACGCGGTGCGGTCCACCGGCGCCCGGAACGTCGTCCTGGTGGCGGGCAACAGCTACTCCAACGACCTCGGCCAGTGGCTCGCGCAGAAGCCGTCCGACCCGACAGGGAACCTCGCCGCCGCGTGGCACTCCTACAACTTCAACTACTGCAAGGACGCGTCCTGCTGGGACCAGCAGCTCGCGCCCGTCGCCGCGCAGGTCCCGCTCGTCGCCGGGGAGATCGGCGAGAACACCTGCGGCCACTCCTACGTCGACACGCTGATGGCCTGGCTCGACGCGCGGGGCGCGTCCTACCTCGGATGGACGTGGAACACGTGGGACTGCTCCAGCGGCCCCTCCCTCATCAGCTCCTACGACGGCACGCCGACCGCGTACGGCGCGGGCCTGCGCGACCACCTGCTGGCCCTCCCCTGACCCTCCGGAAGAAGCCCACCCCAACCAGATGGAGGAATCCGGATGAAACACCCCCTCGCGCGCAGGAGACCCGGCGCCCGCCGCCGCGGCCTGGCCACCACCTCGGCGGCCCTCCTGCTCGCCTCAGGCACGGTCGCGCTGGCCCAGGCCCAGGCCAGCGCGGCCGCCGGCTGCAAGGTCGACTACTCCACCGACGACTGGGGCACCGGCTTCACCGCCTCCGTGACGGTCACCAACCTCGGCGACGCGATCAGCGGCGGCTGGACGCTGGAGTGGGACTTCGCCGGGAACCAGCAGGTGACCTCGGGCTGGAACGGCACCTTCGGCCAGTCCGGGCAGCACGTCACCGTGACGAACCCGAGCTGGGCCACGACGCTGCCCACGAACGCGTCGGTCAATCCCGGGTTCCAGGGCACCTACTCCGGCACGAACGCGGCTCCGACCCAGTTCAAGCTCAACGGGACCGTGTGCGACGGGTCGACGGACGACCCGGGCAACGGGGACCCGGGCGACGGTGACCGCGTCGACAACCCGTACGCGGGCGTGCAGCAGTACGTGAACCCCGAATGGTCGGCGCACGCCGCCGCCGAGCCCGGCGGCGGCGCGGTCGCGGACCAGCCGACCGGCGTGTGGCTGGACCGGATCGCCGCGATCGAGGGCGTCAACGGCGGGATGGGGCTGCGCGACCACCTGGACGAGGCCCTGGAGCAGGGCGCCGGGCTGGTCAACCTCGTCGTCTACGACCTGCCCGGCCGCGACTGCTCGGCGCTCGCCTCCAACGGCGAGCTCGGCCCGACCGAGCTCGACAAGTACAAGGCGCAGTTCGTCGACCCGATCGCGGAGATCCTCGGTGACGAGAAGTACGCCGACCTGCGGATCGCCGCGGTGGTGGAGATCGACTCGCTGCCCAACCTGATCACCAACGCGGGCGACCGGCCGACCGCCACCGAGAACTGCAACGTCATGAAGGAGAACGGCAACTACCAGAAGGGCATCGCCTACGCGCTGCAGAAGCTCGGCGCCCTGTCCAACGTCTACAACTACATCGACATCGGCCACCACGGCTGGATCGGCTGGGACGACAACTTCTCCCCGACCGCCCAGCTCCTCGCCCAGGTGGCGGACATGTCCGGCTCGAAGGGCAACGTCGCCGGGTTCATCACCAACACCGCGAACTACGGTGCGCTGACCGAGCCCTACTTCACCATCAACGACTCCGTGAACGGCACGTCCGTCCGCGAGTCCGACTGGGTGGACTGGAACCGGTACGTGGACGAGCAGTCCTACGCGCAGGCGTTCCGCCAGGAGCTCATCAGCCAGGGGTTCGACTCCGGCATCGGCATGCTGATCGACACCAGCCGCAACGGCTGGGGCGGCTCCGAGCGCCCGACCGGGCCCGGCCCGACGACGGACGTGAACGCCTACGTGGACGGCGGCCGGACCGACCGGCGCATCCACCTCGGCAACTGGTGCAACCAGGCGGGAGCGGGTCTCGGCGAGCGGCCGAAAGCGGCCCCCGCGTCCGGCATCGACGCCTACGTGTGGATGAAGCCTCCGGGCGAGTCGGACGGGGCCAGCGAGGAGATCCCGAACGACGAGGGCAAGGGCTTCGACCGGATGTGCGACCCGACGTACGAGGGCAACCCGCGTAACAACAACAACATGAGCGGTGCCCTGCCGGACGCCCCGCTGTCCGGGCACTGGTTCTCCGCCCAGTTCCAGGAGCTGCTCAGGAACGCCGACCCGCCCGTCCAGTAACCGCCGCCAAGGAGGGAAACGGCCCCGTGACGCGCTCCGGTCACGGGGCCTCTCCATGCCCGGCGCCGGCCAGCCCGATGGCGAAGTGCGGGAAAGGAGGCGGCCCGCGGTGTCCCCTGCCGGACTCCGCGGGCCGTGTCGTGTGCTGGAGGTGTTCTCAGGAGGTCATGCGGTTCAGGAGGTCATGCAGTGGGGTTCCAGGGAGGTCGCCGCATCCGGCGCCTTGACCGTGAAACCGAAGGTGGTCGAGGCGCCGACGGCCAGCGAGCCGTTCCAGTTCGCGTTCGTGACCGTGACGTCCGGCCCGGACTGCGTGTAGGCGCCGTTCCACAGGCTGTCGACCGTCTCGCCGTTGGCGAAGGTGAAGTGGGCCGTCCAGCCGTTGAGCGGGAGCGTGCCGGTGTTGGTGACGGTGACCTCGCCCTGGTAGCCGCCGCCCCAGCTTCCGGTCGAGCGGTACGCGGCGGTGCAGACCATGCCCGGCTGGCCGGGCGGGTCCGTCGGTCCGCCGCCGTCCTCTCCGACGCCGGTGACCTCGCCGTTCCCGCCGTCGAAGACGACGTCGGAGCAGCCGTAGAACGTCTCGGCGCTGTCCGAGCGCTGCCACACGGTGTAGATGATGTGGCGGCCGGACTTGCCGGACGGCAGCGTCGCGTTCCAGTGGTAGTAGGCGTCCTCGTTGCCCGGCGAGCCGACGCTCGGCGGGTCGGTGGCGCTGTAGAACGGCTGCTCCTCCAGGTCGTCCCAGCTGAGGGGGCGCGTCGGGCTCCAGCTGTCCTTGGTGATGTAGGTGCGGAACGTTCCCGGATGGGCGGCCCACTTGTTGTACCGGAACTCGATGCCGGCGCCCGACGTCAGGTGGGTGACCGGCCAGTCGTCGCGGGCCAGGTCGTAGCCGCTGAAGTCGTAGACGACCGCGCCGCCGCTGCACAGCTCCCCGTCGGGGATGAAGCCGCGGGTGCGGCCGGCGCCGTCCGAGCGCAGCACGGCGAACCAGTTGTAGAGCGAGCTGGGGCCGCTCTGCGCGACGGCCGCCGCGCAGGCCGGGTTGTGCGGGATGATCTCGCCGGTCGAGCTGAGGCCGTCCTTCCAGCAGAGGTAGGTGCGGCTGCCGGGCACCATCATCGCGCCGTGCGCGGACGCCGGCGGTGCGGTGAGCAGCGCGCCCGCCACCATCGTGGGGCCGAGCACCGCCCCCGCCGCCAGCGCCCGTCGTCTTCGCTTTCCCATGTTCCTCCCGTCGCGGGCCGAGGAGACCGTTGTCCAAGCGGACGCTAACCCCGTTCCCGCGGGCCCGTGAACGGCCCTTTCAGGCTTTCACCGGCCGCCCGGGGACGGGGTCCATGCGGCGCCTTCGGGAAGGTCGAGGCCCTCTACACCAACGGCCCGGCGGGCGGCGGCGGCGTCCGCACGCGGGTCGGCGACGTCATCGGCATCGTGTCGGCGCTGCTGCCCCGCGAGGCCGTCTCCCCCGCCACCGAGATCCTGGAGGTCCCCGTTGCGCGTCCCGGCGAACCGGCGCACCCCACTGCATGAGATCGCGCACGCCCGCGCCGGCGACAAGGGCGACACCTCGACGCTGTCGGTGTTCCCGTACCGCGACGAGCACTATCCGGACCTCGTCCGGGAGCTGACCTCCGGCGCGGTGCGGCGCCACCTCGGGGACCGCGTGCGCGGCGAGGTCGTCCGCCACGAGCTGCCGAACCTGTGCGCGCTGCAGTTCGTCTGCCGCCAGTCGCTGGACGGCGGGGTCACCACGTCGCTGGCCCTGGACGCGCACGGCAAGGGCCTCAGCTCGATCCTGCTGTCCATGGAGATCGAGGTCGGGGAGATCGAGGTCAGCCCTTCGTCGCCCCCGCGGTGAGCCCTCCGATCAGCTGCCGCTCGGCCAGCGCGTAGAAGGCGATGGCGGGCACCATGGCGAGCACGATGTAGGCGATGACGAGCGCGTAGTCCGTCGAGTACTGCCCCTGGAACTGCTGGATGCCGACGGGGATGGTCTGCCATTTCGGGTCGCTCAGCACCAGCAGCGGCAGGAAGAAATTGTTCCAGCTCGTCACGATGGCGAGGACGGACACGGTGCCGAGCGCGGGCCTCGCCATCGGCAGCAGGATGCGCCAGAAGAAGCCGAGCCGGCTGCAGCCGTCCATGATGGCGGCCTCCTCCAGCTCCCCGGGGATCGTCCGGAAGAAGGACCTCAGGATGATGATCGTGATGGGGAGCGCGAACGCGGCCTGCGGCAGGATGATGCCGAGCGGGTTGTCCAGCAGCCCGAACGAGCGCAGCAGGACGAACAGCGGCAGCACCGCCACCGCGGGCGGGAACATCAGCCCCGCCGCGAACAGCGTGAAGAACAGCTCGCGGCCACGGAACGCGTAGCGGGCGAAGGCGAACGCCGCGAGCGCCGCCGCCGCGACGGTGATCAGCGTGGTGGCCACCGCGATCAGGACGCTGTTGCCGATCTGCCGCCAGAAGTCGCCGGACGACAGGATGCCGGTGTAGTTCGACACCTTCCACGGGTCCGGCAGCCCGAACGGGTCCGAGGTGAGGTCGCCGGTGGTCTTGAAACCGGAGACCACCGCGTAGAGCAGGGGCACGACGACGAAGGAGCCGAGCACCCACACCAGAGTGTGCTTGGACAGGCTCCGTGCGAGGCCGGCTCTCATCGGCGGCCTCCCCCGGAGGTGACCGCGCCCTGCAGGTCGCGGCGCAGCGCGTAGCGCTGGTACAGCAGCGAGAAGACCATGCAGATCAGGAACATGGCGACGCTGATCGCGCCTGCGTAGCCCATCTGGTAGCGCTTGAATCCGAACTGGAACATGGTGACGGCCATCGTCTCCGTGGAGTGCGTCGGCCCGCCCGTCGTGGTGACCCACACGAGGTCGAACAACTGGATGGAGCCGATGACGGACAGGAACACGCTGATGCGCAGCGTCGGGCCGAGCAGCGGCAGCGTGACGCTGCGGAACCGCCGCCAGGGGCTCGCCCCGTCGATCGAGGCCGCCTCCAGCACCTCCTGCGGGATGCCCTGCAGGCCCGCGAGGTAGATCATCATGTGGAAGCCGAAGTACTTCCACGTCATGACGGCGAAGAGGGTGGGCAGCGCGGTGTCGGGGTCGGAGAACCACTTGCCGGCGAGCCCGCCGAGCAGCGGCAGATCCTCGACGATCTTGTCGGCCAGCCCGTCGCCCGGCAGGAAGATGATGCCGAACAGGACGCCGGCGATCACCTCCGACAGGATGTAGGGCGCGAAGAAGAGCGCCCGGTAGACCGCCCGGCCGCGCATCCGCTGGTTCAGCAGGACGGCCGTGCCGAGCGCGATCGGCAGCTGGACCGCCACCGAGAACACGATGATCAGCAGGCCGCGCCACAGGTCGCCGCGGAAGACGGGGTCGTCGGTGAGCTTGCGGTAGTTGCCGAGCCCGACGAAGTCCTCGGGCCAGCCGAAGCCGCCCCAGCGGAAGAAGCTCGTGTAGAACGCGACGAAGATCGGGATCAGGACGAAGAAGAAGAACAGCAGCAGCGCGGGCAACAGGAACCAGGTGGTGGAAGTCCAGGCGCGCAGCCGCTCCCCCACCGACGCCTTGGGGCCCCGCTTGTGCGGGGCCCGTTCGGCGTGCCGCGGCCGGTCGTCGGTCGTGGCGGACAGGGTCATTGGCTCTTGGCCACCTTGGTGACCGACTCCGTGACCTGCTGCGGCGTCTTCTTGCCGGCGATGAGCGCGGCGACGCTGTCGTTGACCTCCTGGCCGACGGCGGGCGGGAAGGCCTGGTCGAGGTAGAGCTGGAAGCCGGTGGAGGCGTTCAGCGCGTCGGCGACCAGCTTGCGGTTCTTGTCGAGTTCGCTCTCGGCGCCCTTCACGACCGGCATGAAGGCGCCCGAGGAGACGAGCTTCTTCTCGTTCTCCTGGTTCATCAGGAAGGCCAGGAAGTCGATGGCCTCCTTGGGCGCGTCCTTGCTGAGCGCGTGCCCGTTGCCGCCGCCGAACACCTCGGTCGCCTGGCCCTGGCCGCCCTCGACGGTCGGGAACGGGAACCAGCCGAGGTCGTCGCCGAGGTCCTTGCCGGAGGCGTCCTTCTGCACCGCGGGCGCCCACTGGCCCATCAGCTCCATGGCGGCCTTGCCCGCGCCCATGGTCGCGGCCTGCCCGCCGGGCGTGTCGTAGCCGGCGTTCTGGAAGCCCTTCTGGAAGGGCTGCAGGTCGGCCAGCTCCTTGACCTTCTCGCCCGCGGCGACGAAGCCGGCGCCGCCGAAGTCGTTGGCCTTCTCGGCCTGCTGCAGCGCGGGCAGGCCGCCGATGCGCATCGCGAGGTAGGCCCAGTAGTACATCTCGGGCCACTTGTCCTTGCCCGCGATCGCGATCGGGGTGACCCCCGCGGACTTGAGCTTGCGGACGGCGTCCAGGTACTCCGACCAGGTCTTCGGGGTGCCCTCGATCCCGGCCTTCTTGAAGAGCGCCTTGTTGTACCAGAAGCCCACGCCGCCCATGTCGTAGGGGATGGCGTAGGTCCTGCCGTCGAACTGGTACGGCTTCTGCGACACCGGCGTCATGGTGTTCAGGATGGCCTTGCCGTCCTCGGTGACGTCCTTCACCAGGCCGGCGTCGATCTGCTGCTTGAGGACGCCGCCGCCCCAGGTGACGAAGATGTCCGGCAGCTTCCCGGAGGCGGTGAGCGCCGTCATCTTCGACTTGAACGCCTCGTTCTCCAGGTTGGTGAGCTTGATCTTCACGTTCGGGTGCGAGGCCTCGTAGGCCTTGGCGATCTGCGGATAGAGCGTCTGGGACGGCTCCGTGGTCGCGATGTCCATCCACTCGATGGTGACCGTGCCGCCTCCCGAGTCGCCGTCGCCGCAGGCGGCGAGGAGGGGCGCGGCGGTGGCCACCACCGCGCCCGCGGAGATCGCGGTCAGGACGGAACGGCGCGACAGGTGAGGGATGCCCATGGTGGCCTCCTGGATCGGGGGTGGGCTGGGCCTGAGCGGCGGGACGGAGATCCGTCCCGCTCCGAAAAATTTCGAAAGTCTTCGAGGGTGCCGTTGCCGTGGAACTCTAAGAAAGGGGCACCCCAGGGTCAAGGCTTCGCCCTGCGTTGACCGAAATGAAACCTGAAGAACGCGGTCCTCGGGGACTAGGAGAGAGCGAAACATTGCGATACTGTTCGCAATCGTTTCCTCGGGGAGGAGTGAAGCGTGCCCGTGCGCACCACCGACGAGATGCCGGACCCGCCGTCCCGGCCGACGCTGGCCCTGATCGCGTCCGAGGCGGGGGTCTCCCCCGCCACCGTCTCCAAGGTCCTCAACGGCCGGACCGACGTGGCCGCCGCGACCCGCGAGCGGGTGGAGGCGCTGCTGCGCACCCACAACTACCCGGGCCCGGGCGGCGCGCGGCGCGCCCGCAGGTCCGGCCTGATCGACCTGGTCCTGGCCGGCCTCGACAGCCCGTGGGCGGTGGAGATCCTGCGCGGCGTGGAGGCAGAGTGCGCCGAGCACGGCACCGGCGTCGTCGTGTCGCTCGTCCGCGAGGACGACGCGCGCCCGCCGAGCTGGCAGAACCTGCCCGCGCTGCACCACAGCGACGGCGTCATCCTGGTGACGTCCCGGATGACGCGCCGCCAGCGCGACCAGCTCGAACGGGCCGGGGTCGGGCTCGTGCTGGTCGACCCGGTGAACCTGCCCGACACCGAGATCGCCAGTGTCGGCGCGACGAACTGGGCGGGCGGGCTGGCCGCCACCGAGCACCTGATCGGGCTCGGCCACCGCCGCGTCGGGATGATCGGCGGTCCCGCCGACATGCTCTGCACGCAGGCCCGCGTGGACGGCTACCGCACGGCGCTGGAGCGCGCCGGGATCGAGGTCGACAAGGACCTCGTCCGGTACGGCGACTTCCACCACCGGGGCGGCTTCGCCCGCACCCGCGAGCTGCTGGCGCTGCCCGACCCGCCGACCGCGATCTTCGCGGGCAGCGACGAGCAGGCCATGGGCGCCTACCAGGCGGCCCGGCTCGCCGGCCTGCGCATTCCCGAGGACCTGAGTGTCGTCGGCTTCGACGACCTGCCGACCTGCGAGTGGCTGTCGCCACCGCTGACGACCGTGCGCCAGCCGCTGGAGGAGATGGGCCGCGTCGCGGCCCGCACGCTGCTCCAGCTGCTGGACGGGCGGCCGCCGCTGACTCCCCGGGTGGAGCTGGCCACCGACCTGCGTGTCCGCGCCTCCACCGCCCCGCCGCCCCCTTCGGAGGATGCCAAGTGAGCGAAGCGATCCGGGGGGCCGTCCCCGCTCCCGCGACACGGACCGGAGCCGACCACGCCGAGCCCTGGCGGGACCGCGCGCTGCCGGTCGCCGAGCGGGTCGACGACCTGCTGGCCCGGATGACGCCGGAGGAGAAGGCTGGCCAGCTCGCCGGCTTCTGGGCGATGCCCGCCGAGGCGGGCGCGCCCGTGGCGCCGATGGAGGACGACTCGCACGAGCCCGCCCCGCCCTTGGAGGAGGTGCTGGACCGCGGCCTCGGCCAGCTCACCCGCGTGTTCGGCACCCTGCCCGTCGCGGCGGCGGACGGCGCCGCCCGGCTCCGCGAGCTCCAGGGCCGCGTCGCCGCCGGGAACCGGTTCGGCATCCCGGCGATCGCGCACGAGGAGTGCCTCAACGGCTTCATGACGTGGGGCGCCACCGTGTTCCCCAGCCCGCCCGCGTGGGGCGCCACCTTCGACACGGAGCTGGTCGCCGAGATCGCCGCGGCGATCGGCACCAGCATGCGGGCGGCCGGCGTCCACCAGGGCCTCGCCCCCGTGCTGGACGTCGTCCGCGACGCCCGCTGGGGACGCACGGAGGAGTGCATCGGCGAGGACCCGTACCTGGTCGGGGTCCTCGGCACCGCCTACGTCGAGGCCCTGGAGCGGTCGGGCATCGTCACGACCCTCAAGCACTTCGCCGGCTACTCCGCCTCCCGCGCCGGGCGGAACATGGCCCCGACGCCGATCGGGCCGCGCGAGTTCGCCGACGTCGTCCTGGAGCCGTTCGTGATGGCGCTGCGCGACGGCGGCGCCCGCTCGGTCATGCACTCCTACACCGACGTGGACGGGATGCCCGCCGCCGCCGACGAGCGGCTGCTGACCACCCTGCTGCGCGAGGAGCTGGGCTTCGAGGGGGTCGTGGTCGCCGACTACTTCGGCATCTCGTTCCTGGAGAGCCGGCACCGGGTGGCCGGGTCGCGGGGCGAGGCCGCCGCGCTCGCGCTGCGCGCCGGCATCGACATGGAGCTGCCGACCGTCCGCTGCTACGGCACGCCGCTGATCGAGAAGATCCGGGAGGGCGAGGTCCCCGCGGACCTGCTCGACCGCGCCGCCCGCCGCGTACTGACTCTGAAGGCCGAGCTCGGCCTGCTGGACGAGGTCCCCGCGGACGGCGACGGCGCGGCCCTGGACTTCGACCCTCCCGAGCACCGCGCGCTGGCGCGGCGGGCGGCCGAGGAGTCGGTGGTCCTGCTGTCCAACGACGGCGTGCTGCCGCTGCGCTCCGGCTCCGGGGTCGTCCTGGCCGGGCCGCTCGCGGACGACCCGTTCGGCATGCTGGGCTGCTACACCTTCCCCAGCCACGTCGGCCGCGAGCATCCGGAGCTCGGGCTCGGCGTGGACATCCCGACCCTGGCGGACGCGCTGCGGGCGGACCTGCCCGGCGTCCGCGTGGCCGCCTCCGACGACGTGTTCGTCGCCGACGACGCCGACATCGACAAGGCCGTCGCCGCGGCGCGGGACGCCGAGGTGTGCGTGCTCGCGCTCGGCGACCGGGCCGGGCTGTTCGGGCGCGGCACGTCCGGGGAGGGCTGCGACACCGAGACGCTCGCGCTTCCGGGGCGGCAGGCCGAGCTGGCCGCGGCCGTCCTGGACACCGGCACTCCCACGGTCATCGTGATGCTCACCGGGCGCCCGTACGCGATCGAGTCGATCGCCGACCGGGCCGCCGCCGTCGTGCAGGCGTTCTTCCCCGGCGAGGAGGGCGGCCGGGCCGTCGCCGGGATCCTCGCGGGACACGTGGAGCCGTCCGGGCGGATGCCGATCAGCGTGCCGCGCCGCGCGTCCGGCCCGCCCGTCACCTACCTGCGGTCGCTGATGGACGGCGGGCACGACTGGAGCGTGGTCGACCCCGTCCCGCTGTACCCCTTCGGGCACGGTCTGACCTGGACGTCCTTCGAGTACGAGGAGTTGAGGACGGGCGAGCGGGCGGCGACCGACGGAACGGTCTCGGTCGGCGCCGTCGTCCGCAACACCGGCGACCGCGCGGGCACGGAGGTCGTCCAGCTGTACCTCTCGGACCCGGTCGCGTCGGTGGTGCGGCCGGCGCGCTGGCTCGCCGGGTGGGCCCGGGTCCGGCTGGAGCCGGGCGAGGCGGCCCGGATCGAGTTCGAGGTGCACGCCGACCGGACCTCCTTCACCGGCCCGGACCTGCGGCGCATCGTCGAGCCCGGCGTGGTCGAGGTGGCGGTCGGCCGGTCGAGCGCCGACCTGCCGCTGCGCGGCTCGTTCACGCTGGAGGGGCCGGTCCGGGAACTCGGCACCGACCGCGTCCTGACCGTCCCCGTGAAGGTCACGCCGCTATGACCCGGTTCGCCAACCCGGTGCTGCCCGGATGCCATCCGGACCCGTCGGTCTGCCGCGTCGGCGACGACTTCTACCTGGTGACGTCGACGTTCGAATGGTTTCCGGGCCTGCCGGTGTTCCACAGCCGCGACCTGGTGCACTGGCGGCAGGTAGGGCACGCGCTGCACCGGCCGGACCAGCTTCCGCTCGACGGCGTCCCCGCGTCCGGCGGCCTGTACGCGCCGACGCTCCGCCACCACGACGGCACGTTCTACCTGGTCTGCACCCTGGTGGACGGGACGGAGTGGTCGGGGCACTTCGTGCTGACCGCGACCGACCCCGCCGGGCCCTGGTCGGACGCGCACCGGCTGGAGGGCGCGGGCATCGACCCGTCGCTGTTCTTCGACGACGACGGCCGCGCGTGGTGCACCGGCACGCGGCTCACCGGACGCTACGAGGGCCACACGGAGATCTGGCTGCGCGAGTTCGACCCGTCCGCCCTGGAGCTGACCGGGGAGGAGCACGTCATCTGGGACGGGGCGGTCAAGGGCGCGATCTGGTCCGAGGGCTCGCACCTCTACAAGATCGGCGGGCGGTACCTGCTGCTCACCGCCGAGGGAGGCACGGCGCTCGACCACGCGGTGATGGCCGCGCGGGCCGACGCCGTCACGGGCCCCTACGTGGGGGACCCGCGCAACCCGGTGCTCACCCACCGCGACCTCCCGTCCGGCCATCCGGTCGTCGGGACGGGGCACGCCGACCTCGTGGAGACGCCGGACGGCGAGTGGTGGATGGTACTGCTCGCGATGCGCCCGCACCACGGCGACCGGTGCGCCCTCGGCCGCGAGACGTTCCTGGCCCGGGTCACCTGGGAGGACGGCTGGCCGGTCACCGGCGGGCGGGTCGAGCCGGCCCCGGCGGCCCCGTCGCTGCCGCCGCGTCCGTGGCCGGCCGAACCGGCGTGCGACCACTTCGACGGGCCCGAACTGGACCCCGCGTGGAACATGCTGCGGCCTCCGCGCGAGCGGTGGTGGAGCCTGGCCGAGCGTCCCGGGCACCTGCGGCTGCGCGTCCGCCCGGAGAGCCTCGCCGACATCGCCAACCCGTCGTTCGTCGGGCGGCGGCAGCGGCACCACGACTTCGCGGCCTTCACCGCCCTCGACTTCGCGCCCGCCGACGACGAGTGGGCGGGGCTCGCGCTCGTCCAGAACAACGACTTCCACGTGCTGCTGGTCTCGACGGGCCAGGGTCTCCGCCTCGTCAAGCGGGAGCAGGGCGTCGAGACGGTGCTCGCCAAGGGGCCCGCCGCCCACGGGGCCGTCCGGCTCGGATTCGAGGCGCACGGCCGCTGGTACCGGGCGTCGTACGCCCTGGAGCCGGGGGCCTGGACACCCTTCGGCGACCCGGTGGACTGCGACATCCTGACCAGCCAGGTCGCGGGCGGTTTCACCGGCGCCTACATCGGCCTGTACGCCACCTCGCACGGCCGGACGAGCTCGAACCACGCCGACTTCGCCTGGTTCGAGTACGTTCCGCTCTAGAGGAGCAGCGCGGGGTCGGCGATCACCTGTTCCACGACGAGCCCGGCGGCGCCGAGGACGGCGGCGCCCTCGGCGAGGCCGGACACCTCGATCGGGGGCGCGCCCCGCCGCAGCGACCCGGAGCCGGTCGCGAGGACGGCCCGCAGCGGCGGCAGGACCCACGTGGCGAGCGGGGAGAAGACCCCGCCGAGCACGATGGTGTCGGGGTCGAGAAGGTTGACGACCGAGGCGAGCGCGGCGCCGAGCGCCCGGCCGGCCTCGGTCACGGCGGCCAGCGCCGCCTCGTCCCCCGCGTCGAGGCGGGCGACGAGGCGGCCCACCGAGCCGCCGGAGCCCGCGGCCGGCCGGGTGGCCGGCAGGCCCGCCGCGCGCAGCAGCGCCTCCTGGCCCGCGATCTGCTCCAGGCATCCGCGCCCGCCGCAGGAGCAGGCGGGGCCGGACGGGTCGGCGACGAGGTGGCCGAGCTCGCCGGCGAAGCCGTGGGCGCCGCGGAACACCCGGCCGTCCACGACGATGCCCGCGCCGATCCCGATCTCGCCGGAGACGTGCACGAAGTCGCCGAGGCGGGCACCGCCGCCGAACCAGAGCTCGCCGAGGGCCGCGAGGTTGGCCTCGTTGTCGTACTCGGCGGGAAGGGCCGTGGCCAGGCCGGGGGCGCCCGCGACGGGGACGTCCGCCCAGCCGAGGTTCGGGGCGTGCCGCACCACCCCGCTCTCGCGGTCGAGCATCCCGGGCAGGGCGACCGCCGCGCCGGCGACGGCCAGCCCCTGCCCCGCCGCGGCGGCGACCGCCTCGTCCGCGAGCGCGGACAGGGCGGCGAGGACGGCGGCGGGCTCGCGGCCGCGGTTGTCGGCGCTGACCACGTGCCGGTAGCGGACCTGCTTGGCCAGGTCGAGGACGCAGGCCGCGAGGTAGTCGACGTTGACCTCCAGGCCGAGCCCGGCGCCACCGCCGCCGTGGACGGACACGCCCACGCCCGGGCGCCCGCGCTCCCCCTCATGGACGGGCGCCCCGTCCCGGACGAGCCCCGCGCCCTCCAGCAGGGCGACCAGATTGGACACGGTCGTCTTGGTGAAGCCCGTGAGCTCGGCGAGGCGCGCCCGCGTGACGGGCTGGTGCCGCGCCACGTGCTCCAGGACGACGGCGAGGTTCCGCTCCCGCATCGTCGCGTGCCTGACCGGGCCTTTCGAGGACTTCGTCATGGATGAACCCTAAATGAATCGCATGTATAGGCAGGGTGGAGGCCCTCTGCTACGTTAATTAGTCCAAGCTCTTTACGAAAGGGGGCGGGATGACCGGGAGCCTGGTCGCGGGCGTCGACTCCTCGACGCAGTCGACGAAGGCCGTCCTGTGCCGCGCCGAGGACGGCACCGTCGTGGCGGAGGCGTCCGCCCCGCATCCGGACGGCACCGAGTGCCACCCCGACCACTGGTGGGCGGCCCTGTCCGAGGTCCGGGAACTACTCGAACGGGCCGACGCGGTCGCCGTCGCCGCGCAGCAGCACGGCATGATCGCGCTGGACGGCGCGGGCGACGTCGTCCGGCCCGCCCTGCTGTGGAACGACACCCGCTCGGCGCCCCAGGCCCGCGCCCTCGTCGCCGAGCTCGGCGGGCCGAAGCAGTGGGCGGAGCGGACCGGCAGCGTGCCGCTGGCGTCGTTCACCGTGACCAAGCTGCGCTGGATGGCCGAGCACGAGCCCGGCAACGCGCGCCGCACCGAGCGGGTGTTGCTCCCGCACGACTGGCTGACGCTACGGCTCGGCGCTCGCGAGCCGGTCACCGACCGGGGCGACGCGTCCGGCACCGGCTACTGGTCCCCCGCGACCGGCGCCTACCTGCCCGAGCTGCTGCGCGCGGCGCTCGGCCACGACGCCGAGCCCCCGCGCGTCGCCGCCCCGGGCGAGCGGGTCGGCGAGACGGCGTGGGGCGCCGCGCTCGGGCCGGGCACCGGCGACAACATGGGCGCCGCCCTCGGCCTCGGCCTGCGTCCCGGCGACGTCGTGGTGTCGATCGGCACGTCGGGGACGGCGTTCGCGGTCGCCGACGGTCCCGCCGCCGACCCGTCCGGCCTCGTCGCGGGGTTCGCCGACGCCACCGGCCGGTTCCTGCCCCTCGTCTGCACCCTGAACGCCGCGCGGATCCTGTCGGCCGCCGCGGCGATGACCGGAGCCTCGCTGGAGGAGCTGTCCGCGCTGGCCCTCGTCGCCGAGCCCGGCGCCGGCGGGGTGACGCTGCTGCCCTACCTCGACGGCGAACGCACCCCCGACCGCCCGGACGCGACCGGCGTCCTCGCGGGGCTGACCACGGCCAACGCCACCCGGGAGAACCTGGCGCGGGCGGCGGTGGAGGCGCTGCTGTGCTCGCTCGCCGACGCCGTCGACCACCTCGCCGCGCAGGGCGTCCGGCCGCGCCGCACGCTGCTGATCGGCGGCGGCGCCCGCTCCGCGGCCGTGCGCGCCCTCGCCCCGGCGATCCTCGGGACCCCGGTGACCGTCCCCGAGCCCGCCGAGTACGTCGCGCTCGGCGCCGCCCGCCAGGCCGCCTGGGCCCTCGCCGGGACGCCCGAGCCGCCCGCCTGGCCCGCACCGCCCGCCACCGAGCACACCGGCGAGCACGCCGGGACGGAGATCCGCGAGCGCTACGCCGCGCTGCGCGACTCCGCACCGCAGATCTGAGGAGGACCCGATGACCGACTACACCCCCGCGCCCGAGGACCGGTTCTCGTTCGGCATCTGGACGGTCGGCTGGCAGGGCGTCGACGTGTTCGGCCCCGGCACCCGCCCGCCGATGCCCGCCGACCGCGCCGTCCGCAAGCTGGCCGAGATCGGTGCCTACGGCGTGAACTTCCACGACAACGACGTCTTCGACTTCGATGCCTCCCCCGCCGAGCGGCAGGGCGCCATCGACGCGTTCCGCAAGGCGCTGGACGAGACCGGCCTCGTCGTCACCACCGCCACCACCAACCTGTTCGGCCACCCGATCTTCAAGGACGGCGCGTTCACCGCGAACGACCGCGACGTCCGCCGCTTCGCGCTCCGCAAGGTCATGGACAACCTGGACCTCGCCGCCGAGCTGGGCGCCAGGACGTACGTGTGCTGGGGCGGGCGGGAAGGCGCCGAGTCCGGCGCCGCGAAGGACGTCCGGGCGGCGCTGGACCGCTACAAGGAGGCGTTCGACGTCCTCGGCGCCTACGTCGCCGACCAGGGCTACGACCTGCGGTTCGCGATCGAGCCGAAGCCGAACGAGCCCCGCGGCGACATCCTCCTCCCCACGATCGGGCACGCGCTCGCGTTCATCCAGACGCTGGAGCGCCCCGACAGCGTCGGCCTGAACCCCGAGGTCGGGCACGAGGAGATGGCCGGGCTCAACTACGCGCACGGCCTCGCCCAGGCGCTCTGGCAGGGCAAGCTGTTCCACATCGACCTGAACGGGCAGCACGGCCCCCGCTACGACCAGGACCTGCGCTTCGGCGCCGGCAACGCGCGCGGCGCGTTCTGGGTCGTCGACCTGATCGACCAGAGCGAGTACGACGGCCCGATCCACTTCGATTTCAAGCCGCCGCGCACCGAGGACGACGAGGGCGTGTGGGAGTCGGCGGCGGCGTGCATGCGCAACTGGCTGATCCTGCGGGGGAAGGTCCGCGCGTTCCGCGCCGACCCCGAGGTCCAGGACGCGCTGCGCCAGGCCAAGCTGGACGAGCTCGCCCGTCCCACCCTGGCCGACGGGGAGGACTGGCGCTCCGTCCGCGACGCCACCGCCGACGCCGAGGCCCTCGGCGCCCGCCGCACCGCCTTCGAGCACCTGGACCAGCTGGCGCTCGAACACCTCTACGGCGTGAGGTGACCCGGCAGGGGCCGGGCGGCCTCCGGGCGTCGAACGCCCCCGGGCCGCCCGGCCCCTGACCGTGTCATGGTGCCGCCAGGGCCTCCGTCGGGGACAGGCGGGCGGCGCGCAGGGCCGGGTAGAGGCCGGCGACGCCCCCGATGAGGAGGGTCGCGAGGATCCCGCCGGCCATCGCCCAGATCGGGACGACGGTCGGCCAGCCCTGCGACACGGCGAACACCGCGGTGACCACGATGCCGATGGCCACGCCCCCGGCCCCGCCGAGCGCGGCGAGGAGCTGCGACTCGGTGAGGAACTGCATCCGGATCTGGCCGCGGGTCGCGCCGAGGGAGCGGCGCAGGCCGATCTCGGCGCGGCGCTCCAGAACGGAGATCACCATCGTGTTGGCGACGCCGACGCCGCCGACCAGCAGCGCGACGCCCCCGAGGCCGAGGAGCAGCCCGGTGAACGCCCGGTCGGTGGCGTTCTCCGCGGCCAGCGCGTCCGAGGGACGGCTGACCTCGACCTCGTTCGGCGCCTGCGGGTTGGCGGTGGCGGCCAGCAGCTCCCGCACCTTCGCCACCGCGTCCTTGCGGGCGCGGGTGTAGACGGTGGTGGGGTGGCCGTCGAAGCCGAGGTGCGCGGCGGCGGCGTCCCAGCCGACGAGCGCCGCCGAGTCCAGGTCCGGCGCGAGCTGGTTCGGCTCCAGGATGCCGACGACGGTGAACCACTGCGATCCGAGCCACACCTGCATGTTCGGCGCCGACACGCCGAGGCGGTCGGCCGACTCGGCGCCCAGTACCACGGCCGGGTACTTCGCCGTTCCCGCGTTCAGCCACGTGCCGGCGGCCATGGTGAGGCCCACGGTCTTCGGGAGGTCGAGGCGCGCCGCGAGGACGCTGATCCCGCCGCTCTCCCCCTCCGGGATGTGGTCGTTGCGGTAGACGCTGGTGTCGGTCAACTTGGCCGTCGCCGACGCGGACTCCACGTCCGGCATCCGGCCCACCATGCCGACCGACTCCTTCGGCAGCTTGGCGTCCTCCCCGAAGAGGTCCCGGCCGGGCCCCACGGTGAGCAGGTTGGTGCCGAGCCGGTCGAGGGTGGCCTGGAGCTGGGCGCGGCTGGACGTCGAGATGCCGACGACGCCGATCATCGCGGCGATGCCGATCGCGATGCCGAGGGCCGACAGGAACACCCGCATCGGGCGGGACCGCAGCCCGGCGGCGCCGACGCGCAGCACGTCGCCCGGCCCGAGCCGCGCGGGCGACTCCGGCGGCGGGATCCTCGCGGTCACGGCGCCTCCACCAGTGCGTCGTCGTGGACGACCCGGCCGTCGCGCATGCGCACCTGGCGGGGCAGGAGCGCGGCGATGTCCCGGTCGTGGGTGATGAGGACGACGGTCGTCCCCGCGGCGGACAGCTCGCCGAGCAGCTCCAGGACGCCCGCGCCGGACGCCGAGTCCAGCGCGCCGGTCGGCTCGTCCGCGAGCAGCAGCGCGGGCTCCCCGACCACCGCGCGGGCGATCGCGACGCGCTGCCTCTCGCCCCCGGACAGCTGGTGCGGCCGGTGGCCGAGGCGGTACCCGAGCCCGACGCGCTCCAGGGCGAGGCGGGCCCGGCGGCGCCGCTGCGCGAGCGGCACGCCCCCGTAGAGCAGCCCGTCCGCGACGTTGTCGAGGGCGGCCACTCCCCCGGCGAGATGGAACTGCTGGAAGACGAATCCGATCCGGCGGGCGCGCAGCGCCGACAGGCGCCGGTCCGGGAGCCGCGACACGTCGGTCCCCTCGACCAGGACGGTGCCGGCGCTCGGCCGGTCCAGGGTCCCGAGCAGATGCAGCATCGTCGACTTCCCGGACCCGGACGGCCCGACGATCGCGACCAGCTCGCGTTCCTCGACCTTGAGCGACACCGAGTCCAGGGCCGTGACCCCGCCCGGGTAGGTCTTGGTGACCTCGCGCAGTTCGACGACGGGGCTCATGAGGGGACCCCGACCTTCATGCCCTCGGACAGGCCCTGGCCCGAGACCTCGACCTTGCCCTCGGTGAACACGCCGGTCTCCACCGGCACCGTGCGGACCCGCCCGCCGTCCACGACCTGGACGGCGTAGCCGCCGTCGCCCTGGGCGAGCAGCGCGCCGATCGGGACGGCGAGGACGTCGGCGTGCCGGCTCGCGGTGAGGTGCACCACCACGGGCGCCTTGTCGTAGGAGCCGAGCTCCTTGCCCCCCGCGACCGCGATCTCGACCTCCACCGTCGCCGGCTGGTCGTTGCCGCCCTCCTCGGCGACCTTCCCGACCGAGCCGATCCTGCCCTTCACGGTGTCGCCGGACGGCAGCTCGACCTCCACCGCCGCGCCCTTCCTGGCGAGCCGCCGGTACTCCACGTCCAGGTCGACGGTCACGACGCGGGCGGTCCCGGTGTAGGTGAGCACCGGCCCGCCGACCTTGTCCCCGACGGAGGCCTTGCGCGCGGCCACCCGGATCCGTCCGGGGGCCACGACGGCCTCGCCGGGCCGGACGATGCCGGTCTCGGTCACGCCGAGGTCCTCCTGCCACCGCTTCACGGCCGCGGTGGTGGCGGAGCCGAACGTCTTGTCGACGGTGAACCCGGTGTAGCCGAGGGCGCTGAGGTTCCGTTCGAGCTGGAGGACGTCGGCGCCCTTGGTCCCTTCGGCGAGCGTCCTGTACAGCGGCAGCCTTCCGTACAGCAGCGGCACCGGTTCGTCGTCGACCCGGTACACCGACCGGCCCCTGGAGACCACCGAGCCCGGGCCGGCCAGCCAGGTGACGGTGCCCCCGCCGGCGCCGGCGATGGTGCGGGTGCCGCCGTGGCCGAGCGTCCCGTCGACGTCCTGCGTCTCGACCAGCGTCGTCCGCTCGACCGGGGCCGTCGCGGGCGGCAGCGAGCTGTGCGCGGCGGTCGGCTCGCCGCCGCCGAGGCCGGCGGTGGCGAGGCCCGCGCCGCCGGCCACGACCATCCCGGCCGCGCCGAGCGCGATGGCGCGCGTCCTGGCCACTACCGCGGACCCGTGCGCAGCATGGGGCCCTTGCCGCCGTCCGGCGAGTACTTCGAACACGTCTCCTGGGCCTTCTTGAACTTCTGGCTCTCCGGGTTCAGCCCGGTGCCCTTCCCCGCCTCGATCGTCATACCGCCGTCGGGCTGCGGGTCCGGGAACTCGCTGATGCCGTTGTCGCGCATGCACTTGGAGAAGGCGCGCATCTTCGCCAGCTCCTCCGGCTTGGGCTTGGGCGGCTTGCCGCCGTTCGGCATCAGGTGCCGGCACTTCTTCTGCGCCGCCTCGACCTTGCCGTCCACCTTCATGGTCTTGCCGGGGCCGCCGCTCTGGCCGGGTGCGGCGGACGCCCGGATCTCCACCCGGCCGTCCCCCGTCGGGTCCTTCATGTCGACCCCGTTGTCGCGCATGCACTGGGCGAACTTCCGCATCTTGTCCTGGTCGCTGGCCGCCTTGGCGGTACCGCTCGCATCCGCGCTCCCGCCCAGGGTCCCGCAGCCCTGCGCGCTCAGGGCCAGAGCCGGAAGCAGCGCCAGGGCCGCGAGCGTCTGTCGTCGCATCGGTCGGTCTCCTTGTCGTGTCCGCCGGGCGGAGCGCCGGCGGTGACCGCAAGTCCAGCGGCGGGCGGGTAACCCCGGCGTAACCGGATCGCGTTACGCCCGCGTTACGCCCCCTCCCCGAAGCTGGGGCGGCAGGAAGCGCCGGGGCGGCGCCCCGGAGACAAGGACGGAACGCGTGCGGATACTGGTCGCCGAGGACGAGCGGATGCTCGCCGATTCGATCGCCGAGGGGCTGCGGGCCGAGGCCCTGGCCGTGGACGTGGTCTACGACGGGGACGCCGCGCTCGAACGGCTCGCGGTGCACGACTACGACGTGCTCGTCCTCGACCGCGACCTGCCGGTCGTGCACGGCGACGACGTGTGCCGGTCGGTCGTGGAGTCCGGCGGGCTCGTCCGGGTGCTGATGCTCACCGCCTCCGTCACGGTCCCGGCCCGGGTCGACGGGCTGCGGATCGGCGCGGACGACTACCTGACCAAGCCGTTCGCGTTCGAGGAGCTGGTGGCGCGCATCCAGGCCCTCGGCCGGCGGGCCCGCCCGGCGGCGCCGCCGGCGCTGGAGCGCGCCGGGATCAGGCTCGACCCGGCCCGCCGGGAGGTGTTCCGCGACGGCCGGTACGTGCACCTGGCGCGCAAGGAGTTCGGGCTGCTCGCCGAGCTGCTGCGCGCGGACGGGACGATCGTGTCCGCCGAACGGCTGCTGGAGAAGGTGTGGGACGAGCACACCGACCCGTTCACCAACACCGTCCGGGTGACGCTGATGAAGCTGCGCCGCAAACTCGGTGACCCCCCGGTCATCGAGACCGTCCCGGGAGTGGGGTACCGGATTCCATGACGACGTTCACCGACAGGCTGCGGCCGACCATCCGGGTGCGGCTGACCCTGCTCTACACCGGCCTCTTCGTCTGCGCCGGCATCGTCCTCCTGGGCCTGACCTACCTTCTCGTCCAGAACAACCTGCAGCAGGCGGGCGACCCCACGCCGCTGAACCGCGCCTTCGAGGCCGTCGGGCCCGCGAGCAAGGCCGTGGGGCCCGCGGGCCAGGCCGCCCCGGCGCCCAACGACACCGTCACGGTCACCGCCTCGAAGGTGGAGGGGTTCCTGGTCAAGGGCCGCGAGGACTACGAGCGGGAGACGCTCAACGCCCTGCTCACCCAGGGCGGCCTCGCGCTCGGGCTGGTCGGCGCGGCGGGGCTCGGCTTCGGCTGGCTGCTCGCCGACCGGGCGCTGCGCCCCGTCCACGCGATCACCGAGACGGCGCGGCGGGTGGCGCGCAGCCACGACCTCACCGAGCGGATCACCTACGAGGGGCCGCGCGACGACGTCAAGGAGCTGGCCGACACCTTCGACATGATGCTCGGCCGGCTGGCGCGGGCGTTCGAGGGGCAGCGCCGGTTCGTCGCGAACGCCTCGCACGAGCTGCGCACCCCGCTCGCGATCAACCGGACGCTGGTCGACGTGGCGGTGCGCCGCCCGGACGCGACCGACGACGTCAAACGGCTGGGCGAGTCGCTCCTGGTCGTCAACGGGCGGCACGAGCGGCTCATCGACGGGCTGCTCACCCTCGCCGGCACCGAGAACGCCGTGACCGACACCGGGCCGCTGGACCTGGCCGACGTGGCGGGGCACGTCCTTCAGCAGGCCGCCGCCGAGGCCAGGGCCCGCGACGTGACCGTCGACCGGCGGCTGTGCCCGGCCCCCACGGCGGGCGACCCAGTGCTCGTCGAGCGGCTCGTGCAGAACCTCGTCGAGAACGCGGTCCGGCACAACCACGAGGGTGGCGAACTCCACGTCGCCACCCGGGGGCGGGACGGGTGGGCCGAGGTCGTCGTCACCAACACGGGCCCGGTCGTGCCCCCCTACGAGGTGGAGACGATCTTCGAGCCGTTCCGCCGGCTCGGCAACGACCGGGTGCGCTCCGACCGCGGCTCCGGGCTCGGCCTGTCGATCGTGCGCGCCACCGCGACCGCCCACGGCGGCACGGTGACCGCGGCGCCGCGCGAGGGCGGCGGGCTCGTGGTGACCGTCCGCCTGCCGAGCCGGGTGCGCGAGCCGGCAGCGATCAAGGTAGCGTCGGAGCAATGACCAGTGCGCAACTGCTCACCGACGCGTTCGACCGGGTCCAGCAGGTCGTCCACGGGGCGGTCCGGGGCCTCACCGCGGACCAGCTCGCCCACCGGCCCGCCGGCGGCGCCAATTCGATCGCGTGGCTGGTGTGGCATCTCACCCGTATCCAGGACGACCACGTCGCCGACGCCGCGGGCACCGGGCAGGTGTGGACCGGCGACGGCTGGGCCGAGCGGTTCGGGCTGCCGCTCGCCACGTCCGACACCGGATACGGGCACGCCACGGACGAGGTCGCCGCGGTCCGGGTCGAGTCGGCGGACCTGCTGACCGGCTACCACGACGCCGTGCACGACCGGACCGTCGAGTACGTGGCCGGGCTGGCCGACGGCGACCTGGAGCGGATCGTCGACCGGTCGTGGGATCCGCCGGTCACGCTCGCCGTGCGGCTGATCAGCGTGATCTCCGACGACCTCCAGCACGCGGGCCAGGCGGCCTACGTCCGGGGGCTGCTCAGCGGCGGCTGAACGGGCCGCCGGCCGCCCTCCCCGCAGGACGCGGAGATGAGGGTGGACCACCGGGGGCCGATGCGGTCCAGGTGGTGGGCGCGCGCGGACCGCAGCGCCTCCTCGCCCAGCCGGTCCCGCAGGCCGGGGTCCTCGATCAGCGTGCGGAGCGCCGCGGTGAAGGCGTCCACGTCGCCGGGCGGGACCAGCAGCCCGTCGCGGCCCGGGGTGATCAGCTCGCGGGGGCCGAACGGGCAGTCGAACGACACCACCGGCAGGCCCATCCCCATGGCCTCGATGACGACCATCGGCATGCCCTCCCGGCGGGACGACAGCGCGTAGATCGACGACCGCTCCATCTCGCCGTGCAGGTCCCGGGTGCGGGGGAGCAGCTCGGCCCGGCCGGTGAGACCGAGCTCCTCGATCAGGGCGAGCAGCTTGTCCCGGCGGGGGCCTCCCCCGAAGACGCGCAGCGTCCAGTCCGGGTGGTCGGCGGCGATCGGCGCGAAGGCGCGGACGAGCAGGTCGAAGCCCTTGGTGTGCACGAGCCGCCCGGCGGCCAGGACCACCTTGTGCTCGCGCCGGGACGGGCGGGACGGCAGGCGCGGCGCGGCGTTCGGGATCTGTACGACCCGCACGCCGGAGCCGGCGAGGGCGGTCCGGTAGCCGGCGCGGGCGGCCTCGGTGAGCGTGGTGACGACGGTGAGGCGCCGGTAGCGGCGGAGGATCTCCCGGCGCAGCCAGGGCTGGTAGGACTCCAGGCTCATGTGGTCCTGCCCGATCGTCACGGCGCCGCGCGGGCCGAGCTCGGCGACCAGCAGGTTGAGGGACGGCCGGGTCGGCATGAGGACGTCGGCCGGCGAGCCGTACACGGCGCGCAGCAGGCACAGGTCCGACCAGAGGTTCATCAGGCGGAACGACGCCTCGTCCACCGGCGTCAGGAGGCTCGGGAACCGGGAGAGCAGGCGCGCCGTCCTGCCCTTGGGGACGAGCCTGTCGTCCGCATAGGTCACCTTCACCCCTGCGGGGATCGGGAAGAACGGCTTCTTGCTCCGCTTGAGGACGCTGACGATCTCGACGTCGTGGTCGCGGGCCAGGTGCCCGGACAGGTTCAGCACCGTGCGGATCGTCCCGCCCGTGCCGTGTGCGTTCTGCAGGAGGATCCGGACGCGGACCCGCTCACCGCGCGGCGGGACGGGCCTCAGCCGCAGCGGGCGCAGGGCCCAGAACGCCGTCCGGCGCAGGACACGGTGTGCCCTGCGCCGGACGCGGCGCTTCAGACGCAGCGGTCGCGTTGACTCCCCCATCGGACCCCCCGCAGGCAGACGACTTTGTCCGCTTCGTTCCCCGCGAGTCGTCCGATCATCGTCACCCGGTGGTCACGGTTCGGTCGAGCGCCGAGCCCTTGACCCAGCGGCTCCACGACATCTGGTAGTAGCTCCAGCCGTTCATCGGGTCGAGCTTCCGCTTGCTGCCGGTGATGATCACCGGGTCGCCGCGGTAGGACCAGCTGTAGTACCAGCGGGCGTCCTTGGGCGGCGAGTTGACGCAGCCGTGGCTGACGTTCTGCCGGCCCTGCGCCCAGACGGTGGCGGCCATGGAGTGGATGTACTCGCCGCTGTTGGAGATCCGGACCGCGTGCGGGATGACCTCCCGGTAGCCGCCGTTCTTCTTGTCCTTCGGATCGACGCCCATCCACTCCGACGTCATGATCGCCGGATTCTCCTTGCCCATGGTCAGGTGGATGCCGCTGGTGGTGAGGTAGGTGTCGACGCCGTTGACGACGCGGCCGCCCTTGCCCGCGCTGATCGGCCAGCTGCGGACCTTCTTGCCGTTCTTGGTGACGACGGCCTTCTTCTTCTTGGTGCTGATGTTGACCATGTGGGCGTCGCCGATGCGGAAGCCGCGGGCGAAGTCCGAGACGCCGTAGGTCCGCTTGCCCGACTTGACGCCCGCCAGCTTCGCCGTGAACGTCACCTTCTGGTTGGGAGCCCACCAGGTGCCGTTCTTGGTGCGGAAGATCACCGTCGTGTCGTTCACCCAGTACCACGCGCCGGTGGCGGGCTTGGCCGACTTGACCTCCAGCGCCTTCTCGACGGCCTTCTTGTCGCCGACGGCGCGGTTGAAGGTCACCTGGATCGGCATCCCGATGCCGACCTTCTCGTTCTTGCTCGGGGTGACGTCCACGATGTCCAGCTCGTTCGCCGCCTTCATCGTGGCGAACGTGGCGTTGACCGTGGTCGACTTGCCCTTGGGGCTCTTGGCGACGGCGGTGACCTGGTACTTGGCTCCGGGGCGCAGCGTGCGCGACTTCCAACTGGTCTTGTCGGCGGCCATGGCGCCGTCCACCGGCTTCCCCCTGAGGGTGACGGTGACCTGCTCAAGCGTGCCGCCGGCGGCGGTCACGACGACGCCGTCCTCGGGCTTGGCCTTGGTGTTGCCGTTGCCCGGATTCACCGTCACCTGCGGGGCGTTGGCGTCGCCCTTCTCTCCGACGGTGACGCCGGAGTCCTTCTCTCCCCCGCTGCAGGCCGTCGTCAGGAGCAATACGGCCCCTGCCACGCCGGCACCTGCGCGAACACCTGCGGAAACCCTCCGCTGCACCACAACCTCCAGAAACCCCGCCGTCTATCACAAAGACATTAGCGACAAAAGTCGACGATCATGCCACGACCCGGGGTTTTGACGGGCGTCCGAGATCAAAGCGTTGCAGAGCGCGGACGTCTGGCCCCGGGCCGTAGCCGAACGCGGTTCGGGCCGCGGTTCAGCGGAGCGCGCTGCCCTCGCGCCACTTGTCGAAGGAGAGCTGCCAGAAGCCCCAGCCGTTGTCGTGCTCGACCTCCCGGTTCGTGCCGGTCAGCTTGATCACGTCGCCGCGCTGCATGGTGTCGTAGTACCACTTGGCGTTGGCCGGGCTGACGTTCAGGCAGCCGTGGCTGACGTTCGCGGAGCCCTGCGAGCCGACGGACCACGGCGCCGAGTGCACGTACTCGCCGCTGTTGGAGAAGCGGACCGCGTAGTTGACGACCTGCTTGTAGTAGCCGGGGTCGCCCTCCTTGCGGCCCGGCGACGTCATCGTGACCGGGTTGCCCTTCTCCATCAGCAGGTGGACGCCGCTGGTGGTGGTGAACTCCCGCGTCTGGCCGTTGCCGGCGCTGAACGGGATCGTCCGCAGCTTCTTGCCGTCCCGGGTGACCGTCATGTGATGGCCGCCGATGTCGCCGGTGGTGATCTGCGCGGCGCCGATGGCGAGGGTCGCCTTCGCGTCCTTGGCCCCGTAGACGCCGTTGCCCGCGTTCACCCCCGCGAGGTTCGCCTGGAAGCGGACCGTCTGGTGGGGCTGCCAGTACGTCTTCGTCCGGTAGATCACCTGGTCGTTGCCGACCCAGCGCCACGCGCCCTCGACCGGCTTGTCCGGCGTGACGCGCAGCGCCCGCTCCACGGCGGCCTTGTCGGTGACCGGGTGGTCGAACCTGACGATGATCGGCATGCCGACGCCGACCTTCTCCCCGGTGATGTTCGGGGTGATGTCCGTGATCGACAGCGTCTGGGACGGCTTCAGCGTCGTGAACGAGCTGGTGACCGTCCGGGACTTCCCGCCGTCGGTCTGCGCGGTGACGGTGTAGGACGTGCCGGGCGTCATGGTGCGCGTGGACCGCCACGTCTTGCGGCCGTCGCCGTACTTGCCGGTGACGGTGGCGCCCTGCCCCTGGACGGTGACGGCGCGCAGCTTGGCGCCGGAGGCCTTCACCTCGATCGTCCCGTCCGGCTTGACCTGGGCGGTCCCGTTGGCCGGCGTGATCGTCACCGCCGTGTCGGACCCGCCCGAGGCGAGCTTGCCGGCGCTCCCGATCGAGCAGCCGGTCACCAGCAGCACCATCGCGCCCGTGCCCCCGGTCACCACAAGCCCCAAACGACCCTTGCTTGCCACGAACTCCCCCAAACCCCGCACATTCACCCTGTGTCCGGTGAAATCTGTCTGTGTAGGGAGACGCTCCGAACCGGCCGCGGGTTCGGAGCGAAACGGGAATCGGCCGTACGGCCGGAGGGGGCGGGCCCGGTCAGGCGGCGGAGCCGGTGCCGGACGCCCGCGCGGGCTCGCGGTTGACGTGGCGGACGACGCGCTTGAAGCCCCAGACCGACACCGCGATGCCGATCGCGCCGAGCCCGGCGACGATGCCGGTGCGGATCCACAGGTACATGCTGATCGACTGATTGAACAGCATCCAGAGGCTGATGCCCACGTTGGCGAGCAGCACCGCCGACCACAGCAGCGAGATGCGCAGGAAGAACTGGTGGACCCTGGCGTGCTTGTAGAAGGCGTCTGGAATCGGCGCCATGTCCTTGGCGAGCTTCATCGCGAGCGGTCTACCGAGGGGTACCGAAGCGAGGAAGGCCATGCTGACGGCGAGCGTGCCGAGGGTCGGCTGGAGGAAGTAGACCACGGCGCTGTGGGTCGCGGCGGCCAGGATGGCGCGGACCGTCACGCCGACCGCGGCCAGCATCAGCATCCCCGACACCGGGTGCCCGCGGACGTACCTGTAGATGATCCCGCCGTACACCCAGGCGACGGCGGCCACCAGGGCGCCGTTCAGCCCGAGGAGGGTCAGCGCGGCGTAGAAGACCGCGACGGGCGCGATGACCCCCTCGACGAACCGCGGGAGCGCGTGCATCAACAGCGCGGTCACCCGCGGCAGTTCGAACACGTGGTGGCCACCCGCGTGGCCGTCCTGCGGCAGCTCCGCCCGAACCGCCCCTGGCGGTTCGGCGGTCGTGGTCGCCGGTCGTTCCATCGAGAGTTGCGCTCCCCGATCGGTGTGCATGGTCTCGGATGTGCTCACGATTCGCACCACCGTACGTGATGATCCGCACGTGGCCGTCCGTTTTCGAACGATCCGTAGCGCGCGGGTTGTTCCCTCCTTAGTTCGGGCCCGGAGTCCGATTGGTTCGGAACGGGGGCCGCATCGCCGCTGATGCGGGCCGGAATCGGCCATGCCCGTGGATGCCGCCTTCAAGCCTGGGCCGGTCTCGGAAAACCGCTGGTCAGCCTTCGGGCAGGGTCGGCTGGACGGCCTGGGCGGCGGCGTAGATGGCCCGCAGGGTGACCGCGACCGACGGCCTGCGCACGCTCGCGGACCGGGTCACCGCGTACACCTCGCGGGCGAGCGTGCACTCGGGGATGCGCCGCACCGCCACGTCCTGGTCGCCGGCGGCCAGGGCGAGCGCCGGCACCGCGGTGATGCCGATCCCCCGCGCCACGAGGCTCAGGATCGTGTGCAGCCCCTCGAACTCCCAGGGGACGGGACGGGCCCCGCCGACGGTGTCCAGCAGCCGCTCGACGGCCTGCCGGGACGGCTCCCCGGGCGGGGCCGCCATCCACGGCTCCTCCCTGAGCTGCTGCAGGTCGACGACCCGGTCCGGACGCGACATGGGGTGCGTGCTCGGGACGACCAGGACGAGCGGATCGCGCCGCAGGTGGAAGAACTCCAGCGCGGCGGGCGACTGCTCGGGGACCTTCCCCGTCCAGTCGTCGATGAGGGCGATGTCGACCTCGCCGTTCTGCACCTGGCGGATCCCCGCGCCGGGCACGGTCTGCCGCAGCACGAACGTGAGATCGGGATGGTCGCCGAGGCTGTGCGCCAGCGCGGGCGCGAACGCCACGGCGGCGGTCGGGAACGCCGTGACCACGACCCGCCCCATGGGGGCGTCGGCCTGGGCCGACAGCTCCGCCTCGGCCATCTCCACGAGGTTGAGGATCTCCTCGGCGCGGTCGGCGAGGCGCCGTCCGGCATCGGTCAGCTCCGCGCTGCGGGCGGTCCGGTCCAGCAGCGGGACGCGGGCCTCCCGTTCGAGCGCGGCCAGTTGCTGGGAGACCGCCGAGGCCGTGTAGCCCAGGGCGGCGGCGGTCGCCGCGATGCTGCCACGGCGGGCGAATTCGGCGAGAAGCCGCAGGCGGCGGAGCTCCAGCATCAGCCCATCTTACGGTCACCATCGACGAGAGTCGCTTGTAATGATGCTAAATGGGGGCAAGCATGAAGCGAACCCGGCAGGGTCGCAGCACACGGGGATTTCCACGGTCACCCACCGTCTATCACGCATGCCTTGGAGTAGTTCATGCCTGCCCATAACCATCCCGCCGCCGTCCGGCCGGTGTCGTTCACCCCTCGCCCTGTTCCGCTCTCGGCGACGCTCGCGGTCAATGAAGCCATGGCCCGCAAGCGGAGACGCGGCGAACGCGTGCTCCCGCTCGGTTTCGGGGAGGCCGGGATCCCCATCCATCCCGCGCTGACCCGCGAGCTCGGCGCGGCCGCGGACCGCGGCGGCTACGGGCCGGTGGCCGGCTCGTCCGCCCTGCGCGCCGCCGCGGCCGGATACTGGGCGCGCCGCGGGCTGCCCACGGACCCGTCCGCGGTCGTCGCCGGCCCGGGGAGCAAACCGCTGCTGTTCGCCCTGCTGACCGCGCTGGGCGGTGATGTGGTGGTCGCCGCGCCGAGCTGGGTGAGCTACGCGGCCCAGACGTCCCTGGCGGGGGCGGAGCCGATCCGCGTGGCCACCCCGCCGGGCGAGGGCGGCGTGCCGAGCCCCGCGCTGCTGGCGGACGCCGTGGTGCGGGCGCGGGCCCGGGGGCGCGACGTGCGGGCCGTGGTGGTGACGCTGCCCGACAACCCGACGGGGACGATCGCGTCCGAGGCGACCGTCCGGCGGCTGTGCGCGGTCGCGCGCGAGCAGGACCTGGTCGTGATCTCCGACGAGATCTACCGCGACCTGGTGCACTCCCCCGGCCGGACGGTGCCCTCCCCCGCCCTGTACGCGCCGGAGCGGACGGTGGTGACGACCGCGCTGAGCAAGAGCCTGGCGGCCGGCGGCTGGCGGATCGGGGTGGCGCGGCTGCCGGACGGGCCGTTCGGCGCCGCGCTGCGCGGCAGCCTGCTCGGGGTGGCGAGCGAGATCTGGTCCAGCGCCCCGGCGCCGATGCAGCACGCCGCCGCGTACGCGTTCGCCGAGCCGCCCGAGCTGGTCGAGCACGTCGACCGCAGCCGGCGGCTGCACGCGGCGATCACCGGCGCGGTCGCCGACCGGTTCGCCGCCGCGGGCGCGCGGGTCACGCGTCCGGAAGCGGCCTTCTACGTCTACCCCGACTTCGGTCCGATCCGGGAGGTCCTGGAGACCGGCCACGGCGTCCGGACGGCCGCCGACCTCACGCACCTGCTGCTGGAACGCCACGGCGTCGGCGTCCTGCCGGGCAGCTCCTTCGGGGACGCCCCGTCCGCGCTGCGCATGCGGGTGGCGCCGAGCCTGCTCTACGGGGAGGACGACGAGCAGCGCCTCGCGGCCCTCGCGGCGCCCGACCCGGCGTCCCTGCCCTGGATCTCCGACGCGCTCGACCGGCTCGGCGAGGCCCTCGCCGACCTGTCGGCCTCCGTCACCGTGGGTGAGCCGGCACTCGCCTGAGGCGGTCCTCGCCGCGGGCCGTCCGCTTTCGTCGGGACGGCCCGCGGACGCCTGCCCGCGTGAGGCTCCGAGCGCGCATCGTGACGGCGCCCGCCCCGGCCGGGAACGGCCGCCGGAGAGTTCGGCGCCCGCCCCGACCGGGGCGTATAAGCGTGGTGTAAGGTCCAACGACGCACGGGGCGAACGTCGCTTATCGACCAGGGGCAGGCCAAGGGGCGTCCCGCCCGCCCCGCCCGTGGTAAACCCAGGGCGAACGTGAAGCCGCGGAAGTGATGACAGAAGGCGAGGGGGCCCGCCATGAGGCATGCACGGGACGGGGCTGCCGCGGCGATGAACGCCGCCTCCAGAATCCTGGTCGCGCGGGGCAAGAACGAGCCCCAGGAGATGGAGAACCCCGACGTCGCCTGGGGGCAGCGGGCCCGTGACGGCGTGTGGGTGCCGACGCGGGACGGGCAGCGGATCCACCTCGGCATCGACGTGGCGGCCGCCGACACCGTCGCCCAGGTCCTGCGTCCCAGCCTGCGGGTGTTCGTCGGCGTGGACGTCGACACCGACATCGTCGCGCAGACGACGGCCGGCGGGGTGCGGCTGCTCACCGTCATCCACGGCCCCGACGCCCCCACCGAGTTCCGGTTCGCCGTCTCCCTCGCCGACGGGCTGACCCTGGAGTCGATGCCGTCCGGCGGCTACGACGTCGTCCACCTGCGCTACGGCGCGACGGTCGGGCGGCTCTACAACCCGTGGGCGAGCGACTCGATGTTCCGCCAGGTGAAGGCGGACTACACGCTGGAGGGCTCCGCGGTCACGATGCGGGTCCAGCACACCGACGCGTTCTACCCGGTCGTCGCCGACCCGCATTACGAGCGCTGAACCAGCCACTTCCAGTTGCCACCACACCGTTCGACGCAAGTGTCCGGATGTGGAACGTTCCGGCCGTCGAGGCCGTCCCCGCGCCCCGACGTATATTGGCGGTGTGCCAGTAAACGGGAGGGCTCCGCGTCATAAGGTGGGGTCCGCGGGCCGCGTGCCGGCCCCGGCGGCGCCGCCGGGAGCACACCCGCCCGGCCCTCGGAGACTGGAGTCATTGTGATCTTCACTCATGACACCGAGCACGCGCTCGCCGTCGTCGTCGACCTGATCAACACCGGCGCGGCGGCGTCCGGCGCGGAGGGGCTCGGCGGGCTGCCGGGCCTGCGCGGGTTCGTGGAGCGCAACGCCTTCAGCGACGTCGGCGCGCTCACCGAGGCCGACCTGGCCCGGGTGCTGGACCTGCGCGCCCGGTTCCACGCGGTCTTCCGCGCGGAGGGCGTCCCGTCCGCGGTCCGGCTGATCAACGAGATCGTCGGCGAGGTCCGCGCCACGCCGCACCTGACCGACCACGACGGCTACGACTGGCACGTGCACTTCTTCGCGCCCGGCGCACCGCTCGGCGAGCACCTGGCCGCGGACTGCGGGATGGCGCTGGCCTACGTGGTGGCCGCGGGCGAGCTGGACCGGCTGCGCACCTGCGAGGCGCCGGACTGCTCGCGGGTGCTGGTCGACCTGTCCCGCAACCGGTGCCGCCGCTACTGCGACAGCCGCACGTGCGGGAACCGCATGCACGTGGCCGCCTACCGGGCCCGCCAGCGCGAGGCCGCGCACTGAGCCCGCGCTGAGCCCGCGTTGGGTCAGCCCGCGGCGCCGATGCGGCTGACGGCGTCCAGGGCGGCCCGGGCGGCGGGGACGTCGTGGACGCGGAACACGCGGGCGCCGAGCAGCGCGGAGACACCGAGGACGGCCATGGTGCCGACGCCCCGCTTGTCGACGGGGCGCCCGAGGGTCTCGCCGATGAAGTCCTTGTTGGAGACCGCGACCAGGACCGGCCATCCGGTGGCGGTCAGCTCGCCGAGCCGCCGGGTGATCTCCAGCGAGTGGCGGGTGTTCTTGCCGAAGTCGTGCGCGGGGTCGATGAGGATCGCGTCCCGGCGGACGCCGAGGGCGGCGGCGCGCTCGGCCTCGGCGGTGACGTGCCCGACCACGTCCGCCACGACGTCGTCGTAGCCGATCCGGTGCGGGCGGGTGCGGGGGGCGAGGGCGCCGGCGTGCGCGCAGACGAGCCCGATCCCGTGCGCCGCGGCGACCTCGGCGAGCCGCGGGTCCGGCCCGCCCCAGGTGTCGTTCAGCAGGTCCGCGCCGACCCGCGCCACCGCCTCGCCGACCTCCGCGCGCCAGGTGTCGACGCTGATCACCACGTCCGGGTGCCGCTCCCGGACCGCCGCGACGAGGTCGACGACCCGCCGCAGCTCCTCGGCGACACCGACGTCCTCCCCGGGGCCGGCCTTCACCCCGCCGATGTCGACGATGTCGGCGCCGGCCGCGACGGCCCGGCCGGCGGCGGCGAGGGCCGCGTCGAAGCCGTAGGTGGCGCCGCGGTCGAAGAACGAGTCGGGCGTGCGGTTCACCACGGCCATGATCGCGCGCGGGCCGATCTCGCGCCCGTTCAGCCGCAGCGGCGGCGCGTCCGGAGAGCTCATGATGGGTCTCACCGTGGCACACGCGCGGGCCGGCGGGCGAACCAGAAGGGAATTCGGTTCAAACGGCGCCCTCCCTCGTCATGGACATGTTCTGGTCGGTAATCTCATATTTCACGCTCGTTGCGGGTTCTGCCCGTGGTGGGCCCGCGTCGGACCTAATTCAGCCATGGAGGATCCGCTGTCCAGGCGAGCACTCATCACCGGCATCACCGGACAGGACGGCTCGTATCTGGCCGAGCATCTGCTCGGGCTGGGGTACGAGGTCTGGGGCCTGGTGCGGGGGCAGGCGAACCCCCATGTGTCGCGGCTGCGCAAGCACATCGGCGACGTGCAGATCACCACCGGCGACCTGCTGGACCAGGGCAGCCTGATCTCGGCGGTCGAGCGGGTCCGGCCCGACGAGGTCTACAACCTGGGCGCGATCTCCTACGTGCCGATGTCGTGGCAGCAGGCCGAGCTGACCGCCGAGGTCACCGGCATGGGCGTGCTGCGGATGCTGGAGGCGATCCGGGTGGTGTCGGGCATCAGCCCGTCCCGCACGCCCGGCAGCGAACAGATCCGCTTCTACCAGGCGTCCTCCTCGGAGATGTTCGGGATGGTGCGGGAGACCCCGCAGAACGAGAAGACGCCGTTCCACCCCCGCAGCCCGTACGGGGTGGCGAAGAGCTACGGGCACTACATCACGCAGAACTACCGCGAGTCCTACGGGATGTTCGCGGTCAGCGGCATCCTGTTCAACCACGAGTCGCCGCGCCGGGGCGCCGAGTTCGTGACGCGGAAGGTGTCGCTGGGCGCGGCGCGCATCAAGCTGGGCCTGGCCACGGAGCTGCGGCTCGGCAACCTGGACGCGCGGCGCGACTGGGGCTTCGCCGGCGACTACGCCCGCGCGATGCGGATGATGCTGGCGCAGGACTCCCCCGAGGACTACGTCATCGGAACGGGCCAGACGCAGTCGGTACGCGAGCTGGTGGAGTTCGCGTTCCGCACGGCGGGCCTGAACTGGGAGGACCACGTCGTCCTGGACGCGAAGTACACGCGTCCGGCCGAGGTGGATCTGCTGTGCGCCGACCCGAAGAAGGCCCGCGAGCAGCTCGGCTGGGAGCCCGAGGTGTCGTTCGAGGACCTGGTGACGATGATGGTCCAGTCGGACCTGCGGCTGCTGTCGGAGTCCGCCCGCCCGGAGGACGAGCCCTTCAGCCCCGATCATTGGTGATCCGGTTACCGGCGCCGTGGCACGATTCAGACATGGCCACTTGCGATCACGTGCAGACCGTTCCGGCAGAGGATCCGTCCCCCAACACGCCGCAGGGCTGTGAGGAGTGCCTCGCCGAAGGGACGCGGTGGGTCCACCTGCGGCTCTGCCTGGGCTGCGGGCATGTGGGCTGCTGCGACTCCTCCCCGATGCGGCACGCCACCGCCCACTACCAGAAGGAGGGGCACCCGATCGTCCGGTCGTTCGAGCCGGGCGAGGACTGGCGCTGGTGCTTCGTCGACAACCTCATCGTCTGATGCCCGACGTCCGGCTGCGCAGTGGCCCCGGACGCTGGATCCTGCTGGCGACCGTGCTCGGGTCGAGCGTGGCGATGCTCGACGCGACGGTCGTCAACGTGGCGCTCCCGGCACTGGGCCGGGACCTCGGCGCCGACGTCGCCGGCCTCCAGTGGACCGTGAACGCCTACACGCTGACGCTCGCCGGCTTCATCCTGCTCGGCGGCTCCCTGGGCGACCGGTTCGGGCGGCGCCGCATCTTCCTGGTCGGCGTGGTCTGGTTCGCGGTCGCGTCGGTGCTGTGCGGCATGGCGCCGAACATCGAGACGCTGATCCTGGCGCGGGCGCTGCAGGGCGTGGGCGGTGCCCTGCTCACCCCGGGCTCGCTGGCGATCATCCAGGCGTCGTTCGCGGCCGACGACCGTCCCCGCGCGGTCGGCGCCTGGTCGGGCCTCGGCGGCGTCGCGGGCGCGGTCGGCCCGTTCGCCGGCGGCTGGCTGGTCGAGGCGGCCGGCTGGCGGTGGGTGTTCCTGCTGAACGTGCCGCTCTCCGCCGTCGTGGTGCTGGTCGCGGCCCGGCACGTCCCCGAGAGCGTCGACCCGGAGGCGCGCGGGCGCTTCGACATCCTCGGCGCGGTGCTGGCGGCGCTGGCGCTCGCCGGGACCACCTACGCGCTCACCGAGGCGCCGGGCGGGGGCGCGGCGCCGCCGGTCATCACCGCCGCCGCCCTCGCCGGGCTGGCGGCGGCGGTGGCGTTCGTGCTGGTCGAGCGGATGCGCGGGCGGGGCGCGCACCTGCCGGGCGCGCGGACGGGACACCCCGCGCCGCAGCCGATGCTGCCGCTGGACGTGTTCGCCTCGCGGCAGTTCTCCGCCGTCAACGTCGTCACGTTCATCATGTACGGCGCCATGGGCGTGCTGTTCTTCCTGTTCGTGCTCAACCTCCAGGTCGTCGGCGGGTTCTCGCCGATCGCGGCGGGGACGGCGCTGCTGCCCGTCACCGTGCTGATGCTGCTGCTGTCGGCGCGGGCGGGCGCGCTCGCGCAGAAGATCGGCCCGCGGCGCCCGATGACCGCGGGGCTGGTGGTGGCGGCGGTCGGGATGCTGCTGGTCGGCCGGGTCGGGGAGGACTCGTCCTACGTCCGGGACGTCCTGCCCGCCGTGGTGGTGTTCGGGCTGGGGCTCTCCGCGGTGGTCGCGCCGCTCACCGCGACCGTGCTCGCCACCGCCGACGCCCGGCACGCGGGCGTGGCCAGCGGCGTCAACAACGCGGTGGCGCGGGCGGCCGGGCTGCTGGCGGTGGCGGCGATCCCGCCGCTGACCGGGCTGACGGGCGACGCCCTGAACGATCCCGGCGAGTTCGCGCACGGGTTCCGGCTCGCGATGGTCACGTGCGCCGCGCTCCTGGCCGCCGGGGCCGTGCTGACCTTCCTCACCGTGAACGACGACGCGCTGCGCACGCCGACCGGCGAGGCCGTCGAGCCGGAGTGCAGGCGCCACTGCGGCGTCGGCGCCCCGCCGCTCCAGCCCGAGCGGGAGGCGATCCCGGCGGCGCCGCCGGGAGGCCCGGCACCGGACGCCAAGGCCTGATCGGCGGTACCGGCGCGGCCACACCCGGTCCGGATCCGGCTATGTCCAGGACCGCAGCGGTTCGTTGGCATACGGTCGGTGCATGAATCTGCGGCAGCTGCGCTACGTCGTGGCGACCGCCGACCACGGCACGATGACGTCGGCGGCCCAGGCTCTCTACGTGGCTCAGCCCGCGCTGTCGCGGGCCGTCCGCGAGCTGGAGCGCGAGCTCGGCGTCGAGCTGTTCGCGCGGTCGGGCCGCGGCGTCGTGCTGACCCCGGTCGGCGAGCAGGTCGTCCGGCAGGCCCGCGTCGCGCTGGACGCCGTCGACGCGATCGAGGGCCTGTCGGTCGCCCGCGCCGACGGGCGGGGCGCGGAGCTGCGCATCGCCGTCACCGCGTCCCTGGAGCCGGAGCTGACGGGCCGGCTCATCCCGCGCTTCGCCCGGGACCAGCCGGCCGTCCGGGTCCGGGTGATCCGCTGCGCGGACCGCGACCAGGTCGCGACGGCGCTGCGGGTGGGCCGCGCCGAGCTGGCGCTGACGGACCTGCCCGTCCCCGGCGACATGACCGCGCACCCGTTCGAGCAGCGGGAGGTGGTGCTGATCTCGCCGCCCGCGCTGAAGGTCCGCGAACCGGTGCCGCCGGCCGCGCTGGACGGGATGCGGCTCGTGCTGCCCGCCCGCGGCAGCGCCCCGCGCGCCGAGATCGACACGATGCTGCGGCGGATCGGCGCGCGGCCGGTCCCGGCGGTGGAGTCCGACGAGCGCGGCGCGTGGCTCGGCTGGGTGCGGGCCGGGATGGGCTCGCTGCTCTGGTACCGCAACCAGATCGACGACACCGAGGGCGTGACCGTCCGGTCGTTCATGCCGCCCCTCACCCGCATGATCGGGCTCGTCCACGCGCACCGGCGGCTGCCGCCCGCGGCCCGCGACTTCCTGACGTTCGCCAAGGAGACGCCCCGCGACCACCACGCCCGCTGACCCGCCGCCTCGCCGGGTGCCGGGGCGTTCCGCCATGCCATCATTCGGCGGGTGGAGACGACACACGCGCTGTGGCTGCTGGCCATCCCGGTCTGCGCCCTCATGGTGGCGGCGGGGGCGCGCCGCTTCGGACTGTCGGCGCCGCTGGTCCTGGTGATCGCGGGACTGGGCTTCTCGTTCGTCCCGGGCGTGCCGGAGTTCGAGCTCGACCCGGAGTTCGTGCTCTACGTCTTCCTGCCGCCGCTGCTGTTTTCCGCGGCGTGGAACAGCTCGTTCGCCAACCTGCGCGAGAACGCGTGGTCGATCGGGCTGCTGTCGATCGGGCTGGTGCTGTTCACGACGTTCGCCGTCGGGTACGCGGCGTACCTCCTCGTCCCCGGGCTGCCGCTGGCGGCGGCGTGCGTGCTCGGCGCGATCGTGGCGCCGCCCGACGCGGTGGCGGCGGTGAGCGTCGCGCAGCGCCTCGGCCTGCCCCGCCGGACGGTGACGGTGCTGGTCGGCGAGAGCCTGTTCAACGACGCGACGGCGCTCACCGCGTTCCGGGTCGCGCTGATCGCGGCGACCGGCGCCGGGTTCACGCTCGTGGACGGCGTCTGGCGGTTCCTGTTCGCCGCCGCCGCCGGCACGGCCGTGGGGCTGCTCCTCGGGCCGCCGCTGCACTGGCTGCGCACCCGGCTGGACGACCCGCTCGTGGAGAACGGCGTGGTGCTCGTCGCGCCGTTCGCGGCCTACCTCATCGCCGAGAGCGTGCACGCCTCCGGGGTGATCGCGGTGGTGGTCAGCGGGCTGTACCTCGGCAACCGGGAGACCGAGTCCGCGGCGGTGACGCGGCTGATCGGGCACTCGTTCTGGAAGGTCATGGTCTTCGTGCTGGAGTCGGTGGTCTTCCTGCTCATCGGGCTCCAGCTGCCGCCGGTGATCGACGGGCTGTCCGGGTGGAGATGGCAGGAGCTGGCCTGGTGGGCGATCGCCGTCTTCGCCGTCACGGTCGCCGCCCGGTTCGCGTGGGTGTTCCCGGCGGCCCAGCTCTCCCGGCTGCTGTCGCGGCGGGAACGGGCCCGCGGGAAGGTCGGCCGGCGCGGCATGGTGGTGGTGTCGTGGGCGGGGATGCGCGGCGTGGTGTCGCTCGCCGCGGCGTTCGCGATCCCGTTCGCCGACGACGGCCGCCCGTTCCCCGGCCGCGATGTGATCCTCTTCCTGACGTTCACGACCGTCCTCGGGACGTTGCTGATCCAGGGCCTGACGTTCCCCGCGCTCATCCGCGCGCTCGGCATCGCCGGCGACCGCGAGCGCTACAGCGACACGGTGGCGGAGGCCGGCGCGCAGCACGCCGCCGCGCAGGCCGCGCTGGAGCGGCTGGAGGAGCTGAACGCCGCGGAGAGGCTGGACGACTCGGTGGTGGAGCGGCTGCGCCAGCTCACCGAGCAGCGGCAGCTGCGCGCCTGGGAGAGGCTCGGCGGCGGGACGGGCCCGGAGGGCGAGGAGGTGCCGACCGCGACGTACCGGCGGCTGCGGCGGGAGATGCTGCAGGCCGAGCGCCGGGTGTTCGTCCGGATGCGGGACGAGCGGCGCATCGACGACGAGGTGCTCACCCGCGTCATGCACGAGCTGGACCTGGAGGAGGTCGCCCTCAACCGCGACTAGCGGGACGTGCGGTGGCCCCGGCCACGGTGCGCGCCGTGGCCGGGGCTGCGGTCCGGGTCAGGACGACCCGTTGAGGGGCTGGGCGGGGAGCTCGACGGTGTAGGACTCCTTCACCACGTCGAGGTGGTGCCAGGACTCCCGCACCGTGACGCCGGGCACCGACCGGATGGCGTCGAGCACGGAGACCAGCTCGCCGCGCGAGGCCGCCTCGGCCTGCCCGACGATGTCGTAGCGCCCGAAGCCGGTCGCCAGGTACCGGACGCCGTCCTGGGCGGCGACCGCGTCGGCGACGGCCCGCAGCCCCCCGGTCACCAGCAGCCCGAAACCGCCGAGCTCAGCGGCGCCGAGGGCCAGCGGGTCGGCCAGGCCGGTGACCTGGATGACGCCGGTGCGCATGAGCCGGACCACCCGGGCCCGGGTGGCCGCCTGGGAGAGGCCGATGACGTGCGCGAGGCGGGTGTAGGGGGCGCGCCCGTCGCGCTGCAGCTCGTGCAGGAGCCGCCAGTCGATGTCGTCGAGGGTGACCTCGCCGAGCTCGCGCACCACCGTGTGCGTGTCGCGCACGGTGGCCACCGACCGGAACACCTCGGCCGCGCGCACGCCGGGGACGGACCGGATCTGGTCCACCTCGGCCGCGAGCGCGGCGTCGTCGCGGGTGCGCACCTGCGCGACCAGGTCGTACGGGCCGGCGGTCAGCGCGGTGAAGCTGACGGCGGGGCGCTCGGCGACCGCCTTGGCGACCTCCCGGGCGGAGCCCTCCACGGTGACCGAGACGTGCCCGATCGCCTCCGCGCCGACGACGGCGGCGTGCACGATGCCGACGACCCGGACGACCTGCGTTTCGAGAAGGTGCTGCACCCGTGCCCGCACGGCCGTGCGGGAAAGCCCGACGCGGTCGGCGAGCGCCTGGAACGTCGCCCTGCCATCCCGCTGGAGCTCGCGGACGAGCACGGCGTCGACCGCATCCAGCACGGTTCTCCTCCTCGACATGTGGTGAATCGTTTTGCCAGCGACTGCAAGATCATTCCATTTCAGGACGGTATGGCGTCAAATATTGATCTTGCTCGTGTTCGCCATGCCCGGCGGCCGTCGAAGCGTCGGTGACCGGTTCTGGAAGGCGACGTTTCCGACGTCGCGTAAACCGGCGCGGGAGCGCAACGCTGCCGGGCCGCGCCGCGCTCGGCGCGGCGCGGCCGCGCGGGCGGCGGGCGCGCGCGGGCGCGGTGATCACTCGGGCGATCGCCGCGCGGCCGGAACGGCCCGCGGCGCGGACGAACGGGGCACACCGGGGCCGAGTGCGTGACCTGCATGCGCTTCTCCCGGTGTTCTGCTGTCACGCCCCCTCCGGCGGATCCACCGTCCGCATGAGGCACATGTAAGAAAAGTGCATCGGGGGCGCAGTTACGTCAAGAGGTAACTTTACAGAGAGCCAAGCCCCACGTTGCACCGTTTTCAACCACGTCTGCCCGGTCACTTTCGTTATGCCTGGAAGGAGGCGGACACCGCGGCGGAGATCACATCGGCACCGCGGCGGGGACACCGTGTCATCGCCCCTGGGTGCGGCCCCGCGGGCCGGTGCCGGGCGGGCCGTCCCGGCGTGTGCGGAGCATCGCCGGGTATGACCGACAATGTTCGGTGGCCCAGCCACTCTGATCCGGGATTGGTGTGTAGTACAGCCGTGCACCTGCTGAACGGTGGGCGTTCCGCTCACGATCTCACGTACAACGACGTGTTCATGGTCCCCCGCCGCTCCTCGGTCGGGTCGCGGCTGGAGGTCGACCTCGCCACCTCCGACGGAAGCGGCACGACCATCCCGCTCGTCGTGGCCAACATGACGGCCGTGTCGGGCCGCCGGATGGCCGAGACGGTCGCCCGGCGGGGCGGTATCGCGGTGCTCCCGCAGGACATCCCGGTCGGCGTCGTCGCCGAGGTCATCCGCTGGGTCAAGGGCCGCGACCTGGTCGTGGACACCGCGATCCGGCTGGACCCGTCCAGCACGGCCGGGGACGCGCTCGCGCTACTGCCGAAGCGGGCGCACAACGCCGTCATCGTCGTCGAGGACGACCGTCCGGTGGGCGTGGTCACCGAGGCCGACTGCCAAGGCGTCGACCGGTTCGCCCAGCTCCGCGACATCATGTCCCGCGACCTGGTGACGCTGCCGGCCGGCGTCGACCCGCGCGAGGCGTTCGACCGGCTGCACGAGCGCGGCCACCGGCTCGCCCCCGTCGTGGACGGCGAGGGCCGCCTCGCCGGCGTCCTCACCCGCACGGGCGCGCTGCGCGCCACCCTCTACACGCCGGCGACGGACGCCGCGGGCCGGCTGCGCATCGCGGCCGCGGTCGGCGTCAACGGCGACGTCGCGGGCAAGGCGAAGGCGCTGCTGGAGGCGGGCGCCGACCTGATCGTGGTGGACACCGCGCACGGCCACCAAGAGAAGATGTTCGCCGCGCTCGCCGCCGTCCGCGGCCTGGACCCCGGCGTCCCGGTGGTGGCGGGGAACGTGGTGACCGCCGAGGGCACCCGCGACCTGATCGAGGCCGGCGCCGACATCGTCAAGGTCGGCGTGGGCCCCGGGGCGATGTGCACGACCCGGATGATGACGGGGGTCGGCCGCCCGCAGTTCTCCGCCGTCCTGGAGTGCGCCGCCGAGGCGCGCCAGCACGGCCGGCACGTGTGGGCGGACGGCGGCGTCCGGCACCCCCGCGACGTCGCGCTCGCGCTCGCGGCGGGCGCGGCGAACGTGATGGTCGGCTCGTGGTTCGCCGGCACCTACGAATCCCCGGGCGACCTGCAGCGCGCCGCCGACGGGCGCCTCTACAAGGAGAGCTTCGGGATGGCGTCCGCGCGGGCGGTGCGGCTGCGCACCGCCGAGGACTCCCCCTTCGACCGGGCCCGCAAGGCCCTGTTCGAGGAGGGGATCTCCACGTCCCGGATGTTCCTCGACCCGCAGCGCCCCGGCGTGGAGGACCTGATCGACTCGATCGTGGCGGGGCTGCGCAGCTCGTGCACCTACGCGGGCGCCCGCACCCTGGAGGAGTTCCACGAGCAGGCCACGATCGGGATCCAGAGCCCGTCCGGCTACGCCGAGGGCAAGCCGCTGTCCAGCAGCTGGTAAACGCCGCTTCTCGCACCGGGCCGCCGTCGCCGCAATTCGCGACACGCCGCCGCCGGCACGCCGCTATCCCCTCGCTGACCTGCACGCTCTTACTCCGAACGGAGACGGGTCTTCGTCGGCGAAGGGGGCGGAGCATGATCGACGGCGCGCCGGCAGGTACCGCGGTGCGAGCACGGCCGGAGCGCGTGCCGTGCGCGCCGCCTCCGGGCCCCGTGCGGGACGCCCGGACCGGGGAGGCCGCACTGCGCGGCCTGGCCGAGGCGCTGCTGATCGCCGGGGTGTCGCCGGCGCTGCCGGGGATCGCGCTCCTGCTCACCGGGCGCGCCCGGTGCGGCACGGCGCTGCTCGCCGGGCAGGCGCTCGTGCTCACGGCCGCCGCCCTCGCCGCCGGGCACGGCCCGCGGCTCGGGCCGGCCGGCCTGGCCGCCGCCGCGGCCGGCTGCCTGCTGCTCGCCGTGCTGTGGGCGGCGCTGATCGTCCATTCCTACGCCGCGCTGGCGCCGGACGGGCTGCCGCCGCTGCTGCGCCTCGCCGGCGGCACCACCGTCGCCGTCCTGTGCCTGCTGGTGATCGTTCCGCCGCTCGGCGCCGCCCGCGCACTCGCGCCCGGCGCCGTCCGGAAGATCATCCCGGCTTCCCTGACGGGGACGGATTCAATATCCTGGATCACGGCTGTACCACAGGCAACACCCGCTCGCATGCGGTCGACTCCCACGCAACCTTTGCCCGGTTCCGCGCGTCCATAATGTGAGCCAGGGCTTAAATCACCGTGGGTGGGAATCGGAGCGTACATGGGTCGGTCCGCGAGGCGGCATGCCCGGGAAAGGGACGAGGACGGCACCTCCGGCGGAGCCGGGGGTCTCCCTCGCGCGCTGGCGCTGACGCTGGCGTCCGCCCTGGTGTGGGGCATCGCCCATTTCGCCGCCGGCCGCCGTATTGCCGGCGGGCTGCTGCTCGCCCTGTACCTGTCCGTCGTCGTCGCCCTGGGGGGCGCGGCCACCATCTACCGCTCCGACCTGGTGCACCTGGCCGTCCAGCCGGCGGCGCTCCAGCGGATGTCCGGCGGGCTCGTCGCGCTCGGGGCGGTGTGGATCCTCGTGGTGATCCACTCCTACCTGGTGCTGCGCCCGGCCCGCCTCGCGGTCGGTGCCCGGGCGCTGGGCGCGGCCTCCGTCGCGGTGATGTGCTTCGCCGTGGCCGTGCCGGTCGCGTGGTCGGCGCACAGCACCTACGTCTACCGGAACGCGCTGACCAGCATCTTCCGCAGCGGCAGCGAGAACGGCAAGAAGGTCGACGCGGAGGATCCCTTCAACGGCGAACCCCGCGTCAACGTCCTGCTCCTCGGCGGCGACGCGGCCTCCAACCGCACCGGCGTGCGCACCGACAGCATGACGGTGGCCAGCGTCGACACCAAGACCGGCGACACCGTGCTGCTGAGCCTGCCGCGCAACCTGGAGAGCTTCCCGATGCCGCCCGGCCCGGCCCGCGACCGCTTCCCCTACGGCTTCACCGGCGACGGCCCGCAGAACCCGGGCCTGCTCAACGAGGTGTACGAGTACGCCGAGAACCACCCCGACGTGGTGCCCGGCGTCGCCAAGAACCACCGCGGCCCCGAGCTGCTGAAGGCCACCATCGCGGGAATCCTCGGCGTGCGCGTCGACTACTACATCCTCGTCGACATGTTCGGCTTCGCCGACATCATCGACGCCATGGGCGGCGTCAAGGTCAAGATCACCGAGCCGATCCCGTACGGGCTCCAGGGCGCGGTCCTGCAGCCGGGCGACCGGAGGCTGTCGGGCAAGGAGGCCCTCTGGTACGGGCGGTCCCGCACCAACAGCAGCGACTACGTCCGGATGGGCCGGCAGAAGTGCCTGATGCGCGCGATCGCCGAGCAGGCCGACCCGCAGACCGTCCTGCGGAGCTTCGACAAGCTCGCCGCCGCGGCCAAGCGGACCCTGTCGACCGACATCCCGCAGGAGCTGCTGCCCGCGCTGGTGAAGCTGTCGAACAAGGTCAAGAACGGCGCGCAGATCCGCAGCCTGCAGTTCGTCCCACCGCTGATCTACACCGGCAACCCCGACTTCGACAAGATCCGCAAGCTGACGTCCGAGGCCGTGAACAGCGACCCCCGGCAGGTCAGCGCCAAGCCCAGCGGAACGCCGAGCGGAACGCCGGGCACCACGCCGACGCGGTCGCCGGACTCCCCGGACGGCTCCGAGTCCCCCGGGCCCGACAGCAAGCCGGTCTCCCTGAAGGCCAGCTGCCCCTGACCTCCGGCCCCTGACAGTCGACCCCAGCCGGTCCAGGACGCCCGCGCCCGCGGGCTTTCCCGGGTCCGGGAGGCAGGGGACACTGGGCGCGTGAAACGAGCGCATCGGGTGCGGCAGATCGTCAACGCGGTCAACCTGTCCACGGGACTCGGGCTCCTGCTGGCCGCGACCGCGGCGCGCGGCGGGGGCCTCCGCCGGGGCCCGGACGGCCTGATCGTGGCGGGCGGCTACCGGCTGCCGGTGCCGGTCGCGTCCGCGTTCACGGTCGGCAACGTCGTCCTGCTGCGCGGCGAGGCGTCGCGCCTGTCCGACACGTCGCGGCTGCTCCGCCATGAGGGGCGCCATTCGACGCAGTACGCCTGGTGCCTCGGCGTCGCCATGATCCCGCTCTACGGGGCGTGCGCGGGCGTGTCGATGCTGCTGTGCGGGGACTGGGCGTCCTACAACCCGTTCGAGCGCCTCGCCGGATTAGCGGACGGCGGGTACGAGCGGCGGCCGCTCCGCCCTTTCCTGCGGCGGTCCTGACCCGCGCGGATGTCCGTCCCGGTCCGCCGAGGGGGGATCATTGAGGGAGACGACTACCTCGAAGGGCTGGTACGGGTGCCTCGGATCCAGGGCTGCGACGCCTTCCACGTGGCGATGCCGCGCGGACGGCGGCCGGAGAGCGTCCTCGTCCGCCTCCACGGCGGCGAGGCGGTCGGCTGGGGCGAGATGGCCGTCCCGGGCGGCGCGGCCGGCGCGGGCTCGGCCTGGGCCGACATCGAGGAGCGCATGGGCCCGGCGCTGATCGGGCTCGACTGGGACCGTCCCGAGGACGTGTCCGCCGCCGCCGACCTCGGCGCCAGCGAGGCCGCCGCGGCCGTCGACACGGCCTGCTGGGACCTGTGGTGCCGGACGCGAGGCCTGCCGCTCGCGCACGCGCTCGGCGGCACCCGCACGTCGATCGTGACGGGGGCGCACATCTCCCCCGAGCCCGCGCTGGACACGGTCACCCTGCGCGTCAACAAGGCCGTCGGGGCGGGCCACACCCGGGTCACGCTGGACGTCCGCCCCGGCTGGGACATCGAGCCGGTCCGGGCGATCAGGCAGGCGTATCCGGCGCTGGCGCTGGTCGCCGACGCGGGCCACGCCTACACCGAGTCGTCCGAGCACATGGCGGTGCTGGAGGCCCTGGACGCCTACGGCCTGGCGGCGATCGAGCGCCCGTTCCCGTCCGGGGACCTCGCCGCGCACGCCCGGCTCCAGCTCCGGATCGGCACCGCCGTCGCCCCCGCCGTCGGCGACCTGGAGACCCTGGACGCGGCACTGTCGCTGCAGGCCGGCCGGGCGCTGCACCTGCGGCTGGACCGGCTCGGCGGGCTGACCGCGGCCCGCAGCGCCCACGACCTGGCGTACGCGGCCGGGTGGGACGTGTGGTGCAGCGGGTCCGGCTCGTTCGGCATCGGGCAGGCCGCGGCGGTCGCCCTCGCCGCGCTTCCGGGCTGCACGCTGCCGAGCGACGTGTCCGACCCGGCGGGCGGGCCGGTGTTCGTCACCCCGCCCGTCCGCTCGTCCGGCGGCGTCGTCGGCGTCCCGCTCACCCAGCCGGGCCTCGGCCACGAGATCGACGAACCGCGCATCGAGCGGCTGGCGACGCGCCGCATGCGCCTGTCGACGTGACGCCCGCCCCCGTCTGGGTGGTGGCGGGCCCGCCCGGCTCCGGCAAGACGACCGTGGCGGACCTGATGCTCGAACGGCTGCGCCCCGTCCCCGCGCTCCTGGACAAGGACACGATGTACGGGCCGTTCGTCGCGGCGACCCTCGCGGCGTTCGCCCGGGACCCGGGCGAACGGGAGGGCCCGTGGTACGACGAGCACGTCAAGCCGCACGAGTACGCGGGGATGACCGCCACCGCGCGGGAGATCCGTTCCCACGGGTGCCCGGTGCTGCTGAGCGGCCCGTTCACCGGGCACATCCGGGACGCGTCGCGCTGGTCGGAGTGGACCGCGTCCCTGGGCGGCCCGCCGGTACAGCTGGTGTGGATCAGGACGGACGCCGCCACCCTGCGCCGCCGCCTGGAGGACCGGGGCTCCCCGCGCGACACCGGCAAGCTCGCGGGCTTCGACGCCTTCGCCGCCCGGATGCGGCCGGAGACGCCGCCTCCGGTGCCTCACGTGGCCGTGGACAACCGCCTGACCGCGCCGGCCCCGCTCGGGGCGCAGCTCGACGCCCTCCTCGTCTGAGGCCGCTCAGGCGCTTTCCTCCGGCGGCTCGTTGCGCTGCTGCGGGATGTACGGCTGGGGCCGACCGTACGGGCCGGGCGGCGGCTGCTGCCCCGGCTGCACGTACTGGTCGGGCTGGGCGTACGGGTCGGGCTGCGCGTACGGGTCCGGCGGGGCGTACTGCCCGGGCTGAGCGTACTGATCCGGTTGCGCATACTGCGCGGGCCGGCCGTACTGGCCCGGCCGGCCGTGCTGGTCCGGCCGCGTGGACGGCTCGGGCTGCGCATACTGGCCGGGCGGGGCGTACTGGCCGGGTTGCCCGTACTGGCCGGGTTGGGCGAACTGGTCCGGCCGCGTGTACGGGTCGTAGTGCGGTTCGGGTGGAAGGATCGCGGGCGTTTCGGGGGCCTGCGGGAGCTCCTGCTTGCGGGCGGCGCGCCGGTCGCTGTAGGCGTTCTTGAGGCGGCCTCCGAGACGCTTGCCCATGTCACCGGCCTGCTGGGCCCGTTCGCCGTGCATCGCGTCCTGCATCCTCGTGACGGACCGGCGGCCGAGCTCCCGCGCCTGCTGGCCCCGCTCGGACTGCAGGGCCCGCTGCATCGACTCGGCCTGGGCGAGCCGGGCGGCGTTGTCGCGGACGGCCCGGCCCGCGACCTGGCCCGCCGCCTGCGTCCCGTCCCAGGCGATGCCGGCTCCCTGCCGGGCGGCCTCGGCGGCGCGCCGGTAGCCGCCCGCGCGGACCAGGACGGTGCCCGCGAGCAGGTCGGCGAGGGTGCGCCGCCGGGCGCCGACGAGGGCGGGTGCGCTGTTGGCCAGGAACACCGCCACGGCGGCCGCCCACGTCACGAGGGCGAAGAAGAACATGCCGTGCAGGAGGAGGATCCACGCGGCGCAGTACAGGCCGGTCCCTCCCGCGGTGGTCACCAGGGAACGGCGCAGAGCGCGGGACTTGGCGGTCTTCGCGTTCTCCACGCGCAGGTCGAGCACGGCCTTGCCGACGGTCCGCCCGGCAAGCGCCTGGCCCGTGAGCTGGTGCAGGAACTCGATCAGGATGAGCAGCAGCAGCGCCTGCTCGATGGCGCCGGCGATCTCGTGCCAGATGTCCAGCCCGAAGTCCTTGGCCGCGTTCTGGACGTCGCCGCCCGACAGCAGGAGCCCGCCGGTCGCGGACAGCGCGTCCCACCACAGCCCCTCCCCCAGGACGCCGTTCAGCCGTCCCCACGTCATCGTGCCCAGGAGGACGGCGGCGCCGATGAGGAGCGCCGTGTCGATGCCCCAGGCGGCGAGGCGGCGGCCGCGCGGCGCGGCCGGTGGCGGTTCCGGCTGGTCGGGCGGAGGGACGGGCGGGGGGCCGCTGGGCAGCGGAACAGGCGGCGGACCGTACACGGGAGTCCCTCGGGTCGCGTTGTCAAGTTGGTCGAAAAGTCCCGAACGGTCAGGAGTGTAGGGCGCCCGCTGCCGCCCCGCCACCGTGTCAGTAGGACTTCGGCAACCCGAGCGAGTGCTGCGCGACGTAGTTGAGGATCATCTCGCGGCTGACCGGCGCGATCCGCATGAGCCGCACGACCCCGGCGAGCATCCCGACGCCGTACTCGGTGGTGAGCCCGTTGCCGCCGTGGGTCTGGATGGCCTGGTCGACGCAGTGGATCGCGGCCTCGGCGGTGGCGTACTTGGCCATGTTCGCGGCCTCGCCGGCGCCCATGTCGTCGCCCTCGTCGTAGAGCCAGGCGGCCTTCTGCGCCATGAGCCGGGCCAGCTCCAGCTCGATCTTGGCGGCGGCGAGCGGGTGCGCGAGGCCCTGGTGCGCGCCGATCGGCGTCCTGAACACCTGCCGTTCCCGCGCGTAGGCGGTCGCCTTGCCGAACGCGAGCCGGCCGATCCCGGCGCCCATGGCGGCGGCCATGATCCGCTCGGGGTTGAGGCCGGCGAACAGCTGGAGCAGGCCGCCGTCCTCGTCGCCGACGAGCGCGTCGTAGGGCACGCGGACGTCGTCGAGGTGGCAGACGAACTGCTTCTCCGGCGACACGATCTCCATGTCGATCGGGGTGAAGGTGAAGCCGGGCACGCCCGTCGGGACGATGAAGAGCGAGGGCCGCAGGTTCCCCTTCTGGTCCTGCGTGCGGGAGACGAACAGGACGGCGTCCGCCTCGTCGACGCCGGAGATGAACGTCTTCTGCCCGTTCAGCACCCAGCCGTCGCCGTCGCGGCGCGCCGTGGTGGTGATGCGGTGCGCGTTGGAGCCGGCGTCGGGCTCGGTGATCGCGAACGCCATCTTCACCGAGCCGTCGGCGAAGCGCGGCAGCCAGTGCTTCTTCTGGCCGTCCGTGCCGGACCGGGCGATGATCGTGGCGCAGATCGCCGGGGACACGACCATGAGCAGCAGCGGGCAGCCCGCGGCGGCCAGCTCCTCGCACACGGCCGCGAGGTCGCCGATGCCGCCGCCTCCGCCGCCGTACTCCTCCGGGACGTTCACGCCGAGATAGCCGAGCCCCGCGGCCTCGGTCCACAGCTCGTCGGTCTTCTGCCCGGCCCTGGCCTTCTCCACGTAGTAGGAGGAACCGTACTTGGCACCGAGTTCCGCGACGGCCGCGCGCAGCGCCTGCCGCTCCTCGGTCTCGACGAAGCTCATCCGGGGGTCCTTTCGATGACGGCGAGGACGGCGCCGGACTCGACCTGCCGTCCGGCGGCGACGTTCAGTTCGGTGACCGTCCCGGCGGACGGCGCGGCGACGCGGTGCTCCATCTTCATCGCCTCCAGGACGACGAGGACCTGCCCCGCGGCGACCTCCGCCCCCGCCTCCGTCTCGACGCGCACGACGGTGCCGGGCATGGGGGCGAGGAGGGAGCCGGGCGCGATCTGGTCGCTCGGGTCGGCGAACCGCGGGACGACGTCCAGCGTCACCGGGCCGAGGCGGGAGTCGACGTGCACCCGGTCCGCGACCGCGGTCACGGTGAAGGTCTCGCGGAGGCCGTCACGGTCGAGGACGACCTTCTCCGGTGCGGCGCTCACCAGCGAGACGCCGGGGAACTGCCCGGAGGTCAGGCGGCCCCGGTTCAGGTCGTAGTCCACGTCGACGCGGCCGTGCGGTCCGTGGAATGTCCTGCGCTGCGGCTGGGACCGGACGTTGCGCCAGCCGGAGGGGAGGCCGCCGAGCACCGTCGCGGCGGACCGGCTCGCGGCGGCCTGGGCGAGCGCGGCGGCCAGCGCGGAGATCCGCACGGCCGCCTCGTCCGCCAGCGGCGCGGCCAGGGTGCCGAGGCCGACGCGGTCGAGGTAGCCGGTGTCGGTGTCGCCGTCCAGGAAGGCAGGCTCCTCCAGTATCCGGACGAGCAGGTCGCGGTTCGTGGTCAGGCCGTGGATGCGGGCGCCGCGCAGGCCGCCGGCCAGCCTGCGGGCGGCGGCGGCCCGGGTCGGCGCCCAGGCGATCAGCTTGGCGAGCATCGGGTCGTAGTGGACGCCGACCTCCGCGCCGCTCTCGACGCCGCTGTCGAGCCGCAGGCCGTGCGCCGCGGGAACGGTGAACGCGGTGTCGGCACCGGGCACCTCGAAAGTGTGCAGGGTGCCGCTGGCAGGCCGCCAGTCCTGCGCGGGATCCTCGGCGTACAGGCGGACCTCGATGGCGTGGCCGCGGGGTTCCGGCACGTCCCGCGGCAGCCGCGCGCCTTCGGCGACCTCGATCTGCAGCCGGACGAGGTCCACCCCGTACACGCACTCGGTGACCGGATGCTCGACCTGCAGCCGGGTGTTGACCTCCAGGAAGAAGAAGCGGCCGTCGGGGGCGAGCATGAACTCGACCGTGCCGGCGCCCTCGTACCCGATCGCGCGGGCCGCGTTCGCCGCCGCCTCGCACAGCCGGGCGCGCAGGTCCGGCCCGACGGCCGGGGACGGCGCCTCCTCGACGATCTTCTGGTGGCGGCGCTGGATCGAGCATTCGCGCTCGCCGAGCGTCCAGACCGTGCCGTGCGCGTCGGCGAGGATCTGCACCTCGATGTGCCGGGCGTCCTCCAGCAGCGGCTCGCAGAACACGGTCGGGTCGCCGAACGCCGACTCCGCCTCGCGCCGGGCCGCCGCGACGGCGTCCTGCAGCCCGCCCGGTTCGCGGACGATCCGCATGCCGCGCCCGCCGCCGCCCGCGGACGCCTTGACCAGCAGCGGGAAGCCGTCGCCGGGCACGGCGGCGGGGTCGAGTTCGGGCAGGACCGGGACGTCCGCCGCGGCCATCAGCTTCTTCGCCTCGATCTTGGAGCCCATCGCGGCGATCGCGGCGGGCGGCGGGCCGACCCAGGTCAGCCCGGCGTCGATGACGGCCCGCGCGAAGTCCGCGTTCTCCGACAGGAACCCGTAGCCGGGGTGGACCGCGTCGGCCCCGGCCCGCTCGGCCACGGCGAGGATCCGCGCGGCCGACAGGTACGTCTCCGCGGGCGACGCCCCGGGCAGCCGCCCCGCCGCGTCCGCCTCCCGGACGTGCGGCGCGTCCGCGTCCGGGTCGGAGTGGACGGCGACCGTCGCGATGCCGAGGTCGCGGCAGGCGCGCAGGACGCGGCGGGCGATCTCGCCGCGGTTGGCGACCAGCAGACTCTTGATCATTTGTACGCTCACATCCGGAAGACGCCGAAGCCGTCGGCGCCGCGCACGGGCGCGTTGCAGACGGCGGACAGGCACAGCCCGAGGACGGTGCGGGTGTCGCGCGGGTCGATCACGCCGTCGTCGTAGAGGCGCCCCGACAGGAAGAACGGCAGCGACTCGGCCTCGATCTGCGCCTCGACCATCTCCCGCATCGCGCGGTCCTGGTCCTCGTCGTACGCCTGCCCGCGCGCCTCGGCCGCCTGCCGGGCGACGATCGACAGCACGCCCGCGAGCTGCTGCGGCCCCATCACCGCCGACTTGGCGCTCGGCCAGGTGAACAGGAACCTCGGGTCGTACGCGCGGCCGCACATGCCGTAGTTGCCCGCCCCGTAGGAGGCGCCCATCACGATCGAGATGTGCGGGACCTTGCTGTTGGCCACCGCGTTGATCATCAGTGCGCCGTGCTTGATGATCCCGGCCTGCTCGTACTCCTTGCCGACCATGTAACCGGTCGTGTTGTGCAGGAACAGCAGCGGGGTGTCGCTCTGGTTGGCGAGCTGGATGAACTGCGCCGCCTTCTGCGCCTCGTCCCCGAACAGGACGCCCTGCGCGTTGGCGAGGATCCCGATCGGGTGGCCGTGGACGCGCGTCCAGCCGGTGACCAGGCTCGTCCCGTACAGCGGCTTGAACTCGTCGAACCGGGACCCGTCGGCGATCCGGGCGATGACCTCGCGCGGGTCGAAGGGGATCTTCAGGTCCTCGGGGACGATCCCGGCCAGCTCCTCCGCGTCGTACAGGGGTTCCTCCACCGGGCCCGGGGCGGGGCCGAGCTTGCGGTGGCCGAGGTTCTTGACGATCTGGCGACCGAGGCGCAGCGCGTCCGTCTCGTCGGCGGCCATGTAGTCGGCGAGCCCGGACGTGCGGGCGTGCATCTCCGCGCCGCCCAGTTCCTCGTCGGCGGCCTCCTCCCCCGTCGCCATCTTCACCAGCGGCGGCCCGCCGAGGAACACCTTCGCGCGCTCCTTGACCATGACGACGTAGTCGCACATGCCCGGGATGTACGCGCCGCCGGCGGTGGAGTTCCCGAACACCAGCGCGATCGTCGGGATGCCGGCCGCCGAGAGCCGGGTCAGGTCCCGGAACATCCGCCCGCCCGGGATGAAGATCTCCTTCTGCGTCGGCAGGTCCGCGCCGCCCGACTCGACCAGGTTGATGAGGGGGAGCCGGTTCTCCAGGGCGATGTCGGACGCGCGGAAGCTCTTCTTCACGGTCCACGGGTTGCTGGCCCCGCCCCGGACGGTCGGGTCGTTCGCCACGATCACGCACTCGACGCCCTCGACGACGCCGATGCCGGTGACGATGCTCGCCCCGACGGGGAAGTCGCTCCCCCATGCAGCGAGCGGGCTCAGCTCCAGAAACGGCGAGTCGGGGTCGAGCAGCAGCTCGATGCGTTCCCTGGCCAGCAGCTTCCCGCGCTTGCGGTGGCGGGCGACGTACTTATCGCCGCCGCCCTCCAGCGCCCTGGCGTGCTCGGCGTCCAGCGCGGCCAGCTTCTCCAGCATGGCCTCGCGCCGCTCCCGGTACTCCGGGCCGTGGGTGTCGAGGGTGCTCTTGAGCGTCACAGGATGGTCTCCGGGATGTCGACGAGGCGGGACCGCAGCCACTCCCCGAGTGCCTTGCCCTGCGGGTCGAACCGGGTCGAGGCCGACACCCCCTCCTGCAGCAGCCCTTCGACGACGAAGTTCACCGCTCGCAGGTTGGGCAGCACATGCCGCCGGACGACGTGGTCACGGGTCTCCGGGAGCAGCTCATGGATCTTGTCGATGGTGAGGAAGGGCTCCAGCCAGCGCCACTGGGCGTCCGTCCGGGCCCACACGCCGATGTTGGCGTCCCCGCCCTTGTCCCCGCTCCGCGCCCCGGCGACCCTCCCAAGGGGCTCCCGGAGGGTGTGTGGCGGACGGGGGTTGTCCACAGATTCGTGTTCGTCTCCCGCCCCGGGACCAGGGCGTTCGACACTGGAAGTGGGCTGGACCCCCCGGGCGGGTGGGGACTGGGCGGAGGCATCTTGAACCACGCCTCTCCCACCGTCCTGTGCCGGGGAGGCGTCATCCGCTGGGAGCGGAGCGACGACGGGGGCCGGTGCTATCGGTACACGGGGGCCTTCGTGGGTGACCGCCACGTGGTCGATCAGCTCGTTGGGCACGAACGCCGGTTTGTAGACGCCGCACGGGCTGCCCTTGCCGGGCGGAGAGGTCATCGTGAAGCCCGGGTAGCCGGCGAGGGCGAGCTCCACGGCTGCGCTGCTGAAGGCGCGGCCCGTCTTCTCCGGGTCGGGGTCCAGGACGGCGCAGCGCAGCAGGGCGGTGGCCTTGCCCTGCGTCGCCGGGTCGGGTTCGGCGGTGCCGATGAGGGTCCACTCGACCCGGGCGGGGCGGGCGTCGCCGAAGGCCTCCTCGAGCTGCGCCTTCGCGAACTCGGCCTTCGCCTCGACGTCCAGGCCGGTCAGGACGAACGTCATCTCGTTGCGGTGGCCGCCGAGGTGGTTCAGGCACACCTTCGTGGTCGGCGGCGGCGGGACGCCCTCCACACCGGCGATCCGCACCCGGTCGGGGCCGTCCTGCGCGAGCTCGATCGTGTCGAACCGCGTCGTCACGTCCGGGCCGGCGTAGAACGGCCCGCCGACCTCGTACAGGAGCTGCGCCGTGACGGTCTCGACGCTCACCGCGCCGCCGGTGCCGTCGTGCTTGGTGATCACGCTGGAGCCGTCGGGGTGGACCTCGGCGATCGGAAAGCCCAGCGCCTTTACATTGTAGATCTCTTGGAAGAAGGCGTAGTTGCCGCCCGTCGCCTGGGCGCCGCACTCCAGGACGTGCCCGGCGGCGGTCGCGCCGGCCAGGGCGTCCCAGTCGTCGCGCGCCCAGCCGAAGTGCGCGGCGGCCGGGCCCACCACCAGCGACGCGTCGGTGACGCGGCCGGTCACGACCACGTCGGCCCCGGCCCGCAGGCACTCGGCGATCCCCCACGCGCCGAGGTAGGCGTTCGCCGTCAGCGGCGGACCGTAGCGCTCGTCCGCCGGCCAGAGCTCGCCCGCCCGCGCCAGCAGGTCGTCGCCCTCGACGTGCGCGATCCGGACGTCGAGGCCGAGGCGGGCGGCGAGCCCGCGCAGCCGGTCCGCGAGCCCGCCCGGGTTGAGCCCGCCCGCGTTGGTGACGATCTTCGTGCCGCGCTCCGCCGCGAGCCCGAGGGACTCCTCCATCTGCCGCAGGAACGTCGTCGCGTACCCGGCGTCCGGGTCCTTCATCCTGCCCCGGCCGAGGATCAGCATCGTCAACTCGGCGAGGTAGTCGCCGGTGAGGACGTCCAGCGGCCCGCCCTCCAGCATCTCCCGGACCGCGGAGAAGCGGTCGCCGTAGAAGCCCGAGGCGTTGCCCACCCGCAACGGTTGGCTCATGCCAGCACCCTGCCAGCCCGCTCCGAAAAAATCAATCGCGCATGATTGTTTCTCCCCGTGCTCCTTTGGTTGACTGGAAGGCCACCGACCCGAGGACCGCATGACCGCCCAGGCACTGCCCCGCGAACCCCAACAGGACCGCAGCCGCGCCACCCGCCGGCGCCTCCTGGAAGCCGCCGTCGGATGCCTGGCGTCCGTCGGCTGGGCGGGGACGACCGTCGCGGTGGTCGCCGAGCGCGCGGGCGTCTCCCGGGGCGCCGCCCAGCACCACTTCCGGACGCGCGAGGAGCTGGTGACGGCGGCCGTCGAGTACGGGTCGGACGTGCGAATGGCGCAGATGCGCGAGCGCCTGGACGCGCTCGCCGACCACCGTCCGTCCACGCTGGACGTGGTGACCCTGCTCGGCGAGATGTACACCAGCCCGCTCTTCCGGGCGGCCCTTCAGCTCTGGGTCGCGGCCGGTTCCGACGAGCAGCTCCGCGCGCGGATCGTGCCGCTGGAGGCCAAGGTCGGACGCGAGGCGCACCGGCTCACTGTCGAGGCGCTGGGCGCGGACGAGTCCGTCCCCGGCGTCCGCGAGACGGTGCAGGCGACCCTCGACCTCGTCCGCGGCCTCGGCCTCGCCGACCTGCTCACCGACGACTCGGCGCGCCGTACCCGCCTGCTGAGGCAGTGGGCGATCACCCTCGACCGGGTGCTCGGCCGCTGACCGGGCCCGCTCGGGTCACAGAGGCACCTCCCGCAGGGGATCGCCGCCGTCGGTGAGGAGGCGGCCTCCAGGCGCCAGCACGGCGGCGATGCGCTCCCTGGCCTTGCGCCCCGCCTCGGGGTGGCGGCCGTCGAGCGCCCCGACCCGCACGGCGAGGACGAGGTCGAACGGGCCTTCGCCGGGTTCCGGGGTGAAGTCCTCGATGGCCGCGCACCGGACGCTCATCCGCCCGGACGCGATCTCCTCGGCCGAGGACGCCTCCGCCTGCGCGATCGCCTTGGCGGAGCGGTCGATCGCGAGGATGTGCCCGGCGTCGAGCCGGGCGGCGATGGCGCGGGCGGCGGCCCCGGGTCCGCACCCGATCTCCAGGACGCGCATGTCCGGCGTGAGCGGCAGCGCGTCCACGATCTCCGCAAGTCGTGCTGAGAGCCCCGGCACGCTACCTCACCCCGTCCTCCGGCAGACTCGTCCGGTCGCAGGCGAAGATCGGGGAGGTCGGATGCTGCACCTGCTGCGGCTGGAGTACACGGGTACGGAACAGGCGGCCGAACCGCATGTCGCCGACCACGTGGCGTTCCTCGAACGGCACCATGCCGCCGGCACGTTCGTCCTCTCCGGCCGGACCGTCCCCACGTCGGAGGGCGGGCTCATCATCGCCGTGGGCGTCGACCGCCAGGGCGCGGAGGAGATCACCACCGAGGATCCCTTCGTCAAGGCGGGCGTAGCCCGCTGCCGCATAACCACCGTCACCCCAGAACGCGCTCACCCCGACCTCGCCCGGCTCTGGAGGTAGAGATCGCGGAGCAGCGCGATCCTCCGACTTGAGGCTCCGCACGCCGTCAGCAGCCTAGGCACTCCCTCCGACGCCGCAAGCCCGCGTTATCGGCCGGGACGGCCGCCTCCGGCCATGTCGGACACGTCACGTTGACGCCGCGGCATGATCGGCAGCTTCTGAACGTATGTTCAGAACAAGTGTTCAAAATGTACGCCCATCGAGGGCGGCGCCGCGGTTCCCGGTGTCGTGCGAGGTCGCGGTGCTCGGCGGGGGCCTGGCGGGCATGGCGACGGCGGCCCGGTTGCAGGCGGCCGGAGTCTCCACGCTCGTCGTCGAGGCGCACGGGCACGTGGGCGGCTGCGCCGGCTATTACCGGCGGCGGGGCTTCTCCTTCGACGTCGGCGCGACGACCATGGTCGACTTCGAGCCCGGCGGCGTCGGAGCGGAACTCCTCGACGCGATCGGCATGGACCCGGTCCCCGGGGAGGCCCTGCCCGGTTACGTCGGCTGGCTGCCCGACCGCACGGTGACCCTCCACCGCGACAGCCGGGCCTGGCATCGCGAGCGGCTGCGGGCCCTCGGCGACAGCCCCGCGCACCGCGCCTTCTGGGCGCGGCTCGACCATCTGGCGCAGGTGTTCTGGGACGCGAGCCGCGCCGGAGTACGGCTGCCGATACGGCGCCCCGCCGACCTGACCCACAACCTGCGGGCCCTCGGGCCGCGGGGCCTCCCGCTCGCCCGGCACCTGAACACCACCCTCGGCGACGTCCTCGTCCGGCACAGGCTGCGCGGCGACAAACCGCTCGTGGGGCTGCTGTCGATGCTCGTCGAGGACACGGTGCACAGCACCGTCGACCGCGCCCCGCTGATCAACGCCGCGCTGGGGGTCACCATCCGCGGCGCCGGGCTGACCCGCGCCGACGGCGGGATGCGCGGCTTCTGGCGCCGCTTCCTCGCGCACTACCGCGGGATGGGCGGCCGGCTCCGGGTCGGCTGCCACGTCGACCGGGTCACCGGACGACCCGGGGCGTTCGACGTCCACACGAAACGCGGGATCGTCCACGCCCGGCAGGTCGTGAGCGCCCTGCCGGCGCAGACGACCGCGCGCGTCGTCCCGGACGCCGCCCGGCCGCTGCGCCCCTACCTGGAACGGGACGAGAAGGACATGGGCGGCGCGATCGTGGTGTTCCTCGGCGTGCCGGAGGACGAGGTCGCCGGCCAGGAGTTCACCCATCACCAGCTGCTCCAGGACTACGACCGGCCGCTCGGCGACGGCAACAACATGTTCGTGTCGGTGTCCGCGCCCGGCGACACCGACAGCGCACCGCCGGGCGACCGAGCCGTGATGATCTCCACGCACACCGCGCTGGCGGACTGGGAGGGCCTGCCGGACGCCGACTACGAGGTCCGCAAGCGGGCCGCCGGGGAGCATCTCGTCGGGCTGGCCCGCCGCGTCCATCCGACCCTCGGCGAACGGGCCCGGGTATGGGACGTCGGCACGCCCCGGTCGTACGAGCGTTTCGCGTTCCGGCCCGGCGGCGCGGTCGGCGGCGCGCACCAGACGCCGCGCAACGCCAACCAGAACGCGATCCCCCACTCGCTCGGCGTGCCGGGCCTCTGGCTCGTCGGTGACTCGACCTGGCCGGGGCTCGGCACCGTCGCGTGCGCGCTGGGCAGCAGGATCGTCGCGGACGAGGTGCTCAGGACCGCGCGCCGGACGGGGGTGGCCCGATGATCCCCAGGCTTTCCGAACTCGGCCCCGACCTGCTCGTCACCACGAGAGGGCGACGCGTCCTCACCCTGTCGCTGCCGTACGCGGGTACCGCGCTGTTCGCGGCCGTGTGGGCGGCCGGGTGGTGGTGGCTCACCCCGCTGGTCGCCTTCGGCATCTTCGTGGCGGTGGTGACCGCGACGCACGACGTCGTCCACCGGTCGCTGGGGCTCGGGAGGCGGTCGACCGAGTGGGCCCTGTTCCTCCTCGGCGCCGTGCTGCTGGAGAGCGGCCACGCCTACCGCGCCACCCATCTGCAACACCACCGCACGTTCCCCAGCGACGAGGACCCGGAAGGGTACCCGGCGAACCTGTCCGCGGTCGGCGCCGTCCTGTACGGGCCGGTGTTCCTCGCCCGCCTGTGGGGGTGGGCGTTCCGCCGCGCCAGCGTGAGCCAGCGGGCGTGGCTGCTGGCCGAAGCGGCCCTGCCGTTCGTGGCCGTCGGCGCCGGCCTGTTCTTCTCGCGGGGCCTGCTCGTGTACGCGGTGATGGTGATCGTGGGAAGCTGGGTGTATCCGCTGCTGACCGTCCACCTGCCGCACCGGCACTACGGGGACACACCGCTCACGCAGACCCACACCCTGCGCGGCCGTGTCGTTCCCGCCCTGTTCCTGGAGTTGACGTACCACTTGGAGCACCATCTGTACCCGCAGGTGCCGAGCCACCATCTGGCCCGGCTCGCCCGCCGCCTCGACCCCGTTCTCGCGGAGGCCGGAGTGCAGCCGCGGAAGGTGCTCTGACGGCCATGGCGCCCCGCGCGGAAGCGAGGAGACGTCTGCTCGAGGCGGCCATCAGGACGCTTGCCATCGAGGGCTACGCGGGGACGACCGCCCGTTCGATCGCGAAGACGGGTGGTTTCGCGCCGGGCGTCATCTACTACCACTTCGAGGACCTGGAGGACCTGCTCGTCGCCGCGCTGAGCCATACGAGCCGGGCGCGCAGGGAACGCTACGAGGAGGTCCTCGACTCCTGCTCGGACGCCACCGAGCTGCTCGCCCGTCTCCGCGAGCTGTACGCCGAGGACATGCGGGACCAGGGGCACATCGACGCCGTCCAGGAACTGTTCAGGGCGTCGTCGGCGTCGCCTCGGCTGCGTGACGAGCTGCTCGCCCACGTCGAGTCGTGGTCGGAGTTCGCCGCGGCCACCGTGCGCCGGCTCGTCGCCGGGACGGCCTTCGAGAGCCTCGTCCCGTCCCGTGACCTCGGCATGATCGCCGTGGCGATGTTCCTCGGCGTGCAGACCCTCACTCATCTGGACGGCGACCGGTCCCGCATCGAATCGCTGTTCACCACGGCCGAACCGGCCGCGATCCTCTGGGACACTTTCGCCGGACGCGGCGGCCACGCACCGGAGAAATGAGAAAGGCCCCGCCGAATCCGGCGGGGCCTTCCTGCAATATGAGTCCGGCGGTGTCCTACTCTCCCACACAGTCTCCCATGCAGTACCATCGGCGCTGAGAGGCTTAACTTCCGGGTTCGGAATGGGACCGGGTGTTTCCCCCTCGCCAAAACCACCGAACGCCTCAACGCA